>NZ_AGBF01000284.1 GCF_000225525.1 Streptomyces zinciresistens K42 | reverse complement strand
CCCGCGGGCCAGCAGCCCGTCGCGGTCGGCGACATGGTCACGGACCTTGGCGGAGGCGAGCACCAGCGAGACGGCGGCGGCGAGCCGGGCGCCCTCACCCTGCGCGACGGACGCGGTGCGCATCCCGCGCAGCGCGCAGGGGCCCGCCTTGCGGCGCAGCGCACCGCCGTCGTCGGCCTGAGCCTCCGTCAGAACGGATATGAGGAGGCCGTCGTAGTTCGTGACGACTCTGGCGAGCTGGCCGTGGTCACCCCGCAGGGCGAGGCACAGCCCGCACAGGTGCGCCATCCATTCACTCGTGAGCTTCTCTCCGAGCCGATGGCTGCAGGGCCTGACCATTCCGAACATGACGCTCCCCCGAGGTTCGTGCGATGCCGAGCTGCCGCATCGTACCGGCCAGGACGCCGTCGGCCGGGCCGGACCGTTCACCCGGACGCACCCCGGCTCACCCGTACGCCGTGAAGAATCATATTTCACTCACAGTCAGCATCCGTACGTGGCATGCCCCTTGGGGGACACGGGCTCTCGACGTACGGGCTGTGCACCAGTACCGTCACAAACCCCCCGCGCGGCGTCTATTCACTTGGCGCGTCGTCCGCATCATGGATGACCATAGGGATGCGGAATGCAGGAGAGACCGCTCTGAGAGGAGGCGTCCATGGGATCGGTGCGCAAGGCGAGTGCCTGGCTGGGCCTCGTTGACGACAACGATGACGAGCGTTACTACGACGACGACTACTCCGAAGGGACCGAGCCCGGGGACGCCTGGGTCACCGACCCGCGCGTGAAGGTGGCCACGGACGTCGCCGAGGACAAGGGCCGCCGCATCGGCACGGTGACCCCGGACAGCTTCCGGGACGCCCGCGCCATCGGGGAGCTGTTCCGGGACGGCGTGCCGGTCATCATGAACCTCACGGCCATGGAGCCCTCCGACGCCAAGCGCGTCGTGGACTTCGCGGCGGGGCTCATCTTCGGTCTGCGCGGCTCGATCGACCGGGTGTCCAACCGGGTCTTCCTGCTGACCCCGGCCGACACGGAGATCGTCAGCGGGGACCCCGCGGCGCGCCGCGCGGACGGCTTCTACAACCAGAGCTGAGGCAGGGCCGCTCGCCGGCCCCGCCCCCTCACGGGGGTCAGCGGAAGGCGTCGAGCCCGGTGAGCGCCTTGCCCAGCACGAGCTGGTGCATCTCGACGGTGCCCTCGTAGGTGAGCACCGATTCGAGGTTGGCCGCGTGCCGCATCACGGGGTATTCGAGCGAGATCCCGTTGGCGCCGAGAATCGTCCGTGACGTACGGCAGATGTCGATCGCCTCCCGGACGTTGTTGAGCTTGCCGAAGCTGACCTGCTCGGGACGCAGGCGGCCGGCGTCCATGCGCCGCCCCAGATGGTGGGCGAGCAGAATCCCCTTGTGCAGTTCGAGCGCCATGTCGGCGAGCTTGGCCTGGGTGAGCTGGAAGCCCCCGATCGGCCGGCCGAACTGCTCCCGCGTCCTCGCGTAGTCCACGGCGGCCTCGAAGCAGGAGCGCGCCGCCCCCATCGCGCCCCACACGATGCCGTACCGCGCGTGCGAGAGGCAGCTGAGCGGCCCCTTGAGGCCCACGGCCTCCGGAAGCACCGCGTCCGCGGGCAGCCGTACGTCGTCCAGGACGAGTTCGCTGGTGACGGAGGCGCGCAGGGACAGCTTGTGCTTGATCTCCGGGGCGGAGAACCCCGCGCTGCCGGCCGGCACGACGAATCCGCGGATGCCGTCGTCGGTCTGCGCCCAGACGACGGCGACGCCGGAGACGGAGCCGTTGGTGATCCACATCTTGCGTCCGTTGAGCACCCAGTCCGTGCCGTCGCGCTTGGCGTGGGTCCGCATCGAGGCCGGGTCGGAGCCGTGGTCGGGCTCGGTCAGTCCGAAGCAGCCGATGATCTCGCCGGCCGCCATGCCGGGCAGCCACCGCCGCTTCTGCTCCTCGCTGCCGAAGCGGTGCAGGGCGTACATGGCGAGGGAGCCCTGCACCGACACCAGGGAGCGGATGCCGGAGTCGGCGGCCTCCAGTTCGAGGCAGGCGAGGCCGTACTGCACGGCGGAGGCCCCCGCGCAGCCGTAGCCGTCCAGGGACATCCCGAGGGCGCCGAGGGCCCCGAGTTCGCGGGCGAGTTCACGGATCTGCGGCAGTTCGCCCTTCTCGTACCACCCGGCGACATGGGGCAGGACCCGGTCGGCCGCCCAGTCGCGCACGGTGGCGCGGACCGCCAGGTCCTCGGGCTCCAGGAGGTCGTCGACGCCCAGGGGGTCGGCGGGGTCGAACGGGGGCAACTTCGAAGACGCGGACATGGCACACCCTCCGGCGACACGGAAAACCAGCACCGCTCATCACGATCGCGGTGCAGACGCTACGACGGTCGCGCACCGTGCGTCCAGTACACGCCGGGGCGGGCCGCGGCCCCGGTCAGGCCGAGACGCGGGGCTGCGCGACCTCCCGCGGCTTCGGCAGCTCGACCGGCGGTGCCTCGCACTGCATGACACGCGGCAGCCGCAGCGCCATGACCGCGCCGAGCAGCAGCAGTCCGGCGCTCACCACGAGCGCCATGTGCATCCCGAACACGAAGGAGTTGCGTGCCGCCTGCCGCAGCGCCGCCCCGGCGGGTCCGCCGAGCCGCGCGGCGATGTCGTACGCCTCGCCCAGCGAGTGCGAGGCGGCCCGGGAGGCGGACGTGGGCACACCCGGCACGGACGTCAGGCCGGGGGCGTACGCCGCGTTCATGACGCTGCCCAGCAGCGCGATGCCGATGCCCGCGCCCAGCTGGTAGGAGGTCTCCCCGATCGCGGCCGCCCCGCCCGCCTGCTCGGGCGGCGCCTCGCTGAGCATCGACTCGTAGGCGCCGAACAGCGTCGTCTCCAGTCCGAAGCCCAGCAGCAGGAAACCGGCCAGCAGCAGGCCGGGGTTGTCCGCGCCGCCCATCGCGATCAGCAGCACCACGGCCACCGCCGTCAGGCAGAACCCGGCGCACACCATCCGCCGCGGTCCGAAGCGCCGCAGCATCCGCGCCCCGGCGAGCCCCGCGGCCATCGCGGCGAAGGTCAGCGGCAGCAGCCGCAGCCCGGTCTCCAGCGGGGACAGCCCGAGCACGAGTTGCAGATACTGGGCCGCGATCAGCTCCAGGCCCACCAGCGCCAGCATCGCGAGCACGATGCACCCGACGGAGGTGCTGAACGCGGGGCGCGCGAACATCCGCAGGTCCACGAGCGGATGCGCCCGCCGCTTCTGCCGCCGTACGAAGAGGAAGAGCAGGACCGCCCCCACGGCCAGCGGCACGAGGGTGAACGGGCCGGTGACCGATTCCCCGCCGCCGAGCCGCTTCACGCCCAGCACCATCCCGAACAGCCCGGCCGCCGCCATCAGCGCGCCGACGACGTCCCAGGGGCCCTGGCCGTCGCCCTTCGACTCGGGCAGCAGCAGGCGGCCCACGGGGAGGCTGACGAGCATCAGCGGGATGTTGACCAGGAAGACCGAGCCCCACCAGAAGTGCTCCAGCAGGAAGCCGCCGATCAGCGGGCCGACGGCCGCGCCGACGGCGGCCACCGCGCTCCAGATGCCGATGGCCAGCGCCCGCTCGCGCCGGTCGGGGAAGACCTGGCGCAGGATCGACAGGGTCGCGGGCATGATCATCGCGCCGCCGACCCCGAGCAGCGCACGGGCCAGGATCAGCACCTGGGGGTCGCGGGCGAGCGCGGCGAGGCCGGAGGCGACACCGAAGAGGGTGTAGCCGAGCAGCAGGATGCGTCTGCGGCCCACCCGGTCACCGAGCGTGCCGAAGAGGATCAGCAGGGCGGCGCAGACGAGCGGGTAGACGTCGACGATCCAGAGCAGCTCTATCGCGCCGGGCCTGAGGTCCTCGGTGACGGCGGGCACCGCCACGTGCAGCACGGTCGCGTCGACCGCGACGAGCAGCAGGCTGGAGCAGAGCACGACCAGGACGACCCAGCGGTTGGCACCGGCCCCGGCCGCCCGACGGCGCAGCGCAGCGGCGGCCGTGGTCGTCCCGGACATGTACGTACCTCCCAGATGTTCCCTCGACCCGGCGGGCTCACGGGGTGGGGACTTCCCGCGACTCGGCCGGAGAGGAGCGGGGGTCTCCGGCCCGCGCTGCGAGGGGCGAGTGAGACGTCAGCGTACGCGAGTCCGATTCGGTGCCGCGTGGCGGACCTCTCAGACCTGACACGAAGACGTGTGGTGTACACCACGTCGACCGCCCGTCCCGGCTGGGCGCGACCGTGATCGGCGCGACCCGCCCCCGGTGACCCCCGGGCGAATTGCACCCCAGGCCCGGGTGAACGAATTCATAATCCGGGAAAAACCAGCCGGCGGAATGATCAAAGGAATTGCAGGGCGCTGGGTGCAGTGATTACGGATTCGTAGGAAATAAAGGCGCCGCTGAGAGGAATCCCACATCACATCGTCATCACAAAGCCGTGGAATCGACCGGGAACTGCGCTCACTCGCTGTAACGTCGATTGGGTGCGTACCGAACGAAAGCCGACCCGCCTGGACCGGGTCTTCGCCAGGCTGGACCGGGAGCCGGAGCGCCCGGCCCATCTCGATGTGCCGGAGATGACCCGGCACAGGATCGTGCTGTTCGCCTCGACCCTGGCCTTCTACGCGGTCATCGTCTGGGCCGTCCTGGTCACCTCGTGGCTGGTCCGCCTGGACTGGCAGGTCATGTTCTTCCGCCCGTACCAGCAGTGGTCGGAGATCCAGCCGTTCGTCGACTACTACGTGGTGCTCGGCCAGCGCGGCCCGACGGCGGTGATGGTCGCGGCCTGGCTCGGCTGGCGCTCCTGGCGGCAGCACACACTGCGCCCGCTGCTCGCCCTCGGCGTCTCGCTGCTGCTGCTGAACGTCAGCGTCGGCGCGGCGAAGCTGGGCATGGGCCGGCTCGGACCGCACTACGCGACCGAGATCGGATCGAACGAGATGTGGGCCGGCGGCGGTATATTTCCGAGCGGTCACACCGCGAACGCCGTGGTCACCTGGGGGGTCCTGGCCTATCTGGCCTCCACCCCGAGAGCCCGCCGCTGGCTGTCCGCCGTGTCGGCGGTCACCGCGCTGGGCGTGGGCATGTCCACCGTCTACCTCGGTACGCACTGGCTGAGCGACGTCCTGCTCGGCTGGGCCGCCGGACTGCTGATCCTGCTCGCCCTGCCGTGGTTCGAGCCGCTGATCGCCCGCGCCGAGACCTGGCTGCTGGAGCTGCGCGACCGGGTCCGCGAGCGCTGGTCCGCCGCCGCGCCCGCCGCCGTCCCCGTCGAGGCTCCGGTGCCGCTCACCCCGCGCCCCGTCCGCCCCGAGGGCGACGCACCGGCCCGTGAGCCGGCCTCCTCGCCGGCCCGCGCCGCCCGGCCCCCGGCCTATCTGGCGCCGGGCCCGCACACCACGCGCGCGGAGCGCACGCCCGTCACCCCGGCCGGCAGTCGCCGCCCGCCGCACACGGACCGCGGCACCCGCGGGACGTCCTCCACGGCCCGCCCGCTCACCGGCGGCTGAGCGGCACCCCCGAGCGCCGCGGGATCTTCCGGGTACGCACCGCCACCCCCGTATGACGACGGCCCCGGTTCCTCCTCCGGAACCGGGGCCGTCGTCATGCGGTCAGCCCTTCCAGGCCCGCGCCACCCGGCCGTCCTTCACCTCGAAGTTGAGCCGGCCCGCGCGGTACTCCATCGTGATGATCGCCCCCGGCGGCAGCGAACGCACCGCCGGCCAGCCTCGGTCGCGGGCCAGCCGCTCGGCCCCGTCGGAGTCGAGACCGACGTAGGCGTCCGGGTCGTCCTGGGGTTCGGCGGAGGGGTTCGGTATCGGTGCCATGCCGCCACGCTAGGGCCTGGGCGAGGGATCGGGCCAGTGCGGTCACGCAGCGTCCGCCGCCGTCCGCACGGGCCCGCGTCCCTCCCTGGTCACGCTTTTGTCACAGAACCACGACACGCGTTTCAAGCGGGCCGGCATCGGCCGCAGGGACGAGAGGGCGTCACACGGACGAGCGATTTTCCACGCCTTCCGCCGACATTCCTCTGCAATTCCCGGATGCCGCGAGACGCGTCCCCGGGCCCGCCGCAAAAGTGCCCGGGGAACGTCCCGGGAACTCTTTTCTCCGGGATTCCACGCGGCCCGCGGGAGCCGGTGCCGCACAGAAAGCGCATGGTTCGAACACAGGATCCGCGTATGCCCTCCGCCGGGCCGCTCGCGGCGTGAGCGCCATGGGGCGTGCCCGCGCCGGCGCGTGCGGCGCGGGCCCTGGCCGGGCGCGGGCGCGAC
>NZ_AGBF01000285.1 GCF_000225525.1 Streptomyces zinciresistens K42 | reverse complement strand
GTCACCGCAGCGGCCGCGGGGATCGGTCCCCGACGCCCCGCGCGCGGTGCCCCCGCGGGCCGGGGGCGGCGGGGACGTCTGCGCGCTGGGCAGGAGGTACGGAGGCTGGCGCCCGGACAGCCCCGAGTCGCGGATCTGCGAGCAGTCGTACGGGCGTTGAGCCGGCGGCCGTCAGCCGCTCTGCCCGAGCCGGCCCTCCAGCCGCAGCAGGCGGGCCCGCACGCCGTCGCCGTAGACGTCGTCCCCGAGGGCGTCCGCCGACTGCCGTGCCCGGCGCAGGTGGGCGCGCGCGGCCTCCGCGCGGTCCAGCTTGACGTAGTCGGCGGCCAGGTCGAGGTGGAGCAGGGGGTACAGGGCCCGCAGGGCGGGGGCTCCCCCGGCGCCCTCCGCCTCGGTCAACGCCCTCAGGTCCCAGGCCAGTTCGTCGGCGGGGTCGTCGTGGGTGTCGGCCAGGTAGTGGGCGAGGGTGCAGCGCTGCACGGGGTCGCCGTCCTCGCCGAGCTCGGTCCACAGGTCGAGCAGCCGGCGCCGGGCCTCCTCGCGGTCCCCGGCGTGGTGCAGCATGACGATCTGCCCGATCCGCGCCGGCACGGTGTCCGGCGCCGTCCGCTCCTGTCGCTCCGTCACCGCGTCCTCCGGGGCCCTCGTCGGCTGGTCCCTCCCGACGCTAACGGGCCGGGCCGGCGATCCAGGTCAGGCGCCCCCGTGGCAGGCCGCGGGGCCGGTCCGCGCGGAGCCGGCCCCGCCTGCCGCCGTGGCCGGGAAGGTCTGCCGGGAACCGGTTAACCTTCCCGGCGGCACCGGTCAGCCCAGGTCCGGGATCCGCCAGTCGATCGCCTGGTGGCCCTGCCGGGCCACCGCCTCGTCGATCTGCGTGAATGGACGGGAGCCGAAGAACTTCTTCGCCGACAGCGGCGAGGGGTGCGCGCCCTTGACGACCACGTGACGGGTCTCGTCGATGAGGGGGAGCTTCTTCTGCGCGTAGGCACCCCACAGGACGAAGACGGCCGGGTCGGGCCGGCTCACCACGGCGCGGATCACGGCGTCGGTGAACTGCTCCCAGCCCTTGCCCTTGTGGGAGTTGGGCTCGCCGGGGCGGACCGTCAGCACCGCGTTGAGCAGCAGCACGCCCTGCTCGGCCCACGGCATCAGATAGCCGTTGTCCGGGACGGGCAGGCCGAGCTCCTCCTTCATCTCCTTGTAGATGTTGCGCAGGGAGGGCGGGGTCTTCACCCCGGGGCGGACCGAGAAGCACAGGCCGTGGCCCTGGCCCTCGCCGTGGTAGGGGTCCTGGCCGAGGACGAGGACCTTCACCCGGTCGTACGGCGTGGCGTCCAGGGCCGCGAAGACCTCCTCGCGCGGCGGGTAGACGGGACCCTTCGCCCGCTCCTCCTCGACGAACTCCGTCAGCTCCTTGAAGTAGGGCTGCTGCAGTTCGTCGCCCAGAACCCCGCGCCAGGACTCGGGCAGCATGGCGGTGTCGGTCACGTCAACTTCCTTACGCTGTACGGCAGACGGTGTACGGTCCACGACCGGGGTCGTGTCCGGTTCTCAGAACCTACAGGCGCCCACTGACAATCGCCCCGGGGGCCGCACGTCCCGGCGGACCGGTCCGCCGCACACCCGCGCTACCAGCTCGTCTTGCGGGACAGCTCGCCCATCATCATGATCGTCGAGGGGTCCAGGGCGCGCTCGGCGCCGGAGACCTCGGCGCTCGCGGCCACGTACTGGCGGCCCTGCCACAGCGGCAGCAGCCGCGCGTCGTCGACGAGGATGCGCTGGGCCTCCTCGAAGTCCTTGACCACGTTGGCCCGGTCGCTCTGGGCCCGGGAGCTGGGCAGCAGCGTCTCGGTGATCCTGGGCGTCACATACGGCGTGCCGAGGGCGTTCTGGTCGCCGACGAAGGGGGCGATGAAGTTGTCGGCGTCGGGGAAGTCGGGGAACCAGCCGCGTCCGAACACCGGGTACTCGCCCTTCTGGTAGCCCGTGACGTAGGTCTTCCAGGGCCGGCTCTTGAGCGTGATCCTGAACAGGCGGGACTTCTCCAGCTGGGTCTTCAGCTCCTCGAACTCCGCCTTGGTGGCTGATCCGTAGCGGTCGCTGGTGTACCAGAGGGTGAGCGGGACGGGCGCCTGGACGCCGGCCCCGGTGAGGATCTTGCGCGCCTTGCTGACGCTGGGGTCGCCGTAGTCGTCGAAGAAGCCGGTGGTGTGTCCGGTCAGGCCCTTGGGGACCATCGAGTACAGCGGCTCCACCGTGTCCTTGTAGACCTTGTGGGCGATCGCCGCCCGGTCGACGACCTGGGCGATGGCCTTGCGCACGGCGGCCTTCCCGGCCGTCGGGTCCTTGGGGTTGAAGACCAGGTAGTTGATCTCGGTGCCGGAGCCCTCGATCATCTGGAGCTGGTCCTTGTCGTTCGCCTGGATGTCGACGATGTCCTTGGCGGCGAGGCCGCGGAAGGCGACGTCGAGCTTCTTGGCGCGCAGCGCGGCGACCATGGTGGGCGAGTCCTGGTAGTAGCGGATGGTCACCGCTTCGTTCTTGCGCGCCGCGTAGCCCTTGTAGTCGGCGTACTTGACGAGCTCGGACTGCTTGCCCTCGTCGTACCCCTGCAGGGTGTACGGCCCCGAGCCGACGATCTCGTCGTCCTCGCGGAGCTTGTCCGCCGGGTACTCGGCGGGGTCGACGATCGACATCGCGGGTGTGGCCAGCACGAACGGGAAGGTCGCGTCGGCCTTGTCGAGCTGGAAGGCGACCTCGCGGTCGTTGAGCACCTGGACGCGTTCGAGGCTGCCGAGCAGTCCGGCGGGGCCGCCGTTGACGTTGATCTTCCGGATGCGGTCGATCGAGTGCTTCACCGCCTTGGCGTCGAGCGCGTGGCCGTCGGAGAACTTCAGGCCGTCCCGCAACTGGCACCGGAACGTGCGGTTGGTGCGGTCGGTGAAGCGGCAGTTCTCGGCCGCGTCCGCCTCGGGCGTGGTCGCTCCGGAGGGGTAGCTCAGCAGCGTCTGGTAGATGTTGCGGAACAGCTCCCACGAACTGTCCCAGGACGCGGCGGGATCGAGGGTGCTGGGGGCGGCCGTCGTCCCCACCATGATCGGCCCCTTGTCCTGCGAGGAGTCGGACGACAGGACGCCGCATCCGGCCACCAGGGACGATATGGACGCGATGGCCGCCACCTGTCGCAGGCGTCGGATCCGGTTGAACACGCGCACGCTCCTCGATCTGCCGTACCAAGGTCGGTGAAACATACCGCAGGCTCACGGTCTGTGAACCTCTCGTCGCACAAGCACTTTCACCTTCTTGGTTTGACTACGTTGTCACCGGATTCGGCGGTCCTGGAAGGCGTGAAGAAGGGCCCCGCCGGTGTCCGGCGGGGCCCTTGTCGAGGTGCTGCGGGTCAGCCGACGCCGGCGTTGAGGAAGATGCCGCCGTCGACGACGAGCGTCTGTCCGGTGACCCAGTCGGACTGGTCGGAGGTGAGGAAGGCGGCGGCGCCGCCGATGTCGGAGGGCACCCCGAGCCGGCCCAGCGGGTAGGCCGCGGCGGCCTCCGCCTCCCGGCCCTCGTACAGGGCCTGCGCGAACTTCGTCTTCACCACGGCCGGGGCGATCGCGTTGACCCGCACACCGGGCGAGAACTCGTGGGCGAGCTGCTGGGTCAGGTTGATCAGCGCGGCCTTGCTGACGCCGTAGGCGGCGATGAGGGGCGAGGGCGCGATGCCCGCGACGGAGGCGATGTTGACGATCGCGCCGCCGTTGTCCTTCTGCCAGGCGTGCCAGGTCCGCTGCGCGAAGCCGAGCGCCGAGATCACGTTCGTCTCGAAGACCTTGCGGGCTACGTTGAGGTCGAGGTCGGCGACGGGTCCGAACACCGGGTTGGTGCCGGCGTTGTTGACCAGGAAGTCCACCCGGCCGAAGGTCTCCATGGCGTGCTCGACGGCCACGGCCTGGTGGGCCTCGTCGTGCGCCTTGCCGGCCACGTACCCGGCGCGTTGGGCGCCGAGTCGCTCGACGGCCTCCTTGAGGGCGTCCTCGTTGCGGCCGGTGATGACGACGCGGTCGCCGCGGGCGACGAGTGCCTCGGCGACGCCGTAGCCGATGCCTCGGCTGGCGCCCGTGACGAGGGCGACCTTGCCGGAGAGTTCGGGCAGTTCCGTCATGGCGGTGTCTCCTTCCGGCTCTAGTCGAGCGGTCCGCCGGCGACGTACAGCACCTGGCCGGAGACGAATCCGGCCGCCTCGGCGGTGAAGAAGGCGATGGCGTTGGCGATGTCCTCGGGCTCGCCGACGCGGGCCACCGGGATCTGGGTGGCGGCGGCGGCCTTGAAGTCCTCGAAGCCCATGCCGATGCGGTCGGCGGTGGCCTTCGTCATCTCGGTCGCGATGAAGCCGGGGGCGACGGAGTTGGCGGTGACGCCGAACTTGCCGAGTTCCTTGGCGAGGGTCTTGGTGAAGCCCTGGAGTCCGGCCTTGGCGGCGGAGTAGTTGACCTGGCCGCGGTTGCCGAGGGCGGAGGACGAGGAGAGGTTGACGATACGGCCGAAGCCGGCGTCGACCATGTGCTTCTGGCACGCCTTCGCCATCAGGAAGGCACCGCGCAGATGCACGTTCATGACGGTGTCCCAGTCCGAGACGCTCATCTTGAACAGCAGGTTGTCGCGCAGCACGCCCGCGTTGTTGACCAGGATGGTCGGGGCGCCGAGCTCCTGTGCGATCCGTGCGACGGCGGCCTCGACCTGGGCCTCGTCGGAGACGTCGCAGCCGACCGCGAGGGCCTTGCCGCCGGCCGCGGTGATCTTCTCCACGGTGTCCTTGCAGGCGGCCTCGTCGAGGTCGATCACGGCGACCGCGCGGCCCTCGGCGGCCAGCCGTACGGCGGTGGCGGCGCCGATGCCGCGCGCTGCGCCGGTGACCACGGCGACCCGCTGCTCAGTGGTGGACATCTGTGACTCTCCTCGGATGAGCGACCGCTTAGTACCTTCGATGGACGTGACGCTAGAAGTCCCGGCACGCGGTGTCAACGGCCACCGCGCGCATGTGATCCATCACCCCCGCCTCACCGCACCAGCAGATCGAGCAGCCGCTCGGTCTCGGCCGCCGGATCGGTGGTGAGGCCGGTGTGCACGGGGCCGGGCTGGACGACGGCCGAGCGGGGGGCGACGAGCCAGCGGAAGCGCCGGCCCGGGTCGTCGCCGCCGGCCTGCCCCGCCCCCTCGCCGCCGCCGCAGACCCGCTCGACGGCGCCGAGGGCGGCCCGCACGCCGGACACGTCCGCGTCGGGGTCCAGGGCGAGCAGCCGGACCTCGTCGAGGTGGGTGCGGGCCCCGACGTACCCGCGCGCGCGGCAGTACACGAGGACACCCGCGTTGATGCACTCGCCGCGCTCGACGCGGGGGACGACGCGCAGGAGGGCGTACTCGAAGACGTCCCGGTCGTTGGCCTCGCCGCCCCGGATGATGTGGCGCTCCACCACATGGCCGGCCATGTGAATGTGCCGCTCGCTCATGTGGTCTCCTCGATGCCGGTGAGGCGCTCATGGACGTCGGCGGCGCGCGCGAGCAGGGCCCGCACATGGGCCCGCCGCAGGTCGTCGGGGGTGTCGAAGCCGGGCTCGCCGGTCAGCCAGGCGTCCGGGATCTCGGCGGTCACCTCGGTCAGCAGCTCCTCGGTGACACGCGGCGCGAGGGCGGCCGCGGCGGCCGCGACATCGGGGACGAAGCGGGCTAGGGCGTGGTCCGAGGCGTCGTAGGGGCGGTGCGCGGAGGCTTCGGCGCCGGGCCAGTTGTGGTGCCAGATCAGGGTCGCGCCGTGGTCGATGAGCCACAGTTCGCCCTGCCACATCAGCAGGTTGGGGTTGCGCCAGGACCGGTCGACGTTGTTCACCAGCGCGTCGAACCAGACGACGCGTCCCGCCTCCGCGGGGCTCACCTCGAAGGCGAGGGGGTCGTAGCCGAGGGCTCCGGAGAGGAAGTCCATGCCGAGGTTGGCGCCCCCGCTGGACCGCAGCAGCTCCTGCACCTCCTGGTCGGGTTCGCCGAGTCCGAGCACCGGATCGAGGGCGACGGTCACGAGCCGGGGCACCCGCAGGCCCAGCCGCCGGGCGAGTTCGCCGCTGACGACCTCGGCGACCAGTGTCCTGCGGCCCTGGCCGGCGCCCGTGAACTTCATGACGTACGTCCCGAAGTCGTCGGCCTCGACGAGTCCCGGCAGCGAGCCGCCCTCACGCAGCGGCGTGATGTAGCGGGTCGCGATGACTTCCTTGAGCATCGCTCCAGGTTACTGG
>NZ_AGBF01000286.1 GCF_000225525.1 Streptomyces zinciresistens K42 | reverse complement strand
GGTCGGCGGGGTCGCCGTCGCGGCCGGAACCGGAGTCCTGCCCACATCGTTCCGCGGGGGCGAGCCGGCCCGGCCGGGCGCCTCCGTGACCAGCGGGGTGCCGCCCGAGACCCCGCTCGTCTCACCTTCCCCGGACGGGGGCGCGCAGGGCGGGCCCACGCCCGGCGGCGGATCGGGCGCGCCCAGCGGCACGGTCACCGCAGGCACCTCCCCCGGCGGCCCCGCCAGGGGCGGCGAGCCCTCCGCGGACGCCCGGGACCGCGGCACGAGCGGCTGGTGGAAGACCGTCGTCTCCTCCTGCCGCGACGTCCGCAACGGCAAGCCGCTCGACGACGTGCACCGGCGCGCACTCCAGGGCGCAGCGGGCGGCGCCGAGCGCGTGCGCCCGTACTGCAACAAGATCCTCAAGCTGACGGGCGGCAACGCGCCCGGCCGCAGTGTGCCCGAGCGGGCCGGCGGCCGGGGCGGTGACGGCCCCGCGGGCCAGGACGGCGACGACGGGCGGGGCGGCGACCGCGACGGCCCTCACCGCGGCGGCGGACGCGGGCCCGGCCCCTTCAAGGAGGGCGGCCGTACCGACCACCGCACGGACGGCGGGACCGGCGGCCCCTCGCTCACCGGCCGGCCACCGGACGGCGGCGACCGCGGACCGCGCTGAACCACTCCCCGAGCGCAAGCCGCTGACCTGCTGTTCTTCCCTCAACCGGAAGATCTTCGCGTTCCGCAGTGACGTTTTCGGCCGCGCGGACGCTGACCAGAGTGAGCCGACTGGTCATCGGCCTTCGCACAGAGCCGGGGTTCCCCCCGTACCTACGGCTCGTGCACATGGCGCGGGCGGGACACGTTCCCCCGGTCCCGCCCGCGCCCCACACCGCGGCCCCACACCGCGGCCGCCCGCGGCGGACCGCCCGCGCCGCGGACCGCGCCAAGCCCCTGGTACGCAGCCCGGCCCCCGTCGTCTCAGCGCGGCCGCCCCGGCCGCCCGGATGTCCCCCGGGGACGCTCCCCGCCCGCGACCGGTGGCGAACCACGCGGCAAGGTGGGACACAGGAGTGACGGCACCCCGCCGGCCCGCCCGGCCGGACGCCGCCGCACACCGGCCCCTCAAGGCGGAGGCACCCACCATGACGCGCGAGTCGGAGTCCGGACTGCCCGTCGAACCGGTCTACGGACCGGACGCGCTCCTCGGCTGGGACCCCGCCGAGCAGCTGGGCGAACCCGGCGCCTACCCCTTCACCCGCGGCGTCCACCCGTCGATGTACACCGGCCGCCCCTGGACGATGCGCCAGTACGCCGGATTCGGCACGGCCGCCGAGTCCAACGCCCGCTACCGGCGGCTCATCGCCCACGGCACCACCGGACTGTCCGTCGCCTTCGACCTGCCCACCCAGATGGGCCACGACTCCGACGCCCCCCTCGCGCACGGCGAGGTCGGCCGGGTCGGGGTGGCCGTCGACTCCCTGGACGACATGCGCGTGCTCCTCGACGGCATCCCGCTGGAGAAGGTCTCCACGTCCATGACCATCAACGCCCCGGCCGCCCCGCTGCTGCTGCTCTACCAGCTCGTCGCCGAGGAGCAGGGCACGGCCGCCGACCGGCTCACCGGCACCGTCCAGAACGACGTGCTCAAGGAGTACATCGCGCGCGGCACCTACATCTTCCCGCCGCGGCCGTCCCTGCGGCTGACCGCGGACGTCTTCCGCTACTGCCGGGCCGAGATCCCGCGCTGGAACACCATCTCGATCTCCGGCTACCACATGGCCGAGGCGGGCGCGAGCCCCGCACAGGAGATCGCCTTCACGCTGGCCGACGGCATCGCCTACGTGCGCACGGCCATCGCGGCCGGCATGGACGTCGACGCCTTCGCGCCGCGCCTGTCCTTCTTCTTCGTGGCGCGTACGACGCTGCTGGAGGAGGTCGCCAAGTTCCGCGCGGCCCGCCGCATCTGGGCGCGGGTGATGCGCGAGGAGTTCGGCGCCCGCGACCCCAGGTCGCTGATGCTGCGCTTCCACGCCCAGACGGCCGGCGTCCAGCTCACGGCCCAGCAGCCGGAGGTCAACCTCGTCCGTGTCGCCCTCCAGGGCCTCGCCGCCGTCCTCGGCGGCACCCAGTCCCTGCACACCAACTCCTTCGACGAGGCGCTCGCCCTGCCCACGGACGGCAGCGCCCGGCTCGCCCTGCGCACCCAGCAGGTGCTCGCCCACGAGACGGACGTGACCTCGACGGTCGACCCCTTCGCCGGGTCCTACGCCGTGGAGCGGATGACCGACGACGTGGAGGGGGCCGCGCTCGCCCTGATGCGCCGCGTCGAGGACCTCGGGGGCGCCGTCGCGGCCATCGAGCACGGCTTCCAGAAGGGCGAGATCGAGCGCAACGCCTACCGGATCGCACGGGAGACGGACTCCGGCGAGCGGGTCGTGGTCGGCGTCAACCGCTTCCGGCTCGACGAGGAGGAGCCCTACGAGCCGCTGCGCGTCGATCCCGCCGTCGAGGCCCGGCAGGCCGAACGGCTCGCCGGGCTGCGCGCGCGGCGGGACCGGCGGGCGGTGGAGGCGGCGCTGTCCGCGCTGGGCAGGGCGGCCGAGGGCGCGGACAACGTCCTGTACCCGATGAAGGAGGCGCTGCGGGCCCGCGCCACCGTGGGCGAGGTGTGCGACGCGCTGCGCGCGGTGTGGGGGACGTACGTGCCGCGTGACGCCTTCTGAACCGCCCGCGCGCACCCCCGCGGTCCAGCCTGCGAAACGGGGTGAGAAGAGGGGCGTGGGCGTGTGACACTCCTGTCCATGTTCGGCGTCATCGATCTCCCCACGTATCTGGCCGGTCTCGTCCTGATCGTCCTGCTGCCCGGCCCCAACTCGCTGTACGTCCTGTCGGTGGCCGCCCGGCGCGGCGTGCGCGCGGGCTACACCGCCGCGGCCGGGGTCTGGTGCGGGGACACCGTCCTCATGACCCTGTCGGCCGCGGGCGTCGCCTCCCTGCTCCAGGCCAACGCCGTGCTGTTCGCCGTCGTGAAGTACGCGGGCGCCGGCTATCTGACGTGGCTGGCGATCGGCATGATGCGGGCCGCGTGGGGCATGTGGCGCACCCGCCGGGACGCCGCCGCCGCCGAGGACGCCGCCGCCCCCGGCGAGGAGCGGCCCTTCCGCCGGGCGCTGGTGATCAGCCTGTTCAACCCGAAGGCGATCCTGTTCTTCGTGGCCTTCTTCGTTCAGTTCGTGTCAGTGTCCAACCCGGTTATGGGCTTCGTGACCCTGGGCGTACTCGCCCAGTTGGCAAGCGTGTTGTACCTGTCTGCGCTCATCTTCGGCGGGTCCCGTCTAGCTGCTGCGTTCCGTCGTCGGAGGACGCTCAGCGCAGGGGCCACCTCGGCCGCCGGGGTGCTCTTCCTGGGGTTCGCCGTCAAGCTGTCTCTGGCAAGCGCGTAGGGGGCTGGCATGTCTCACCTTGACGATGCTGCGGCCATGCTCGCTCGCATGAGCCTCCAGGAGCAGCGCGAGGCGCTAGGAGCCCTCGGCCTGCCTGAGCGGCTCCCGAAGGAGTCTCAGGAGCCCTCCAAGGTCACTCCGTTCTCTGTCCTTGTCAGCACGCCCAGCAGGCGGAAGCGGCAGCCACTCACCGTGAGGGTCGTGCGCAGCCCCGAGGCGTCCTGACCCTCGGTTTACCCGACAACGCGAATATTGGCGATGCCGCATAGAAGCCGATGAGCCGCACTCGTAGCGTCATGTCCACGGTCGCAACTGGGGCCAGACACAGGGGGGTTACGGCATGGCCCGCGAGGAACTGACCCGACTTACCGGCAACGGAAACGGCAACTGCAACAACGACGCCTGCCTCAACGTCTACCCGACCGCGTCCGGCTCGTTCGTCGTGCAGGGAGCGGCACGGGTGCTCGGTGCGGGGGAGTTCATCCCGTACGGGGCGCATCCGGTGCTGCTGGCCCAGACGACGGTGTGGGGTGCCCTGCGGGTGGAGTCATCCACGCGATGATCCGCACCGGCGCGCTCTACGAAGCACGCACCCCGGGCGACGTCGACCTGGCCGCCTGACGCGGCTCAACCGTCCCTACCCTCCAGGCCCCATCACGCCCGCGCACCGGCACGGCCACTGTGGCCCTGCCGGCCACCGGGCTGCCCATCAGCCGCCCGATCCGCCGGGAACATCCCCTACAAGCCGACCCTACCGGGGTTGACGAAACAGATAGGGGCACCCCCCACCCCAGTATGCGTGTTGTGAACGTGATCCAGGATCAGGACGGCAACCGGAAAGTCGTTGCTGATGTCGTCTATTCCTCCGAGAGTTGACACAAGAAATGCCCCCTCATTCCGGAAGGGGCATTTTTGGTTTCGCGGAGTGCGCCGGTATGGCTAACTCCAGTTGTTGTCCATCCTGATCAGTCGCTCCTTAACGTCATGCGGGATGACCAGCCGCCCCAACAGTTCTCCATCCTGCTTTCCAAGTTCGAAAGTTATCCCGGCGCTCAGCAGGTCCCTTTCCATGGCCTCTACGCCACCAGCCTCCCAATGCTGCTTGTACGTCATGCCGGTACTTTCGTAGATCCACCTGTCCTTCGTGGATTCCGGGTCAATCTTCGTCAAGTCGTTCATGAGAGTGTCTAGCGTGTTCTCTGCCTTCTCTCGAATCCGGCCTTGTCGAACCTTCCTCCGGGCTCCAGCCCGGACATGTAGTAGGCAATGGACTCTTCCAGTCGCTTGCGCTCACGCCTGTTTTCGTCACCTCTGGCGTACTCCCGGCGGATCACTTCGTAATCCCCCAGGGCCTCAAAGACGGCCTGTGCCAAAGATGAATACACATGCTCAGGGTCCGGCGTCACGAATCCGGGCTTCCGGCAGTCAGGGCACCGCAAGTATCGGTACTCCTTCACTTCGCCGGTAGAGAGCGTCTTGTAGTTGTTCGTTTCGTTAACGTTCCTGCCGCACTCGTGTTTCATGACACCGAGGAACCGGGTCGGACGACGGTCCTTCTCATGGTGACGCTTGTTCTTCGAACGGGTGGCAAGCGCCGCTTGCACACTCTCGAATTCCTTGTCAGTCAGGATCGGCTCATCCGTAACCCTGATCTCCTGGCCCTGCTTATCCAGTACCGGCGTAGATTTGTAGGTTGCCGCCTTCGTCCCTCCCTCGGTGCGAATTCCCCTAACCGCAGGGTTCCTGAGAATCCTAAGAACCTGCTGATTGTTCCACTTCCGGTCGCTGTAGGTCGGAACCTTGGCCCGGTCTAGGACCTTCGCAATGCGGTTTGCCGGAACCCCCCGCATTGCAGCCTGGTACATATAGCGCACGGCTCGGGCTTGCTTAGGGTATTGGACTAGGCGGAGTTTCCCGCCCACCCTGGCAGTCTTGTAGCCAAACGACGGCTTGCCAATCCGCCATTGGTCCTGCTGCTTGGTGTACTCCCAGTGAGACGAGACGCGAGTCTTGGTGTTGGCCGCCTCAATCTCGGCGACGGCTGCAATGAAGGTCACCATTGCTTGTGCCATGGGGGATGACAGGCCCAGGGTGTCATTGAGGGAAATCAGGTTCTTCCCGAATTTCTCGCACCACTTGATGACCTCATGTAGGTCAGAAATGCGCCTGATGAACCGGTCCAACTTCCAAAACAGAATCAAGTCAAACTCGGGTATGCGGTGGTTGAGCCAGTCCCCGAGTTCCTTCCGCTCCCAAGGTGCTTTCTTGGTTGCAGACACTCCAAGGTCCCTGGCCACGCCAACAACCCGCACGCCCTCACGAATGGCATGGCGGCGGAGGTCAAGTTCTTGCCTGGCAGGGGAAGTTGTGTCCTCCGTGAGGATGGACAGGCGTACCGACAGGAGGCCGCGGGGCGCGTCCTCCGGTAGTGCATCGTTCCTGACCTGGAGGTCGGCCAGCTCTACCAGTTCCTCGGCGGTCCACTCGGGAGCGGTCTTGGTAGCGGGTATGGCGCGAGAGTAGACGCAGTTTGATTCTGGAACGTTCTCGTGCAGTTCGTGGACCCCGCCTACGCCTACCCCGCCGTCTCCTTCGTGGTCCTCGGCGTCTTCGCCCAGGTGGCGAGCTTCCTCTACCTCACGGCGCTGATCTTCAGCGGCACCCGGCTGGCCGCCGCCTTCCGGCGCCGCAGGCGCCTGTCGGCGGGGGCGACCTCGGCCGCGGGCGCGCTCTTCCTCGGGTTCGCCGTGAAGCTGTCGCTGGCGGGCGCGTAGCCGTCCGCCCGGCGGGTCACCGCACCCGGCGCCGGGCGCGCCTGACCGCGCGGGTCAGGACGGGCGGCAGCAGGTCG
>NZ_AGBF01000287.1 GCF_000225525.1 Streptomyces zinciresistens K42 | reverse complement strand
CCTGACCCCCAGTCAGTGGGGTTTGCCTTCCCGGCCGTTGGGCCGTTCCGACGAGTGAGACTTTAGCGGATTCCTTGCTCCCGACCTAATCGGGGGCCTGCGTTCTTTCGAACGCGGATTCCTCATTCCGCAAATACGCGCACCAATGAAACGACGGCAGATGGTTCGACAGCCGTCGAATGGTGATGGGCTCCTGCGGAGTGGCTGTCCGGGGACCGACCGGGGTCGGCGCTCACGTCGGACAACTCGGAGAACAGTACGGACGGCTCTCCCGCGTGTCAACTTCGCTGCGGACGGCACCCCTGCGGCGGACGTGCCCCCGGCTCTGGTGGGCCGCAGGGGGCGGCGCGGGCGTCAGCTGTTGCCGGAGGCGAGTTCGCGGCTTCGGTCGCGGGCGGCTTCGAGGGCGGCGATGAGGGCCGCCCGTACGCCGTGGCTCTCCAGTTCGCGGATGGCGTTGATGGTGGTGCCGGCGGGGGAGGTCACGTTCTCGCGGAGTCTGACGGGGTGTTCCCCGCTGTCGCGGAGCATGGTCGCGGCGCCGATCGCGGACTGGACGATCAGGTCGTGTGCCTTGTCGCGGGGCAGGCCGAGGAGGATGCCGGCGTCGGTCATGGCTTCGACCAGGAAGAAGAAGTAGGCCGGGCCGGAGCCGGAGAGGGCGGTGCAGGCGTCCTGCTGGGACTCGGGGACGCGGAGGGTCTTGCCCACCGCGCCGAAGATCTCCTCGGCGTGGGCGAGGTCGGCGGCGCTGGCGTGGCTGCCGGCGGAGATGACGGACATGGCCTCGTCGACGAGGGCGGGGGTGTTCGTCATGACGCGGACCACGGGGGTGCCCGCGGCGAGGCGCTCCTCGAAGAAGGAGGTGGGGATGCCCGCGGCGCCGCTGATGACGAGGCGGCCCGCGGGCAGGTGCGGGGCGAGTTCGTCCAGGAGGGTGCCCATGTCCTGGGGCTTGACCGTGAGGATCAGGGTGTCGGCGGTCTTGGCGGCCTCCGCGTTGGTCACCGTGGTGACGCCGTGTCGGCTGCGGAGTTCCTCGGCCCGTTCCGGGCGGCGGGCCGTCACCAGGAGGTCGGCCGGGGTCCAGCCGCCGCGGATCATTCCGCTGAGCAGGGCTTCGCCGATCTTTCCGGTGCCGAGGACTGCGACTTTCTGGGTCATGGCTGAGGTGCCCTCCGGGGGTTGCGTCGTCCGGCCTCATCCTCCCACCGGGGGCTCGCGCTCAGGTGGCGTGTCCGGTGGGCGGACGTGGCCGGCGGCCGCGTGCTCCGGTCGGTCGGGCCCTCGGTCAGGCCGTCCTGCGGCGGAGGGTCGCCGCGCCGAGGCACAGGACCAGCAGGGCGCAGCCGGCCACGATCAGCGTGTCGCGCACGAAGGCGGCGGTCATGTCGGTGTGCCGGAGGACCTCGTTCATGCCGTCGACGGCGTAGGACATGGGCAGGACGTCGGAGACGGCCTCCAGGGCGGGGTGCATGGCGTCGCGCGGGGTGAACAGGCCGCACAGCAGGAGCTGGGGGAAGATCACGGCCGGCATGAACTGGACGGCCTGGAACTCCGAGGCCGCGAACGCCGAGACGAAGAGGCCGAGCGCGGTGCCGAGCAGGGCGTCGAGCAGGGCCACGAGCAGGAGCAGCCAGGGGCTGCCCGTGACGTCGAGGCCGAGGAACCACAGGGCGAGTCCGGTCGCCAGGGCCGACTGGACGATCGCGAGGGTGCCGAAGGCGAGGGCGTAGCCGGCGATCAGGTCGCCCTTGCCGAGGGGCATGGCGAGCAGTCGTTCGAGGGTGCCGGAGGTCCGTTCGCGCAGGGTGGCGATGGAGGTGACCAGGAACATCGTGATCAGCGGGAAGATCCCGAGGAGGGAGGCGCCGATGGTGTTGAAGGTGCGGGGGCTGCCGTCGAAGACGTAGCGCAGCAGGACCAGCATCGCGCAGGGGACGAGGACCATCAGGGCGATGGTGCGCGGGTCGTGGCGGAGTTGGCGCAGGACCCGGGCGGCGGTGGCGAGCGTGCGGGCCGGGCTGAGGGCGCCGGTGGGGGCGGGGCGGGCGAGGCCGGCGGTGTTCGTCGTGGTGGTCATCGCGTGGTCTCCTTCGCGCGGGCTGCCGCGGCCGCCTCGTCGACCAGGTGCAGGAAGGCCGCCTCGACCGTCTCGGACCCGGTGCGGGTGCGCAGGGCCTCGGGCGTGTCGTCGGCGAGGATCCGGCCCTCGCGCAGGAGGAGGAGGCGGTGGCAGCGCTCGGCCTCGTCCATGACATGGGAGGAGATGAGCAGGGTGGCGCCACGGGAGGCGGCGATGTCGTGGAAGAGGGTCCACAGGTCGCGGCGCAGGACGGGGTCGAGGCCGACGGTGGGCTCGTCCAGGACGAGGAGTTCGGGGGCGCCGAGGAGGGCGACGGCGAGGGAGACGCGGCTGCGCTGGCCGCCGGAGAGGCTGCCCGCCAGGGCGTCGGCGTGGCTGGTGAGGTCGACGTCGGCGATGGCACGGTCGACGTGCTCGTCGCGCCGGTCGGCGGCCGCGCGGCCGGGGTCGAGGATCGCGGCGAAGTAGGCGAGGTTCTGGCGGACGGTCAGGTCGTCGTAGACGGAGGGGGCCTGGGTGACGTAGCCGATGCGGGTGCGCAGGGCGGGGTGGCCGGCGGGGCGGCCCAGGACGTCGAGGGTTCCGGTGACGTTGGCCTGGGTGCCGACGACGGCCCGCATGAGGGTGGTCTTGCCGCAGCCGGAGGGGCCGAGCAGTCCGGTGATCCGGCCGCGCGGGACGGTGAAGTCGAGGCTTCGCAGTACCTGGCGGGGGCCGCGTACGACGTCGAGGGAGGCGGCGCGGACGGCGGGCGCGGACGGTGTGCCGGGGGGATCCGATCGGACCCGCCTGTAATTCATCATGCGATGAATATTGCTCTCGGTGGGCTGTACCCGTCAAGCGACCGGGTGGGAGTCCCGCACGGGCCGGGGCGTCGGGCCGTGCGGGACTGCCGGGGCCGCGCGGAAGCGGCGGTCCGGGGCCCTGACGGGAGGTTCGGGCCCGTGCGGGAGGGCCGCGGCCGTGCGGGAGGGCAGGGGGTCAGGGCCCCGGCGGTCAGGGGGTGGTGGCGACCAGGAGGTCGACGTCGTACGTCTCCTCGACGACGCCGTCCGGGAACGTGCCGAGGAGCAACTCCCTTTCCTCGTCGAGGAATGCGGCGGCGGCCCCCGGGCTCTGGACCAGGAGGAGCGAGTGGCTGCCGATGTTCGCGAGATGCACCGCGAGCGGGACGCGGCGGCTCCAGCGGACCTCGCGGCGGCTGAAGGCGAGGCGGCGGGAGGGGTCGGCGAGCGCGGCGTGGGCTCCGCTGCCGTCGTGGTCGACGGCGGGGTGCGGTCCGAAGCGGTGTGCGATGCGCTCGGCCTGGGCGGCGTGCCAGGGGATGTCGAGCGGGGTGGTGTTCCACCACAGGGCCAGGGCGCCGCCGGGACGCAGGACGCGCAGGGCCTCCGGGACGGAGTGGGCGGGGTCGGTCCAGTGCCAGGACTGGGCGTAGGTGACGAAGTCCGCGCAGGCGGAGGCCAGGGGGAGGGCGTCGCCGCTGCCGCGGACCAGGGGGAGGCCGGGGTGGCCGCGGCGGAACTGCGCGGCCATGCCGGCCCCGGGTTCCACGGCGAGGACCCGCGCGCCGCGGTCGTGCAGGAGGGCCGTGGAGATGCCGGTGCCCGCGCCGACGTCGATGACGCGGGCACCGGTCAGGGGGCGGCCGGCCAGTTCCTCGACCGTGTCGAGGAGGGCGGGCGGGTAGGAGGGGCGGTTCGCGGCGTACTGGCCCGCGGCGGCGTCGAAGGAACGCGCGCGGTCGGTGTGCGAAGGGGCGGCCGTCATACGGCCATGGTGAGCCCGGCCGGGGTGGGGAGCGCCGGGCTTGCCGGGAGGGACACGGCGGGGCCGCTCGGCTGACTCGCGCCTCGCGGGGTGCCGCGGGGCCGGCCGGTGAACCCTCCGGGTCGCGGCGTCAGGAACGCTTGCGGCGCTTCGACGGGTCGCCCGTGCGGCGGGTCGCGCGGCTCTCGTACTGCCTGCGGGCGCTCTCGTACTCCTCGCGGTGGAGCTTCTCGCCGGGGGCCTCGACGAGGGAGCGGAGGAAGTAGGCGAGGAGGGAGCCGACGAAGCCGATGGTGAGCAGGCCGCGCAGGCCGGCCTGGTGGTCGGTGTCGGGGCGCTTGGTGAACGCCTCCCAGGTGTGGCGGAAGGCGAGCGCGCTGCACACCGCGAACATCACGACGACGAGGGCGGTGACGAGACTGCCGGGTCCGGCCATCCTGACGCCCTCGTACGCGAAGCGCAGCACCAGGCAGGAGACGGCCGCCGCGGCGAGCGAACCGGCGGCGACGGCGATACGGCGGCCGGTGTAGCCGTGGTCGTGGTCGACCCACGTGGTGCCGAAGAAGCGCAGGGGCTCGGGGCGGGGGCCCGTGGTGTCGGCGGGGGTGGCCGGGGTGCCGTTCTTCTCGCTCACATGTCGATTATGGCTCCGGCTGCCCGGCGACCCGGCACGGGCCGCCCGCGCGGCCCGGCGCGATCGGGGTGAGCGGGGGTGTCGGGAGGCGCCGGGAGGCGCCGCAGGGTCGGGGGCGGCGGGCTGCGGCCCGGCTCGCACCACCCCGGGCTCCGGCTCGCGCTCCCCCGGTCACCGGCACGCCGGATGCCCCGCCCTGCCCCGGCTCGCGCACCCCCGTCCCGCCCCGTCCCGCCCCGTCCCGGTCGCGTACGGCCTGTCGCCGTACGCGACCGGGACGGCGTTGCGGCGGGTCAGGCGCAGCGCGGCCGGACGTAGCCGTCGCTGCCCGTCTGGACGTAGGCGTCCGAGACGTACTCGCCGTCGCCGATGTTGTCCCAGATGTTCGACGTGCCGTAGGGGCCGGACACGCTCGTGCCCGGTGTCTGGCAGTAGATCTGGATGCGCGCGCCCTCGGGCAGCAGGCGGACCACGGAGTAGCCGGTGCCGGGACCGCTGCGGACGTTGAGGCGGACGCCCGGGGCGACCGAGTAGTAGCGCAGGGCCTCGGCCGTGGCGGCCGGGGCCGCGCCGCCGCCGTCCCCCGTCCCGCCGGCTCTGCCGACCTCTTCGACGCGTTCTGTGGACATGATCGAACCTCCCCCGTTGCTCCCCATGCCAGCCATGGGGTCCCGTTGATTCCCCCGAATCACGCCACGCACACCTGCGGGTGTGCGGGAACCCGCGGGTGGGCACGCCGCCTCCGACTCGTACGCGTCATCGACTAGGCTCCGTGCGTCGCGCGCGTGGACGAACAGCACGGGGGTGGTCGCATGGCGCCACGGCACAACACCGGAGCGGGCGCGGAAGCGGAACTTCCTGATCACGCCGGTCACTACCGTCTGGACGCGCACCTGGGCTCCGGTGGCATGGGGGTCGTCCATCTCGCGCGCAGTACGTCGGGCATGCAGCTGGCGGTGAAGGTCGTACATGCCCAGTTCGCCAAGGACCCCGAGTTCAGGGGGCGTTTCCGGCAGGAGGTGGCGGCGGCGCGCAGGGTGAGCGGGGCGTTCACCGCGCCCGTCGTGGACGCCGATCCGGAGGCCGAACGGCCGTGGATGGCCACGCTGTTCATCCCCGGCCCGACCCTCTCCGAGCAGGTCAAGCGGAACGGCCCGATGGAACCGGCCCAGTTGCGGCGGCTGATGGCTGGACTGGCCGAGGCGCTGCGCGACATCCATCGGGTGGGCGTGGTGCACCGGGACCTCAAGCCGAGCAACGTGCTGCTCGCCGACGACGGGCCGAAGCTCATCGACTTCGGCATTTCTCGGCCAAAGGACAGCGAACTGCGCACCGAGACGGGGAAGTTGATCGGCACTCCGCCGTTCATGGCGCCGGAGCAGTTCCGCCGGCCCCGCGAGGTCGGGCCGGCCGCCGACATCTTCGCGCTGGGCTCGGTGATGGTCCACGCGGCCACCGGGCGCGGGCCGTTCGACTCGGACAGCCCGTACGTCGTCGCCTACCAGGTCGTGCACGACGAGCCGGACCTGACCGGCGTACCGGCGAATCTCGCGCCGCTCGTGCTGCGTTGCCTGGCCAAGGAGCCCGATGACCGGCCCACGCCCGACGAGTTGATGCGCGAGCTGCGCTCGGTCGCGGCGTCGTACGACACACAGGCGTTCATACCTGCC
>NZ_AGBF01000288.1 GCF_000225525.1 Streptomyces zinciresistens K42 | reverse complement strand
GCGCGGCCTGGGCCGGCTCCTCGGCGGCCGGGGCCTGCGCGGGCTCGGGCTCGGCGGCCGGGGCCGCGGCCGGGGCGCCGGAGCCGTCGTCGATGACGGCCAGCTCGGCGCCGACCTCGACCGTCTCGTCCTCGGCGACCTTGATGGAGGCCAGGACCCCGGCGGCGGGGGAGGGGATCTCGGTGTCGACCTTGTCGGTCGACACCTCCAGCAGGGGCTCGTCGGCCTCGACGCGCTCACCCTCGGCCTTCAGCCAGCGGGTGACGGTGCCCTCGGTGACGCTCTCGCCGAGCGCCGGAAGGGTTACGGAAACCGCCATGGTTTCGGTTGCTCCTTACGAATTGCGGAAGTCTGTGTCGTCGCCTGGTCGACCGAGGGTCAGTCGTGCGAGTGCAGCGGCTTGCCCGCCAGGGCGAGGTGGGCCTCGCCGAGCGCCTCGTTCTGCGTCGGGTGGGCGTGGATGAGCTGGGCGACCTCGGCCGGCAGCGCCTCCCAGTTGTAGATCAGCTGGGCCTCGCCGACCTGCTCGCCCATGCGGTCGCCGACCATGTGGACGCCGACCACCGCACCGTCCTTCACCTGGACGAGCTTGATCTCACCCGTGGTGTTGAGGATCTTGCTCTTGCCGTTGCCCGCGAGGTTGTACTTCAGAGCGACGACCTTGTCCGCGCCGTAGATCTCCTTGGCCCTGGCCTCGGTGATGCCGACGGAGGCGACCTCCGGGTGGCAGTACGTCACCCGCGGGACACCGTCGTAGTCGATCGGGACGGCCTTCAGACCGGCCAGGCGCTCCGCCACCAGGATGCCCTCGGCGAAGCCCACGTGTGCGAGCTGGAGGGTCGGGACGAGGTCGCCGACGGCCGAGATGGTGGGCACGTTGGTGCGCATGTACTCGTCGGCCAGGACGTAGCCGCGGTCCATCGCGACGCCCTGCTCCTCGTAGCCGAGGCCGGCGGAGACGGGCCCGCGGCCCACCGCGACCAGCAGGACCTCGGCCTCGAACTCCTTGCCGTCGGCGAGGGTGACCTTGACACCGTCCTGCGTGTACTCGGCCTTCTCGAAGAAGGTGCCGAGGTTGAACTTGATCCCGCGCTTGCGGAAGGCGCGCTCCAGCAGCTTCGAGGAGTTCTCGTCCTCGACCGGGACGAGGTGCTTGAGGCCCTCGATGACGGTGACCTCGGAGCCGAAGGACTTCCACGCCGAGGCGAACTCGACGCCGATCACGCCGCCGCCCAGGATGATCGCGGACTTGGGCACGCGGTCCAGGACCAGGGCGTGGTCGGAGGAGATGATGCGGTTGCCGTCGATCTCCAGACCGGGCAGCGACTTCGGCACGGAGCCGGTCGCCAGCAGGACGTGGCGGCCCTGGACGCGCTGCCCGTTCACGTCGACGGAGGTCGGGGAGGACAGGCGGCCCTCACCCTCGATGTACGTCACCTTGCGGGAGGCGACGAGACCCTGCAGGCCCTTGTACAGTCCGGCGATCACGCCGTCCTTGTACTTGTGGACCCCCGCGATGTCGATGCCCTCGAAGGTGGCCTTGACGCCGAACTGCTCGCTCTCGCGGGCCTGGTCGGCGATCTCGCCCGCGTGCAGCAGGGCCTTGGTGGGGATGCAACCCCGGTGCAGGCAGGTGCCGCCGACCTTGTCCTTCTCGATCAGGGCGACGTCCAGGCCCAGCTGCGCTCCGCGCAGCGCCGCGGCGTAACCGCCGCTGCCACCGCCGAGGATCACTAGGTCGAAAACGGTGCTGGCGTCGTTCGCCACGTCACGTCCTCCATGCATGTGCGCCGTACGCCGGGCACCTTTGTCCCTTACGGGTGGTTGACCGGTCGGTCGGCTGGTGTCCGGCCGCTCTTTCTCCGGCCCTGTGGTGGGGGCCCTGTCCTGCCGAGCCCCATCTTCGCACTTGTCCACACCGAACGAGACGCCGGGCCGGTGTGTGAGACGTCCCACCTCCGGCCGGGCGCGGGGTGGCGGCGCTCCTGGCGGAGGGGGCTCCGCCCTGCCCGCGCGCGGAGCCCCCTCGTCGCCGCCGGGTGTCAGCGCAGGTCGCCCGCGGCGGCTCGCTCGGCGAGGCGCACCAGGGTGCGCACCGCGGATCCCGTGCCGCCCTTCGGGGTGTATCCGAACGCGCCGCCCTCGTTGAACGCGGGACCGGCGATGTCCAGGTGGGCCCAGGCGATGCCCTCGCCCACGAACTCCCGCAGGAAGAGACCGGCCACCAGGCCCCCGCCCATGCGCTCGCCCATGTTGGCGATGTCCGCGGTGGGGGAGTCCATGCCCTTGCGCAGGTGGTCGGGGAGCGGCATCGGCCAGGACGGCTCGCCGACCTCGTCGGCCGCCCCCACCACGGCGGCGCGGAACGCGTCGTCGTTCGCCATCACGCCGAACGTGCGGCTGCCGAGCGCCAGCATCATGGCGCCGGTCAGCGTCGCCACGTCCACCAGGGCGTCCGGCTTCTCCTGGGAGGCGGCCCACAGGGCGTCGGCCAGCACGAGCCGGCCCTCGGCGTCGGTGTTGAGCACCTCGACGGTCTTGCCGCTGTACATGCGCAGCACGTCACCGGGGCGGGTCGCGGAACCCGAGGGCATGTTCTCGGCCAGCGCCAGCCAGCCGGTCACGTTGACCTCCAGGCCGAGCCGGGCGGCGGCGACGACCGCGGCGAACACGGCGGCGGCGCCGCTCATGTCGCACTTCATCGTCTCGTTGTGCCCGGCCGGCTTCAGGGAGATGCCGCCCGAGTCGTAGGTGATGCCCTTGCCGACGAGTGCGAGGGTCCTGGCGCCGCGGGAGTGGGTGTACGACAGCTTCACCAGGCGCGGGCCCGACGCGGACCCGGCGCCGACGCCGAGGATGCCGCCGTAGCCGCCCTTGGCGAGCGCCTTCTCGTCGAGCACCTGCACCTTCAGGCCGTGCTCCTTGGCGGCGGCCTCGGCGATGGCGGCGAACGACTCGGGGTTGAGGTCGTTGGGCGGGGTGTTGATGAGGTCGCGGGCGCGGTTCAGCTCCTCGCAGACGGCGACGGCACGCTCGACGGCGGCCTTGAACTCCTTGTCGCGGGGCTTGCCGCCGAGCAGCGCGGCCTCGGCGAGCGGCGCCTTGCGCCGGGCGTCCCCGCCGTCCCCGCCGTCCTTGGCCCCCTTGTCGCCCCTGGCCCCCTTGGCCCCCTTGCCGTTCTTGCCGTTCTCCTTGTAGACGTCGAAGGAGTACGCGCCGAGCAGCACGCCCTCGGCGACCGCGCCGGCCGCCGCGCCGTCGGCCAGGGGCAGCGCGAACGCGGCCTTCTTGGTGCCGGCGAGGGCGCGGGCGGCCACGCCGGCCGCCTTGCGCAGCGCCTCGGCGCCGAATCCGGCGTCCTTGCCGGGCGCGGCGCCCAGGCCGACCGCGAGCACCAGGGGGGCCTTGAGGCCGGCGGGCGCGGGGAGCTTCGTCACCTCGCCCTCGGCACCGGAGGCGCCGAGGGTCTCCAGTACGCCGGCGAGCCCGCCGTCGTACGCCTTGTCCACGGCCTCGGCGCCCGGCGCGAGGACCGGGCCCCGCGCCTTGGGACCGGAACCCTTGGCGACACCGATCACGATCGCGTCGGCGCGCAGGCCGGCCGCCGCGGCGGTACTGAGAGTGAGAGCAGTCACGGTGGTGAAATCTCGCTTCCGATGTGAAGTTGCGATGGCCGAATGGTGTGGGTCGACCGGGCCCGACGGCCGACCCTAGTTCCGACCTGGAGGGTGCGGTGTCGGCGGGGCCTTCCCCGGCACGGCGAACACTGCGCCCGAGCCTACGCTCGCGGGGGTGTTCGCTCATTCCTTCGGATGTTCACCCGTTCGTGGCGTCCCCGTCCTCTCCCGGTCCCACCGTCGAGTGAGCTGAGTCACACTCGTGAGGTTCCGGTGGGTGACCCGCTCGGCGTTTTGCATGATTTCCACGGATCCTTTGCCGATTCAACACATGTGGCCACAAGGGGATCCTTCAGGGGGGAAGGGGCGAACCAATGGCGCTCAGAGCGCACAGATGGAGAAACACGGCCGCCGTCGCGGTGACGACCGGCCTGCTCGCACTGGGGTTAGGTGCTCCCGGCGCGCAGTCGGCGGCCGAGCCGCGCATCGATCTCAAGGTACTGGTCGTGGACGACGGCAGCAGCCCGGTCCAGGCCATCACCTCCCAGCTGAAGAGCACCGGCATCCCGTACACCGCGGTCGACCTGAACAGCGCGAACCGCCCGGACATCACCGCCGCGTACCTCAGCGACACGGTCAACGGCACACCCCGGGCGAAGTTCCAGGGCGTCGTCCTGCCCAACGAGACCCCCTTCGGAGCGGGTTCGGCCGAGCAGACCGCCCTGGAGAACTACGAACGCACCTACGGCATCCCGCAGGTCGACGCCTACACCTGGGCGAACCCGGCGGTCGGCCTGGAGTACACCAACCAGGGCGGCTACGCGGGGCCCCTCGACGGGGCCGAGGCCGCGGTGACCGACCAGGGCCGGGCCGGCGTGTTCGGCTATCTCGACGGCGCCGTCACGTTCGAGGACAACGACCCGGCCGTGCAGGAGAGTTACGGCTACGCGGCCCGGCCCAGGGCCGGCTACACCAGCCTCGTCGACGTCCCCGTGCCCGGCGGCTCAGGCCGCGCCAGCCTGGTCGGCGAGTACACCGCCGACGGACGCCGCCAGCTGGTGATGACCTTCGCCTACAACCAGTACCAGCAGCAGTTCCGGCTGCTGGCCCGGGGCATCGTCGAATGGCTCACCCAGGGCGTCCATCTCGGCCAGGCGCGCAACTACTTCGCGGTGCACGTCGACGACGTCTTCTCCCCCGACGCGCGCTGGGACACCGAGCGCAACTGCACGCCCGGCGACATCGACTGCACGGGCGGCGGTGGCCAGGAGGCCCCGCCGATCCGGATGACCGCCGAGGACGCGCGCTACGCCGCCCAGTGGCAGCGCGAGCGCGGCTTCAAGCTCGACATGGTCTACAACGCAGGCTCCGGCGAGGACTGGAAGTCCGAGAACGGCGGCACCGACGCCTTCGCCGACCAGCTCGTCGCGGACAGGTCGCAGTACCGCTGGATCAACCACACCTACCGGCACCCCTTCCTCGGCTGCGTCCAGGACACCTCCAGCGTGCCGTGGAAGTGCTCGACGGACACCGGCGGCGCCCCGCAGTACGCCAGCCGCGCGACCATCTCGGCGGAGATCCGCGACAACTACGACTGGGGTGTGTCCAAGGGCCTCCCGGTGGACCGCTCGGAACTCGTGACGGGCGAGCACTCGGCGCTGAAGACCCTGCCGCAGCAGCCCGACGACAACCCCAACCTCGCGGGCGCCCTCGCCGACAACGGCGTCAGGTGGATCGCCTCCGACGCCTCCCGTGAGACGGGCCAGCGTCCTGCCGGTGCCGCGCTGACCGTGCCCCGCTACCCGATGAACGTGTACTACAACGCGGGCACCGAGAAGGAGATGGCCGACGAGTACAACTGGATCTACACGGCCAAGGCCGACGGCGGCAGCGGCATCTGCGAGAACAACCCCGCCTCCACCTGCATGGCCGCACCGCTCGACACGGCCACGGGCTACCGCGACTACATCGTCCCGCAGGAGGCCCGCGCCGCCCTCGGGCACGCCATCAGCAACGACCCGCGGCCGCACTACGCCCACCAGTCCAACCTGGCCGAGGACCGCGTGCTCTACCCGGTCCTGGACAAGGTGCTGGCCGACTACCGGGCGCTGTTCGCCGACAACACCCCGATGGAGAACCTCGCGCAGAGCGCCATCGGCACCGAGTTCCAGCGCCGCGCCGCCTGGCAGAGCGCCGTGGCCGACGGCTCCGTCACGGCCTACCGGATCGGCAAGGACGTCACCGTCAACGCCCCCTCGGGGCTGCAGATCCCGGTGACCGCACCGGAGGGCACCACGAAGCAGTCGCTGCTCTCCAGCAGCCCGTTCGGCACCGCGTACGCGGGCTCGCGCTCGGCGTGGACCACGCCGGGAACCCTGCTGACGGCGCTGAAGCTGACGCTGCCGTAGGCACCCCGCCGGGCGGTGACGCCCGCGGGCAGGGGCACGCGGGGGCGCGGCCCGCCGCACCGGACCCGGGTCCGGGACCGGCGGCCGCGCCCCCGCGACACGCGCCGAGGGCCGCGCGGCCCGTCA
>NZ_AGBF01000289.1 GCF_000225525.1 Streptomyces zinciresistens K42 | reverse complement strand
AGCACCGCCGGTACGTCGTGGACGGCGCCGGACGCGGTCAGCCGCAGCGCCGCCACGGCCCCCTCGGCCGGTACACGCAACGGCAGCCGGACGCGCAGCGAGACACCGGCCACCGCGATGTCGGCCCGCCGGATGCCGCCGAGCCCGACCCGGCCGGTGGCGCGGTCGACGTCCAGGGCGAGATCGGCGCGCGGCGCGGTCCAGTACGGCACGACGACACGGCCCCCGGCCAGTGCCGCGCGCGGCGCGGGGCGGCCGGCGACGGGGGCCGGGCCGAGCCGGCGCTCCCCGGTCCAGCCGCCCAGTCTCACGCGCACGAAGGCGTCCCACACGCCCGCGACGGGCAGGGCGGCCGGATCCACGGCGGCCGTCGCGCGCAGCACCAGCCGGACCCGGCCGCCGTCCCCGGCCGGCACCCGCTCCCGGGTGAACCGCACGGGCTGGAAGTACTGGGCGGCGCCCGCCCGTTCCCGCAGCAGCAGGTCGACCCTGGCCCCGCCGAACCGGGCGGCGGTGTCGGCGCCCACCCACGCGACCGCCGCCGCCAGGTCCCCGGGCGGCCCGTCGAGCGGCGGCGGGGCCCCGGCGGCGGGCGGGAAGGTCAACGGCTCGCCCTCGCGGGCGAGTTCGGCGCTGAACGCGACCTCCAGCACACCGCCCTCCCACGCCACCCGCTCGGGCACGGCGGTCGGCGCGATCCCGGCCTCCCACGCGGCGAACGCCTCGACGGCCTCCGGCCGGTCCGCCGCGATCAGCGCCGCGACGACCCGCTGCGTGGGCTGGAGCCCGGCCGCGACACCGGGCCCGAAGCGCTCCACGACCACCTGGTGGATCTCCCGGAACAGCTCCCGCCGGTAGCCGGCGGGCAGGGCGAGCAGCCGCCTCCCGCGCATCCGCTCGACCATCTCCACGCGCAGCCACCGCCGGAACAGCCGGTCGCGCAGCGGGCCCGGCTCGGTGTACCGCTCGACGACGTCGAGCGCCTCGCGGAGGTTCTCGAAGTAGCCGCCCGGGTCGAAGCGCCGGAACCCGGCGTTGGCGGCGTCGTCGCGGCGCACGTGGTAGTAGCAGACGTAGTCGCTGAGCACCGAGACGTTGGCCGCGCGCAGATACGCCTCCGTCACGAAGACGTGGTCCTCCAGCCGGCGCCGCCCCTCGGGGAAGCGCAGGCCGACGGCGTCGAGGAAGGCGCGGCGGAACATCTTGTGCGGGGTGAGGCTGTCGATCAGCGGGGCGCTGGCCACGGTGGCGCGGGGGTGGCTGCGCCGGAACAGCTCCACCGGCACCCCGCGGCCCCTGCCGGCCATCTTGCCGACCACGACGTCGGCGCCGTGGGCGACGCCGTAGTCGTACATCCGCTCAAGGGCCTCGGCGCCGAGGTGGTCGTCGTCGTCCACGAACATGACGTACTCGCCGCGGGCCGCCGCGATGCCGACGTTGCGTGGCCTGCCCGACCAGCCGGAGTTCTCCTGGTGGAACACGCGCACCCGGGGGTCGGCCGCGGCCAGCGCGTCGAGCCGGGCGGGCGTCGCGTCGGTGGAGCCGTCGTCCACGAGGACGATCTCGTACTCGTCGGGCGGCAGCGACTGCCCGAGCAGCGACGCGAGGCACTCCTCGATGTAGGCCCCCGGGTTGTAGACCGGGACGACCACGCTGACCTTGACCGCCATCGGTCTCCGATCCCCTGGGGGTCGCTGGGCGTTTGCGTCAGATTACGGCCTTCGCGGCCCGGTGCTCACCCTGTCGGCGTATTCGCCGCCCCGTGACGCGGGCGGCGCCGCAGCCTCACGGGGCGCGTGTGCTGCCGATGTCCGACACCCACCTGCCGAAGCGGGCTGACGGCCCGCGCCTACGCCCCCGGGGCGGCGCGCGGATGGACGGCGCCCGCGGTCCCCGTCAGCGGGGCGCCGCTGCCTCCCCAGCGCAGCGCGACGATCTCGGCGGCCACCGACACCGCGACCTCCTCGGGCGTACGGGCGCCCAGGTCGAGCCCGACCGGTGAGCGCAGCCGCGCCAGCTCGGCGGCGGCCAGCCCCGTCCCGGCCAGCCGCCGCATCCGCTCCTCGTGGGTGCGCCTGCTGCCCATGGCCCCGATGTAGGCCGCCGGACGCCGCAGCGCCTCCTGCAGCAGCGGTACGTCGAACTTCGGGTCGTGGGTGAGCACGCAGATCACGGTCCGCGCGTCGGTGCGGATGCCGCCCAGGTACCGGTGCGGCCAGTCCACGACCACCTCCACGCCCGCGGGGAACCGCTTCGGCGTGGCGAAGACCGGGCGCGCGTCGCAGACGGTCACCCGGTAGCCGAGGAAGCCGCCGATGCGGGCCACCGCGGCCGCGTAGTCGATCGCGCCGAACACCAGCATGCGCGGCGGCGGCGCGAACGAGTGCAGGAAGACGGCGACGGCGTCCTCGCGGCGCTCCCCGCGCGGCCCGTAGTGCCGCAGCCCGGTGGCGCCGAGGGCGAGTTCACCGCGCGCGTCGGCGGTGACCGCCGCGTCCAGGCCCGGGGAGCCGAGCGTGCCCGCGGTCCGGTCGGGCCACACCGCGAGCGCCGCCCCGCGCCGCGCGGGCCCGTCGGCCACCGTCGCCACGGCCACCGGGCGGCCCGCCCCCACCGACGCGGCGACCTCGCCGAAGGCCGGGTCGAGGCGTGCCGTCACGGGGCGCACCAGGAGGGTGATCTCGCCGCCGCAGGGGAGACCGACCGCCAGGGCGTCCCCGTCGTCGTAGCCGAAGGCCGCGAGCCGTGCCTCCCCGCTCGCCACGACCTCCCGCGCGAGCTCGAACACGGCGCCTTCCACACATCCGCCGGACACGCTGCCCACGACCTCGTCGTCCGGCCCGACGGCCATCGCGGCACCCGGGTCGCGCGGCGCGCTGCGGCTGGTGGCGACCACCGTCGCCAGCCCGAACGGGGCTCCGGCCGCCCACCAGCCGCCGAGCACCGGGAGAACGTCACGCATCAGGCTCCCTCCTCGGACCGCCGCGTCCCCACCGCTCACGAGGTGACCCCGCCGCAGCCGGGCCCCGCAACCCGGGCACCCGGGGCGGGTGCGCGCCCGCCCCGACCTGACGGGTGAGGCGGGTGAGGCGGCGGGAGGGCGGTGTGGCGGGCAGCCACCGGACGGCCCCTACGTCGCGGACGGACACAGGCGGGGCCTGAAGAAGTACGGTGCGAAGGCGGGCGACGTCGTGCAGTACCGCGCCGGGACCGTCTGCGACTTCCGGCTCGGACACACCGGGCACAGGTCCGGGCCGCGCGGCCCGGACCTGCGGCGGTCTCCCTTCTGCGGTGCCCGCCCTACTCGTCCCACGCCTCGATCATGATCTGCCGGGAGATCCTGCCGTCGCGCAGGGTGATCATCGACTCGGACATGACCCGTACCCCGTCGGCGTACTCGCAGGACTCGCGGTAGGCGGCGTGATCACCGTCGATCACGCATCCCTCCAGCCGGTGCGTCATGTCGCGGCTGTAGACGTCGGTGAGCATCTCGCCGATCTCGCCGCGGCCGCGCAGCACCCTGGGGTGGCTGGGCTGGGCCTCGCGGTTCACGACGCTCAGCTCGGCGTCGTCCGTGTAGAGCGACAGCAGCGTCTGCGGGGTGTGCCCCTCGATGCCCCGGCGCAGTGTCTCCGTGTCGAACGACGGGTGTGTGGCGGTGCCCATGGTGACCTCCTTCGGCGGCCCGCGGCCCCGGGAGGTCGGCCGCGAGGGCCTCACCTTCGAGGCTCCTCCGCCCCGGCGTGCCAGGCAAGCGCTGCCGCGCCATTGGGCCTGACGGGTGACCCCCGGCGGACGGCCGTGTCCGGCGCGGGGGCCGTCGCGTTGCGCCGGGCATGAAGTCAACACGACGTATCGCAGCCGCCGTTGGTCTGGCCGCCGGGCTCACCGGCCTCGCCGCCCCGCTGGCCGCCGCGGCCCCGGCACCCGAACCGGGCGCCGCCACGACCAACCCGCTGACCGCGCTCGACTCGCTCGCGACGACCGGTGTCCCGGCGGACCGCCAGGCAGCGATGCCGCGCCCCTCCGACCAGCTGGCCCGCCTGGACCAGCTCAAGGAGATGGCCCGCCAGCAGCAGCCGCGCCAGGTCAAGGCCGTCGACACCCCGGTCACCAGGATGCTGCCGGCCCTCGACGTCTGAGCCGCCGCACCCCGGACCGGGGGCCGCCCGCACCGCGGGCGGCCCCCGGTCCGTGCCGGGGCCGCACCCGCGCCCACCCCGCGAGCCGTCCGGCGCCCGGTGCGTCCCCTTCCCGGTCACCGCACTAGGGTCGGCAGTGGACGCAGAGCCGTCGAGAAAGGGTGGAACACCATGGCGCAGGAAGTGCGCGGCGTGATCGCCGGGGGCAAGGACCAGCAGGTACGCGTCGAGACGATCGTCGTACCCGATCCCGGGCCCGGTGAGGCCGTCGTACAGATCCAGGCGTGCGGGGTCTGTCACACCGATCTGCACTACAAGCAGGGGGGCATCGGCGACGACTTCCCGTTCCTGCTGGGGCACGAGGCGGCGGGTGTCGTGGAGGCGGTGGGCGAGGGCGTCACGGACGTGGCGCCCGGCGACTTCGTGGTGCTGAACTGGCGGGCGGTGTGCGGGCGCTGCCGCGCGTGTCTGCGGGGGCGGCCCTGGTACTGCTTCGACACCCACAACGCCGGGCAGCGCATGACGCTGACGGACGGCACGGAGCTGTCGCCCGCGCTCGGGATCGGGGCCTTCGCGGAGAAGACGCTGGTGGCGGCGGGGCAGTGCACGAAGGTGGATCCGGCGGTCAGCCCGCGGGTGGCGGGACTGCTGGGGTGCGGGGTGATGGCCGGCATCGGCGCGGCGATCAACACCGGCAACGTGGGCCGCGGGGACACGGTCGCCGTGATCGGGTGCGGCGGAGTGGGCGACGCGGCGGTGATGGGCTCGCGGCTGGCCGGGGCGGCCCGGATCATCGCGGTGGACATCGACGACCGCAAGCTGGAGACGGCGCGCGGGATGGGGGCCACCCACATGGTGAACTCGCGCGAGACCGACCCGGTGGAGGCGGTGCGGGAGCTGACCGGGGGCTTCGGCGCCGATGTGGTGATCGAGGCGGTGGGGCGCCCGGAGACGTACGCGCAGGCGTTCTACGCGCGTGATCTGGCGGGGACCGTGGTGCTGGTGGGGGTGCCGACACCGGAGATGAAGCTGGAGCTGCCGCTGCTGGACGTGTTCGGGCGCGGCGGGTCGCTGAAGTCGTCGTGGTACGGGGACTGCCTGCCGAGCCGGGACTTCCCGATGCTGATCGACCTGCATCTCCAGGGCCGTCTGGACCTGGACGCGTTCGTGACGGAGACGATCGGACTGGCCGACGTGGAGAAGGCGTTCGCGCGGATGCACCAGGGCGACGTCCTGCGCTCGGTGGTGGTGCTCTGATGACCACCCGCATCGAACGCCTCGTCACCTCGGGCCGGTTCACCCTCGACGGCGGCACCTGGGACGTCGACAACAACGTCTGGCTCGTCGGCGACGACCACGAGGTGATCGTCATCGACGCCGCCCACGACGCCGACGCCATCGCGCGGGCCGTCGGCGACCGGCGCCTCACGGCCATCGTGTGCACCCACGCCCACAACGACCACATCGACGCCGCGCCCGCGCTCGCGGACCGCACCGGCGCCACCATCTGGCTCCACCCCGACGACCTGCCGCTGTGGAAGCTGACCCACCCGGACCGCGACCCCGACGCGCACCTCCTCGACGGCCAGGTCATCGAGGCCGCCGGCGCCGACCTCACGGTCCTGCACACACCGGGGCACGCGCCCGGCGCCGTCTGCCTGTACGACCCGGGGCTCGGCGTCGTCTTCAGCGGCGACACCCTCTTCCAGGGCGGCCCCGGCGCCACCGGCCGCTCCTACTCCCACTTCCCGACCATCATCGACTCGATCCGCGACCGGCTGCTCGCCCTGCCGCCCGAGACCAAGGTCCTCACCGGCCACGGCGACCCGACCACCATCGGGGACGAGGCACCGCACCTCCAGGAGTGGCTCGACCGCGGCCACTGAGCCCGGCGGCCCGGAGTCCGCCGCGGCCCCGGGCCACCCGGCCGGGTGAGCCCGCGGCGGCCCGCCCGGCTCACCCGCGCGCAGCGCCGCACCCCGCTGTCGACGCC
>NZ_AGBF01000290.1 GCF_000225525.1 Streptomyces zinciresistens K42 | reverse complement strand
TCGCGGGCTGGTACGAGGCCGGGACCACGCCGGGCGAGAAGGGCACGGCGATCGTCGCCGGCCATGTCGACAACGCCACCGGGCCCGCCGTCTTCTACCGCCTGGGCGCCCTGCGCAAGGGGAGCACGATAGAGGTGGCGCGCCGGGACGGCGGCACCGCGCTCTTCTCGGTGGACGCCGTGGAGGTGTACGACGCGTCGGCCTTCCCGGACGAGAAGGTCTACGGCCCCGCGCCGCGCCCCGAGCTGCGGGTGATCACCTGCGGCGGCGGCTACTCCCGCGCGACCGGCTACCGGGGCAACGTCGTGGTCTACGCCCACCTCACGGGCAGCCGCTGACCGGGACGCGGACGGCGGCGGGAGCCCCGGCCCGGCGGTGCCAGACTGGGCAGTGCGGGTTCCGGCGGTGCGGGTTCCGGCGGTGGGGGTTCCGGCGGTGCCGGATTGCGCGGTGCGGGTCCCGGCGGTGCGGGATTCGGCGGTGCTGGTTCCGGCGGGGAAGCCACGGCGGAGGAGTACCCGGAGTCGGGTGCCCGGCGGAGGAGGCGGCCCCGGCGGAGGAGGGCCCGGCGGAGGAGTACCCGGAGTCGGGTGCCCGGCGGAGGAGGCGGCCCCGGCGGAGGAGGGCCCGGCCGTTCAGGCCCTGCCGTCTAGCCCACCACGCTGGGCCCGCCACGCTGGGCCCACCACTGCTAGGCCCACCACTGCTCGTACGCCAGTTTCGCCACCAGGGCGAACACGACCGTCAGCAGGACGACCCGGACGAAGCCGCTGCCCTTCTTCAGTGCCGTGCGGGCGCCGAGCATCGCGCCGGTCAGGTTGAACACGGCCATCAGCGCGGCCAGTTGCCACAGCACCGTGCCCTGCCAGGCGAACATGGCGAGCGCGCCGGCGTTGGTGCAGCAGTTCACGATCTTGGCGGTGGCGGAGGCGTGGACGAGGTCGAGGTGGAGCACGGCGGTGAGCGTGAGGACCAGGAACGTTCCGGTGCCGGGGCCGATCAGACCGTCGTAGAAGCCGATGCCCAGGCCCGCGAGGCCGATGGCGGCGAGGACCCGGCGGCGCGAGGCCGGTCCCGCGGCCGGTGCCGCGCCGAAGGAGGGGCGCAGGATGACGAACGCGGCGACCGCCAGCAGCACCACCATGATCACCGGCTTCAGCACCTCGGTGCTCATGCCGGCCGCGAAGAACGCGCCGCCGCAGGAGCCCGCGAGGGCCGCGAGCCCGATGCGCACCGCGAGCCGCACGTCCACGGGCGCCTTGCGGGCGTAGGTCACGGCGGCGCCCGACGTGCCGACGATCGCGACGGCCTTGTTGGTCCCGAGCGCGTACGCGGCCGGGGTGGCGGCGGGCAGGCCGAGCAGCAGCGCGGGGAGCAGCAGCAGGCCCCCGCCGCCGACGACGGCGTCGACCCATCCGGCGGCAAGGGCCACGAGGCACAGGACGACGACCGTGGTCAGGGCTATGTCGGGCATGATCGCGACCCTAGGCAGAAGATGCGTGTGCCGTCCACGCAGATGAGGGACTTCTGAGCTTGGCCCCGCCCCTTCCCCACCCCCGCGCGCCCTCTCCCCCGGCCGGCCGTTCCCCTCGCCGCCCTCACCCCCGGAAGACCGCTGCCCCGGCCGCCCTCCGCCGGCCTGCCGCTGCCCGGCCGCCGGCTCCCCGGACGGCCGCTCCCCCGGCAGGACCCGATCGTCGCCGGACGGTCCCGGCCGGGCACCGGGGGCCGCGCCGCGGGCCGCGCGCCCCGCCCCGCGCGCCCTCACACCCCCCGCGCGCCGCCGCTGAGGGCAGCGTTCCGTACGGGAAACAGACGTGATGCGGCCGGGAAACACCGGCCCCGCACGCTCTGGCCATGACCTCGAATACGCGTGTGGTGGTGATCGGCGCCGGACTCGCGGGCGTACGGCTCGCCCGCCGGCTCGGCGAGCTGGGCACGCCCGTCACGCTCGTCGGCGACGAGGAGCACCGCCCCTACAACCGGGTCCTGCTCGCGGAGGTGCTGGCCGGGCACTACAGCCCCGAGGTGATCGCCCTGCCGGCACCGGCGGAGCTGACCCGGGGCCGCGTCACCGCCGTCGACCGGGCGGCGCGCGCCGTCCGTCTCGCGGACGGGTCGGTGATCGGCTACGGCACGCTGGTGCTGGCCACCGGGTCCAACCCGGTGCTGCCGCCGCTGCGCGGGCTGTTCACGCCGGACCGCGTGCTGCCCGAGGGGGTGCACGCCTTCCGGACCATGGACGACTGCCTGGGACTGTCCCGGGCGGTGCGGCCCGGGGTGCGCGCGGTCGTGATCGGCGGCGGTCTGCTCGGGGTCTCCGCGGCCCGCGCGCTGGCGCTGCGCGGCGCGCAGGTCGTACTCGCCCAGCAGTCCGAGCGGCTGATGGAACGGCAGTTGGACCCGGACGCCTCGCGCCTGGTCCGCCGCCATCTCACCGGCCTCGGGGTCGAGGTGCACACCGACCTGCGGGTGCGGGACGTGCGCTGCGCGGACGGCGCGGTCCGCTCGGTGGAGATGGCCGACGGATACGCCCTGGACGCCGACCTCGTGGTGCTGGCCTGCGGGGTGCGCCCGCGCACCGGACTCGCCCGCGCCGCCGGGCTGGAGGTCGGCCGGGGCGTCGTCGTCGACGGCGAACTGCGCACCTCCGACCCGTACGTCCGGGCCGTCGGGGACTGCGCGGAGCACGCCGGCACGGTGTACGGGCTGGCCGCACCCGCCCTCGAACAGGCCGACGTACTGGCCGCGTTGCTGGCGGGTGACCCGAACGCCCGCTACACGGGCACGCGTTCCCTGACGCGGCTCACCCTCGTGGGCCGCGGCGGGCCGCTCGACCTCGCCGCGTTCGGGGAGACCGAGGCCCGGCCCGGCGACGACGTCGTGCGGCTCGCCGACGCCACCCGCGGCACCTACCGCAAGGTCGTCGTCCGCGGCGACCGCCTGGTCGGCGGGGTCCTCGTCGGCGAACTCGGCACCGTCGGCGCGCTCGCCCGCGCCTGGGAGGGAGCGGAACCGCTCCCCGACGGAGGCCCGCTGCTCCACCTGCTCACCAACGACGGAGGCTCCTGATGACGGCCACCCCGGGGACGACCCCCACTCTCGTGCTCGTCGGCCACGGCATGGTCGGCCAGCGCTTCCTCGAAGCGCTGGCCGAGCGCGGCCTGACCGCCACGCACCGCGTGGTCGTGCTGTGCGAGGAGCCTCGTCCGGCGTACGACCGGGTCGCGCTCACCTCGTACTTCTCGGGCCGGACGCCCGAGGAACTGTCCATGACCGACATGGAGTTCATCGAGGGGCACGGCATCGAGCTGCGCCTCGGGGACCCGGCGGTCCGGGTGGACCGCGCGGCGCGCGAGGTCACCGCCCGGTCCGGTGAGGTCTTCGGCTACGACGTCCTGGTGCTGGCCACGGGCTCCTACCCGTTCGTGCCGCCCGTGCCGAACAAGGACGCCACCGGCTGCTTCGTCTACCGCACCATCGAGGACCTGCTGGCGATCGAGGAGTACGCGCGGACCCGGGCCGGGACCGGCGCCGTGGTCGGCGGCGGGCTGCTGGGCCTGGAGGCGGCGGGCGCGCTGAAGGGGCTGGGCGTCGAGGCGCACATCGTGGAGTTCGCGCCGCGGCTGATGCCCGTGCAGGTCGACGCGGGCGGCGGGGCGGCCCTGCTGCGCACCATCGAGGAGATGGGGCTCACCGTGCACACGGGGGTGGGCACGCAGGAGGTGGTGGTCGGCCCGGACGGCGCCGTCACCGGCATGAAGCTCTCCGACGGCTCCGAACTGGCCACCGACATGGTCGTGTTCAGCGCCGGTGTCCGCCCGCGCGACCAACTGGCCCGCGACTGCGGCCTGCTGGTGGGCGAGCGCGGCGGCATCGCGGTCGACGAGCAGTGCCGTACGGTGTCCGACCCCCGGGTCTTCGCGATCGGCGAGTGCGCGCTGGCCGCGGACGGCCGGGTGTACGGCCTGGTGGCCCCGGGCTACGAGCAGGCGCAGACGGCGGCCGCGACCGTCGCCGCCGACGAGGCCGCCTTCACCGGCGCCGACCTGTCGACGAAGCTGAAGCTGCTCGGCGTGGACGTGGCGTCCTTCGGGGACGCGCACGGCAGCACCGAGGACTGCCTCGACGTCGTCTACGCCGACTCCCGCTCGGGCCTGTACAAGAAGCTCGTCATCGGCCGCGACGGCCGTCTGCTCGGCGGGATACTGGTCGGCGACGCCGAGGCGTACGGCACGCTGCGGGCGCTGACCGGTTCGGTCCCGCCGGTCTCCCCCGAGTCGCTGGTCCTGCCCGCCGGGGCGGACGCGGGGGCGCGGCTCGGCCCGTCCGCCCTGCCCGACGAGGCGGTCGTCTGCTCCTGCCACAACGTCAGCAAGGGCACGATCCGCGGCGCGGTCGCCGAACACGGGTGCACGACCGTGCCCGAGGTGAAGAAGTGCACCAAGGCCGGTACGGGCTGCGGCAGTTGTGTGAAGGTGCTCGGCCAGCTGGTCGCCGCGGAGCTGGAGGCGGGCGGCGTCGAGGTCGACAAGGGCCTGTGCGGCTGCTTCGGGCAGACCCGCGAGGAGCTGTACGAGATCGTCCTCGCCCTGCGCGTCACCACCTACCAGGACCTGCTCGACCGGTACGGCCGCGAGGGCGCCCGGGGCGGCGACGGCTGCGAGGTGTGCAAGCCGGCGGTCGGCTCGATCATCGCCTCCCTCGCCCCGACGATCGGCGCGAGCGGCTATGTGCTGGACGGCGAGCAGGCCGCGCTCCAGGACAGCAACGACCACTTCCTGGCCAACCTCCAGCGCAACGGCTCGTATTCGGTCGTCCCGCGCATCCCCGGGGGCGAGGTCACGCCCGAGGGGCTGATCACCCTCGGGGAGATCGCCCGCGACTTCGGCCTCTACACGAAGATCACCGGCGGTCAGCGGATCGACATGTTCGGCGCCCGCGTCGAGCAGCTGCCGCTGATCTGGACGCGGCTGGTGGACGCCGGGTTCGAGTCGGGCCACGCGTACGGCAAGGCGCTGCGCACGGTGAAGTCCTGTGTGGGCTCCACCTGGTGCCGCTACGGCGTCCAGGACTCCGTGCGCATGGCGATCGATCTGGAGCTGCGCTACCGGGGGCTGCGTTCGCCGCACAAGCTGAAGTCGGCGGTGTCCGGGTGCGCGCGCGAGTGCGCCGAGGCCCGGTCGAAGGACTTCGGCGTGATCGCCACGTCCCAGGGCTGGAACCTGTACGTCGGCGGCAACGGCGGCGCGACCCCGCGCCACGCGGACCTGCTGGCGCAGGATCTGACGGACGCCGAACTGGTGCGCCTGATCGACCGGTTCCTGATGTTCTACATCCGCACCGCCGACCGCCTGGAGCGCACCTCGGCCTGGCTGGAGCGCCTCCCCGGCGGCCTGGACCATGTGCGGGAGGTGGTGGTGGAGGACTCCCTCGGCATCTGCGCGGAGCTGGAGTCGCTGATGGCGGACCACGTGGCGCACTACGCCGACGAGTGGGCGACGACCATCGACAACCCGGAGAAGCTGGCCCGGTTCGTCTCCTTCGTGAACGCGCCCGACACCCCCGACCCGGTCGTCGGCTTCGTGCCCGAGCGCGACCAGGTCAAGCCCGATCTGCCCCTGCTCTCCATCGGCCTGCGCAGCGCCGAGGACCTCCTGGAAGGAAGCGCCCCGCGATGACCCTGGCACCCGAGACGACCGATCCGAGGCTCGAACTCCGGCTGGCAGACGGCTGGCTGGCGGTCTGCGACCTGGCCCTGCTGGTTCCCGGCCGCGGGGTGGCGGTCCTGCTGCCGGACGGCCGCCAGGCCGCCCTGTTCCGGGACCGGGGCGGCAAGGTGTACGCCATCGACAACCGCGACCCCTTCGGCGGCGCGGCCGTCCTCTCCCGCGGACTGACCGGCACGCACCAGGGCCGTCCCTTCGTCGCCTCGCCCCTGCTGAAGCAGCGGTTCGACCTGGAGACCGGCCGGTGCCTGGACGACGAGACGGTACGGGTGGCGACGTACGGGGTGCGGACGGCGGCGTAGCCCGCCCGGCCCTCGGGGGCGTCCCGGGCGCGGCGGGCCGCGGTGGCCGCGCCCGGGACGGCTCCCCCGGGACGG
>NZ_AGBF01000291.1 GCF_000225525.1 Streptomyces zinciresistens K42 | reverse complement strand
CGGCGGTACGGTTCCGCACACGCGGGCGGGTGCGCCCGACGCCCCCCGGCCACCGGGCGGCGGCGGTACCGTTCCGCACACGCGAGGGCGTCGGCGTCACACCCCCAGTACCAGCGTCCCGGACGAGCAGAACCAGCCCCCGGTCGCCGAGGCCACCGCCAGCCGGGGCGGCTCGCCGGCCCGGCCGCGCGCCCACACCTGGCGTGCGCCGCCCTCCCCGCGCAGCTGGCGCACCGCCTCCACCAGCAGGAACAGTCCGCGCATCCCGGGGTGCTGGGCCGAGAGCCCGCCGCCGTCGGTGTTCACCGGCAGCTCCCCGCCGCGCACCAGCAGCCGCCCCTTCTCCACGAACGCCCCGCCCTCGCCCTTCGCGCAGAAGCCCAGGTCCTCCAGCGTCACCAGGGTCATGTACGTGAACGCGTCGTAGAGCTCCGCGAAGTCGATCTCCTGCGGGCGCACCCCGGCCCGCTCGAAGGCCAGCCGGCCGCTCACCGCCGCCGGGCCCGTGGTGAAGTCCGGCCACTCGGACATCGCGGCGTGCGAGACGTGCTCCCCGGCGCCGAGTATCCACACCGGGGCCGTACGGCAGTCGCGTACGTACTCCTCGGCCGCCAGCAGGACGGCCGCGCCGCCGTCGGAGCGGACGCAGCAGTGCAGCCGGGTGAAGGGGTCGGCGATCATCGGCCCGGCCAGGACGTCGTCCACCGTGATCGGATTCCGGTGCAGTGCCTCCGGGTTGAGGGCGGCGTTCGCCCGCGCCTGCACGGCGACCTCGGCCAACTGCTCGATCGTCGTGCCGTGTTCGACCATGTGGCGGCGGGCGGCCATGGCGTACTTGGCGATCAGGGTGTGCCCGTACGGCACCTCGAACTGCGCCGGGCCGCGGGCCCCGAACGACAGGTTCGCGGTGCGCCGGCCCGCCCTGATGTCCGCGCGGGCCGTGGAGCCGTACACCAGCAGCACCGCGTGCGCGCGGCCCGCGGCGATCGCGTCCGCCGCGTGGGCCGCCATGACCTCCCAGGCGGCGCCGCCGACGGAGGTGGAGTCCACCCAGGTCGGGCGCAGCCCCAGGTACTCGGCGACCTCCACCGGGGCGAGGGTGCCGAGGCCGGCGGAGGCGAAGCCGTCCACCACCTCGCGCCCGAGGCCCGCGTCGGCGAGCGCCCGGCGGGCGGCCTGGGCGTGCAGGGCGTACGGCGTCCTGCCGGCCACCCGCCCGCAGTCGGACAGGGCCACGCCGACCACGGCGACGTTCCGGCTCCCGCGCGTCATGCGATGCCTCCAGCCTCTGGGCAACTCGGAGCGACACTCCTAATATGACGGACCGTCAGATACGAAGGAAGAGCCATGGACACCCGCTTCACCCCCGAGCAGGACGAGATCCGCCGCACCCTCCGCGCGCTGCTGCACGACCGCTGCGGCCCCCGCGAGCTGCGCGCGGCCGCCGACACCGCGACCGGCCACGACCCCGCCCTGTGGGCCGCCCTGGCCGGACGGCTCGGCCTGCCCGGACTCGCCCTGCCCGAGCGCCACGGCGGCGTCGGCTGCTCGGTGACCGAACTCGCCCTCGCCTGCGAGGAGACCGGCCGTGTGCTCGCGCCCTCCCCGCTGCTGGCCACCGCGGTCCTCGCCGCCCCGCTGATCGCCGCGCTCGGCACACCCGGGCAGTGCGCCGAGGTGCTGCCCCGCCTGGCCTCGGGCGCGCTCACCGCCACCCTCGCCGTCCCCGGGCCGTCGCTCGCCACCGCCCTCGCCCTGACCGGCGGCAACGGCGGCGACTGGGCCGGCGGCGGACGCGCGGGAGGCGTCCAGGCCCGCCGGGCGGGGACCGGCTGGCGGCTGTACGGCGAGGCCGACCAGGTGCTCGACGGGCACGGCGCCGCCCTGCTGCTCGTCGCCGCGCACACCGGGGGCTTCGCCCGCTCGCGGACCCTGCTGTTCCTGGTGCCGGGGGACGCGCCCGGCGTCGTACGCGCCCGGCGGACCGCCCTGGACGCCACCCGGCCGCAGGGGCGGGTCCAACTGCGGGACGTGACGGCCGCGTTGCTGGGCGGTGAGGACGGCGGGGCGGTCCTGGCCGCCCTGGCCCGGGTGGGCGACACCGCCGCGGCGGCCCTCGCCTGCGAGGCGGTGGGGGCCGCGGACCGGGCCCTGGCGCTGACGGTGGAGCACGTGGGCCGGCGCGAGCAGTTCGGGCGGCCCATCGGCTCCTTCCAGGCGGTCAAGCACCGGCTGGCCGACGTGTACGTGGCGGTGCAGGCTGCCCGCTCGGCCGCCTACTACGCCGCGTGGGCCGGCGCCCACGGGGAACGGGCCGGCGCTCTCGCCCTCGCGCAGGCCCTGGAGGCGCTGCGCACCGCGGCGGGCGAGGCCGTCCAGTTCCACGGCGGCATCGGGTTCACCTGGGAGCACGAGGCGCACCTGTACTTCAAGCGGGCCGCCGGGGACGCACTCCTGTTCGGCCCGGCCCACCGGCTCCGGGCGCACGCGGCCGACGCCGCCCGGCTCTTCGACGCCCGGGAGGTGGCGGTGTGAAGAAGGACGTGCCCGCGGTCGTACGCGCCGTGCGGAAGGTCTCCGCCACCCGGGGGTTCGCCAGGGTCGCCCCGCATGTCGTGCCCGCGCTCGACCGGGCCGTGCACCGGCTCACCCGGGGCCGGGTGCTGCTCAGCGCCCGGATGCTGCCGGGCGTCGTCCTCACCTCGACCGGCGCCCGCAGCGGGCTGCCCCGCCGCGCCCCGCTCGCGTGCATGCCCGAGGAGGACGGCCGCACCTGGATCCTCGTCGGCTCCAACTTCGGCCGGCCCGGCCATCCTGCCTGGACCCACAACCTCCTCGCCCACCCGCGGGCCGAGGTCAGCTGGCGGGGCCGGGACATCCCGGTCGAGGCCCGGCTGCTCAGCGGGCCGGAGCGGGCGGCGGTGTGGCGGGCGGCCCTGGACTTCTGGCCGCCGTACGCCGCCTACCAGAGCCGGGTGGAACGCGAGATCAGGCTGTTCCGGATCACCCGCCGCGACCCGGAGCGGCCGTGAGCGGCCGTGAGCGGTCCCGCGCGGTGCGCAGCGGGCCGCCCGAGCGCCGAACGGCACGGCACGTCGGCGCGGGACCGGGCACTGCCCGCCCGGCCTCCGGGGACCGGTGACGCGCGGTGGCGGGACCGGGTGCCGGACGCGTGAGACGGCTGGGCGCGGGCATCCCCGGGTGCCGCGGACGCGCGACAGGCGGTGGTCCGCGCCCGGAACCACCGCCCGCCTGACAGGACTTGGGCGCGCCTCGCGGCCGTCAGCTGCCCGGCCGGCCGTCAGGGCGTCACTTCACCGGCTTCCTGCCGGTCACACCCAGGTGCACCAACAGCGCCAGGTTCGGCTTGAGTTCGGCCTGCTTGACGCCCCACGTCTGGAAGCCCCTCTGGTGCGAGGCCACGGCCGCGAGCATCGCGACGAGTGAGCCCGCCACCGCGGCGGGGTTGACGTCCTTGTCGACCCTGCCCTTTGCCTGGAGCTGGGTCACCGCCTCCGCGAGGGAGTTGTTGACCGAGTTCAGGATCTTCATACGGATCTTGTAGAACCGCTTGTCGCCCTCGGACGCGCCCAGGTCGACGACCCGCAGGATCGCGTCGTTGCGGCGCCAGAAGTCGAGGAAGCCGTCCACGAGGTCCTGGGCGGTCTGCCACCCTGCCTTGCCGACCCAGCTGCGCCCCGCCACCAGCGAGGTCAACTCGGCTCCCTCGGCGGCCATTTGGTCGGCGATCTCCAGTACGGCGCCCTCGACGTCCGGGAAGTACTGGTAGAAGGTGGCGGGCGAAGTCCCCGCCTTCCGGGCGACATCGATGACTTTGACGTCCCGGTAGGGGGAGGAGCTGAGCATCTCGCTGAGGCAGTCGAGCAGCTTCTGCCGGGTCGCCTGCCCACGCCGACCGGCCACGCGGCCGTCGACGGTACGCACTTGTCCTGTCATGCCGTCAGCTTACCGAGGCGTGATCGGGGCGCGATTCGGCCGACTGCAAATGGGGTGCGCACCGGCGTGGGAGCTGGTGCTCCTGGTCTGCGGGGTGCGCGCGGGGCCGTTACTTTGGCGGCATGGCCGAAAATGGGGCATCCACCGACGGAACGGGTTACGCCGAGGGCGTTCCGTGCTGGGTCGACGCGCAGCTCTCCGACGCGGCGGCGGGCGAGCGCTTCTACGGCGAGCTCTTCGGATGGACCTTCGAGGCGGCGTACGACGGCACCGTGTGGGCCCTGCTGGAGGGCGACCGCGTCGCCGCGCTCACCCGCAAGACGGACGGGCGGCTGCCCTCCGTGTGGACGGTGTACTTCGCGACCCCCGACGTGCGGGCGCTGGCCGGGAGGGTCCGCGCGGCCGGGGGACAGGTGGTCACCTTCCCGGTGCGGGTCGGGGCCGGACTCGGTACGTCCGCGCTGGTCACCGACCCGGAGGGCGCGGTGTTCGGGCTCTGGCAGGCCGGCGCGCACCGCGGCTTCGGGCGCCGGCACGAGCCGGGCAGCTTCGGCTGGGCGGAGCTGTACGCCCGGGACACCGGCGCCGCGAACGACTTCTACGGCGGGCTCTTCCACGACGCGCTGTTCGGGCCGGACGCCGAGCCGGACGTCGGGCGCGCGCGGGTCGGCGAGGTCTTCGCGGAGATGATGCCGCCCCACTTCGTCGTCCACTTCCGGGTGGCGGACTGCGCGCGGGCCCTCGCCGGGGTCGGCCGGCTCGGCGGCCGGGTGCAGGTACCGCCCTTCGAGACGTCCTACGGGACGGTGGCCGTGGTCACCGACGATCAGGGGGCGTCGTTCGCCGTCCTGGAGCGCTGACCGCCGCCGCGGGGCGGGCCCGCGGCGCGCTCCGGTGTGCGGGCGGACGCTGTGTGTGGTCGCCCGGGTGTGGTTTTGCCCCGAGACACCCCGTTCCGTCGTCGGGTTCGCCACCACGCCTTCGGAAGGGAAGAATCGGGGTGCGTGCCGCCGAGGCGGTGCGGTGGTGAGACGCTGCACGGGGCCGTGCGCACACGTGGGTGGGCGCGGCCCGTACGGGGAGGTGGCAGGCAGAGTGGTGGATCAGCTGACGCAGCACGATCCGCGCAGGATCGGGCCGTTCGAGGTGCTCGGACGGCTGGGCGCCGGCGGTATGGGGCTGGTCTATCTCGCGCGCTCGGCCTCGGGCCGGCGCGTGGCGATCAAGACGGTCCGCACGGAGCTCGCCGAGGACCAGTTGTTCCGGGTCCGCTTCACCCGGGAGGTGGAGGCGGCCCGCGCCGTCTCCGGCTTCTACACGGCCGCGGTGGTGGACGCCGACCCGCGGGCGGCCGTGCCGTGGCTGGCCACCGCGTACGTCCCGGCGCCCTCGCTCGAGGAAATAGTGAACGAGTGCGGGCCGATGCCGGCCCAGGCGGTGCGCTGGCTGGCGGCGGGCGTGGCGGAGGCCCTGCAGTCCATCCACGGCGCCGGGCTCGTCCACCGTGACCTCAAGCCCTCCAACGTGCTCGTCGTCGAGGACGGCCCCCGCGTCATCGACTTCGGCATCGCGTCCGGCGTTTCGAACACGCGTTTGACCATGACCAATGTCGCCGTGGGCACGCCCGCCTACATGTCACCCGAGCAGGCCAAGGACTCCCGCAGCGTCACCGGCGCGAGCGACGTGTTCTCGCTCGGCTCGATGCTGGTGTTCGCCGCCACCGGCCACCCGCCCTTCCACGGCGCCAACCCCGTCGAGACGGTGTTCATGCTGCTGCGGGAGGGCCCGGACCTCGAAGGACTCCCGGACGAACTGCGTCCGCTGATCGAGTCCTGTATGCAGATGGACCCCACGGCCCGCCCCAACCCGGCCGACCTCCAGGCCCAGCTCGCCCCGCACCTCTTCGGCTCCGGCACCGACGACAGCGGCACCGCCTCGGCGTGGCTGCCCGAGCGGGCGGTCGGCCTGATCGAGACCCGGCGCGGCGGCCGCACGGCGGTCAGGCCCGCCCCGGCCCGCGGCGGCGGCCGTGCCGCCCCCGTCGTGCCGCCCCCGCCCTCGCACGACCCGGTCGTCCCG
>NZ_AGBF01000292.1 GCF_000225525.1 Streptomyces zinciresistens K42 | reverse complement strand
GGGCCGGGCGTCCCGGCCCGCGGCGCCGCGCGTCCGCGCAGTGGCCGCAGTGGCCGCGGCTCAGGAGCCGGGCGACGGCTGGAGCACACAGACGCTGTCGAGTCCCAGGACGTGGTTGAGGCGGCCGAACGCCAGCCAGGAGCCGATGCTCATGCTCAGCTCCACGATCTCCGCCTGGCTGTAGTGCGCCGTCATCCGCTCCCAGAACGCGTCGTCCAGGTTGTGGTGGTCGAGGGTGTAGCGCTCCGCGTACTCGGCGGCGAGCCGGGTGCGTTCGTCGAAGCGGTCCGTCGTACGCCACTGCGTGACCGCGTCCGGGAACCCCTCCTCCACCGTCACCCCGTCGCGCTCGGTGCGCCAGTCCAGGCAGAACACACAGCCGTTGATCTGCGCCACCCGCAGCCGGGCCGCCTCGAACTCGCGCAGCCCGAGCGTGGTGTGCGCGTAGACGGACAGGGAGAATTCGGTGGCCGCCTGCCCGATCCGGGGCACCATGTCCCCCCAGACGTACGGGATGGGCTCGGCGCCCTCGGGAATGTCGATCCGCATGATCACTTCTTTCCCAGTCTGCCCACCGCGGGGCGCAGCGGGACGTCGAGTGCGTCGTAGAGCCCCGGACCGGCGTCGACGAGCCAGTCGATGGCGTTCACCAGCCGGCCGGCCGCCGTGGCGTTGCCCCCGGCGGCCCGGTTCCCGCCCTCGTCCGTGGCCTCGACGGTGACCTCGATGCGCGGGCGCCCTTCGATGATCACCCGGTGCGCGCCGGCCCCGCCGCCCGGCGGCGACGGCCAGTCCGGGGCGCAGGCGGGGTGGATACGGGTGATGTGCTCGACGACGATCCGGGGCTCGCCGCCCACCGTCCCGCGCACCTCCAGCCGTACGGCCCCCTGCGTGCCGGCGGCGAACTCGCCCATCGTCGCCGTGGTGACGGTCGTTTCGAGGGGCCGGCGTTCCAGGACCTCCTCCACGCCGTCGAGTTCGGCGCCCAGGGCCCGTGCCATCATCCGCAGCTGCCCGCCCCAGATCATGCCGGGAACGCCCTCGGCGAGCATCAGCGGCTGATGGTCCAGCGGGTGCCCGAACCCGATGAGATCGCGTACGGCCTCCTCCTGGTCGTACGTCGAGTAGTCGAAGACCTCCTGGCAGCGCACGGTGTCGATGTCCGACCCCAGCCCGCTGACCAGCAGCGGCAGCACGTCGTTGGCCCAGCCGGGGTCCACGCCCGACACGAACAGCGCGCCGCCCCCGGCCCGTGCCGCCCCGGCCAGCACGTCGCGGATCCCGGCGGGGGCGTTCACGCAGTCGTACATGCCGTACACGGACGGCGTGACGACCACCGCGCCTGCCCGCAGCGCGCGCCCGATGTCCTCGATCGCGCCGTCCGGGCGGACGTCGCCGGACGCCGCGTACACCACCGCGCGCGGGCCCGCCGCGAGCACCGCGTCCACGTCGCCGGTCGCGGCGACCCCGAGAGTCCGCCCCAGCCCGGCGAGTTCGCCCGCGTCCCTGCCGACCTTGGCGGGACTCGACACCAGCACGGCCACCAGGCTGAGCATCGGATGCGCCGCCACGGCCCGCACGGCCGCCCGCCCGACATTGCCTGTGCCCCAAACCACCGTGGGAATCATGCGCGGAGGGTAACGACGCCCCCCGGAACTTCCCATACCCGTGCACAAGGAATCATCCCGCCGCTCCCCGCGGGGCCGCGCACACCCCACGGCCCGGGTTCCGGGGCCGGGCCGTGGGGCGGGGGCGGGTCAGGACCGGATGAAGGCCAGAATGTCCGGGTTCAGGACCTCCGGGTGCGTCGTCAGCATCCCGTGCGGGTAGCCCTCGTACGTCTTCAGCGTCCCGTTCTTCAGGAGCTTCACGGTCAGCGGGGCCGAGTCGTCGTACGGGACGATCTGGTCGTCGGTGCCGTGGGCGACCAGGACCGGTACCTCGATCTGCCGGAGGTCCTCGGTGAAGTCGGTCTCGGAGAACGCCTTGATGCACTCGTACTGGGCGTTGGCCGCGCCCATCATGCCCTGGCGCCACCAGTTGTCGATCATGCCCTGCGACACCTCGGCGCCGGGGCGGTTGAAGCCGTAGAACGGGCCCGCCGGGGTGTCGATGTAGAGCTGGGCGCGGTTCGCGGCGAGCGCGTCGCGGAAGCCGTCGAAGACCTCGATGGGCAGACCGCCCGGGTTGGCCGCCGACTTGAGCATGACCGGCGGTACGGCGCCCACCAGGACGGCCTTGGAGACCCGGCCGGGCTTGGCGCGCGCGACGTAGCGGGCGGCCTCGCCGCCGCCGGTCGAGTGCCCGATGTGGACCGCGTCCCTGAGGTCGAGCGCGTCCGTGAGCGCCGCGACGTCGGCCGCGTAGGTGTCCATGTCGTGGCCGGTCGCGGTCTGCGTCGAACGTCCGTGGCCGCGGCGGTCGTGCGCGATGACGCGATAGCCGTGCCCCAGGAAGAACAGCATCTGGTTGTCCCAGTCGTCGCCGCTCAGCGGCCATCCGTGGTGGAACACGACCGGCCGGCCGTCGCGCGGGCCCCAGTCCTTGTAGTAGAGCGTGGTGCCGTCGTTGGTGGTGACTACAGGCATCCTCGAATCCTCCGCTCGCCCGGTCGTGCCCCGGCGACACACGGAGACAGAGGTGGGGGGCACTCGGGACAGACGATGCACGCCCAGGGGCGCGGTCCGGATGTACCCGGCCCACACTACGCCCGGGTGACGTGGGCCACATCCGCAGCCGCCGGGCCCCGGCCGGGCGCCCGCGCACCACGGCGGCGAGGCTGGCGCCACCGGCGAGGCGGGCGCCCCTGTGGCGTACGGGGCGTCAGGCGGCCGTCGCCCGGACCGCGGAGTCCGTCCCCGCCGGCCCGTCATGCCTCCGGGCCTGCCAGGGGTTCGTGTGGATTCTGTGCCCCCGCGCCGGCCCCTTCACCCTCCCGTGGCATGATCTGGCCCACTGCGCCGCCGGTGCCGCCTCACCGGTGCGGCCGCGAAGCGCGAACGGGGAGGGACCCGCGTGGGGGACCAGTTCAGGACGGACATCGACCAGCTCGCCGCGTTCACGAAGGATCTGCAGGGCGCCCAGGACTCGCTGGACCAGGTGCGGACCGCCCTCCAGAGCGTGCGCGCCGACCAGATCGGCACGCCGGAGCTGGACGAGGCGTGCGACACCTTCCAGGAGCGCTGGAAGTACGGCAACGAGCAGATCAAGGCGCGCATCGGCAAGCTCACCGAAGGGCTCAAGCAGAACACCGAGAGCTACCGCGAGGTGGAGACCTCCCTGGAGGAGAGCTTCCGACGCGCCGCGGCCGCGGGGAAGTGATCGCGATGGCACAGAACCCGTATCCGAACCTCGGCTGGAACCCGGTGCCCGGCCAGCCCGTCGAGGTCGAGAAGCTCCGCACGCAGCTGGTCCGGTCCGCCACCGCGCTCCAGACCGCGTACCAGAAGATAGACAGGCTGCTCGGCGAGTCGAGCTTCTGGGAGGGCGACGCGGCCGTCGGGTTCCGCGAGGCGCTCGACGGCGATCTGCCGAAGTACATGAAGGACGCCCACACGTCGCTCACGCAGGCCGCGGGCCATCTCGGCACCTGGCACGGCGGGCTGACGGGGCGTCGCGAGCTGGCGCAGAAGTACGACGTGCAGGCGGGCGAGAACAAGGGCGACCTCAAGAGCGCCAACTCCCGGCACGAGACGGCGAAACGGGACCCCGACCTCAAGCTCGCGGGCCAGACCTTCCAGGAGGGCGCCGAACTCCAGGCCGCGCAGACCCGCCTGAACGCGGCGACCGCGCGGCTCGACGACGCGGTGTCCGCCGTCAACAAGGCGCAGGGCGCGCTGGACGACGTGCTGCGCAAGGCGCGGGAGCTGGAGAGCACCCACGAGGCGGAGGCGCGCGCCCTCGCGGGCAGGCTGAAGGACGCCACGAAGGACCTGGCGCCCGAGGAGCCGGGGTGGCTGAGCAAGGCGCTCAGCTGGATCGGCGACAACCTCACGAACATCCTCAGCGTCCTGGCGGCCGTCGCCGGCCTGCTGGCCCTGCTCCTGACGGGCCCGGTGGGCATCGCGTTCCTCCTGGCGGCGGGCGCGCTGAGCCTGGCGACCCTGGCGTCGAGGCTGGCCGACCCCAAGGTCCGGGCCTCGATCGCGGACGGCTTCACCAAGGGCGAGTTCGACTCCGACTTCTGGGAGAACTCGGTCGGACTGGCCGGCGACCTGCTCGGCGCGGTGCCCGGTGTGGGCGCCGCCGCGCGCGGTATGAACGGCGCCATCCAGTCGACCCGCTTCGCGAGTGAGGCGGTCAGCGTGGGCCAGTTCCTGGGCCGCTTCGGCGACGACACCGTCACCGCCGCCGCCCGCCTCATGCCCTCCGCGACGGACGCGGGCCCGATCGGCAACCTGATCGTGCGGGGCGTCGGCGGCGGAGAGGGCCTGACCAAGGCTCTCGCCTACGCCTCCCCGGTCGCCGGTGTGGGCACCGCCGGGTTCGGGCTCGCCGCCGCCCAGATCGACGCGCTCCAGCCCGGCAAGGACGGGGCCACCGGCGTCGACGGCGGCCGGGCCGGCCTGTTCGACGGTCCGGGGGCGATCGCCCCGATCCAGGCCACGCTGCGGGCGATCATGCGATGAGCCGCGGCACAGGGAACGAGGAGCACATGCCGTCCACGGACAACGACCCCGGCAGGTTGCCGCGCCTCGTCATCGACGACTCGGCCCGCGACACGACCGCCAAGCTCTGGTACGCGCTGCCGGACGGCTTTCTCGACGTGCCGCTCCAAGCGCTCGACCCGGCTCCCGGCAGCGCGTACGAGGAGCAGTTCACGAACGTTCTGGCGCTGATCCTGGACAGCGCGCCCGAGGACCAGCGCGAGCGCTACGCGGGTGCGCTGCGCGACATGCGGTTCATGGTCGGGCAGATGCGCGGCGAGGGTGTCATCGGCTGCTCCCTCGGGCTGCACTTCGCGGACGACGGCTCGTCGGTGACGTCCGTCGTCACGGTGGCGCTGCGGGACATCGAGTGGGCGCCCCCGAAGCTCACCGCGGTGCGGGCGGCCGCGGCCCGGGAGAGCGCGGGTGGCGTGGAGCTGCTGGCCCTGCCCGGCGGGCGGCCCGGTTCGATGTGCGACACCCTCGTGACGGTGCCGGCCGTGGCGGGACTGCCGGCGCAGGAGCTGTACCAGTGCGACGTGTACGTTCCCGCGCCGTCCGGGGCGCAGTTGGCGGTGCTGGCGCTGAGCACGACGGCGGTGTCAGCGCGGGGGCACTACCGGGACCTGATGAAGGCCGTCGCGCACACCGTGGCCTTCCACGATCCGCTGCCCGACATCGAACGGACCGTGCGCGGCGACGGGCCCGGCGGCATCAAGGACAGTGTGACCGCCGATTTCGGCTGACCGGGAGGCGAGCGACGAGTGAGCAGGCACGTGAACGACCGCGGAGGGTTCGACGGCCCGGTCGCCTGGGACGAGCCCGGTACCGCGGCCGCCCTCGCGCGCTGGCTGGCGGGCCGGGTGGCCAGGACGGTCGTCTGGCTGGCGCTGTGGTGGGGGACGGTGTTCGTCACGGTCGTGCTGCTGCCGCCGGCGGCCGTGGTGCCGATGGTGCTCGTGCTGGCCGTGGTCGGCTTCAACGTCTACCTCTCGCTCGGCGCCATGGGCAGGTACTGGCGGATGCGCCGGATCCTCCGGGTCTATCCGTGGCGGCGCCTGCCCGGAGGGCTGCGGTACGACGAGCGGGGGCGCAGGGCCCATCTCGTGCTGCCCGACCCGGACCGCCCGGAGAAGACGGTGTCGCCCAAGCTGCCAGGGCTCTTCTTCCGCACCTGGGACCGCATCGCCCGCAAGGGGCTCGACGACCTCTGGTACGCGGGCGACCCCCGCTTCGCCTGTGTCGTCGCCCGCCCCGGACTGCGGGCACTGACCTGGGCGGCTCAGCCGACCGCGTTCAACCACCGGACCGATCCCCGCCGCAAGGGACTCAGCCCCGAGGCCCGGCGGC
>NZ_AGBF01000293.1 GCF_000225525.1 Streptomyces zinciresistens K42 | reverse complement strand
CTCAGTGCTGATCAAAAAAGGGGCAACGCCGAAGCAGGTACAGAAGAGGCTCGGTCACGCTAAGCCATCGATCACGCTGAACGTCTACACCCATCTGTGGGAGGCGGACGAGGACCGGACCGCCGACATGATGGAGTCCGCGCTGAACGATGTGCCCTGAGAGTGCCCTGCGAGGGGCGGCGGCCTCCGAACCCCCTGGTCAGGAAGCCAGCCATACACCCTGTGCGGGGGTGCCGCCCTCTGTACGAGGTGCTCGCGGGGAAGTTCGTTCGTGCTCCGGCGCAGGCGGAGCAGGGCCGGGCGTCCGGCCCTGAGGCCGCCCAGTTCGGGGTCCCCGCCACGGTTCGCCGTCAGGTGTCGCAGGCCACCCCGTCGTTGTCGCGGTCCAGGTGGGAGGCGTAGCCGGGCTCGCCTCGGCGGATGGGGGCGGCGCCCGCGGCGCGGACCTCGCTGCAGTTGGCGTAGTAGACGCTGTCGCCCCCGCCGCCCCCGCCGCCCCCGCTTCCGCCGTCGGACGGGTCGTCGGCGGCGGCCGGGGGTGCGGCGGTGACCTCGACCGTCTTCGTGGCCGTCGCGGTCGCCGTGGCCGTCAGGGTCACCGTCGGCGCGGGCGCCGGTTCCGTCGTCGCCGTCACGGTGACCGTGGGGCGGGGTGAGGCCGCCGCGGGCTCGGCGTCGGCGCCCGTCCGGTCCTGGCCGGACGCGCCGCCCATCGCGATGCCCAGGAGGAACGCCAGGCCGAGCGCGGGGAGCGCGTAGCGCTTGCGGGCCCAGCCGGGGGCCCGGCGGGGCGGCTGGGGCATGGGTGCGCCGGCGTACGGATGTGTCATGTGATCCCCCCGCTGGTGGTCCGTGAGGGGATGACCGTAATGCCCCGTGGCTGTGCGTGAAGGGGATGTGTTCTTTTCGTGACCGTCGCGTGGGGGCGGGGCTCGTCGTCCCGGGCGGAACGCGGCCGACGAACTGGCCCCGGTGCCGCGCCGGTCGGGGAAGGACGGGCCGGGGGCCGGGCTTTCACGCGCGCAGGGCCGGGACCGGCCGGCGTCGCCGGCCCGGCCGGGCGGGGCCGGGGTCCTGTCCCTCGCGGGGCGGGACGGCCGAGGGCAGCCGCACCACCGCGTCCAGCCCGCCCGCGGCCGACGCGTGCAGCCCGGCCTCCCCGCCGCTCGCGTGCGCGAGCCGCTGGACCAGCGCCAGCCCCAGCCCCGTGCCGCCCTTGGGGGCGCCGGGGGCCCGCCAGAAGCGGTCGAAGGCGCGGGCGCGCTGTTCCGGCGTCATGCCGGGCCCCTCGTCGGTGACGTGCAGGTCGACCCAGGCGGGGCGGGTGTCGCGCAGGGTGCGCCGGGCCGGCGCGTGCAGCCGCAACTCGACGGCCACCGTGCTCTTTGCGGCCGAGGCGCGCAGGGCGTTGGAGAGCAGGTTGTCCACGATCTGCTCCACCGCGCCCGGCACCGCGAGCACCGGCCCCACGCTCCCCGCGAACAGCACCAGGTGTACGCCCTGTTGCTCGAAGAGCGGCAGCCAGGTGCGGTGGCGTTCCGCGCAGACCGCGCCCAGGTCCACCGGGCCGGGGGTCGCGGCGTCCTCCTCCAGACGGGCCATCGCCAGCAGGCCCTCGACCATCCGGGCCAGCCGGTCGGTCTCGGTCAGTGCGGCGGTGAGGCTGCCGCGCCCGCGGTCGGCGATGCTCGGCTCCAGGTTCTCCAGCCGAAGCCGCAGCGCCGCCAGCGGAGTACGGAGCTGGTGCGATGCCTCGCCCGCGAACGCACGCTGGGCGTCGAGGAGATGGGCGAGCCGGGCCGCCGTGCGGTTGAACGCGGCTGCCAGTCGCCGCACTTCCGGCGGCCCCTTCGTCATCGTCACCGGCCTGGCCCGGCCGCCCTCCGCCAACTCGTGCGTGGCGCGCTCCAGTTCGCGGATCGGGCGGCCCGTCCAGCGGGCGATGGCGAAGCCGACCACGGCTACCGCCGCGAGGACGCCCAGCCCGCCGAGGGCCAGCAGCAGCCAGACGTGGTGGACGCGTTCGTGCACGTTCCTCGTCGGCAGCGTCAGCCACACCGCGCCCTGCAGACCGGTGGCGTGCCGTACGGGCGCGGCGACCGACAGGTACTCCACGCCGCCGATGGTCGACGTGCGGACGTCGACGGTGGAGGTGCCGCGCAGCGCCGCGGCGATGCCGGGGCGGGAGGCGAGGGCGGCCGACATCGCGGCGGACATCGGGTGCGAGGAGGCCAGCAGGGCACCGGCGGCGTCCACGACGACCACCTTGCCGTCGATGCGCGTGGCGCAGTGGCGGACCTGGCGCGGCAGGTTGCGCTCCGCGCGTCCCGTGCTCAGGGACAGCGAGGCGTACGCGGAGACCGACTCGGCCTCGTCCTTCGCGGCGTTCACGACCCGTTCGCGCTCGCTGCGCGAGTAGACGAAGCCCAGCGGGATCTCCAGGCAGGCCAGCACCAGCGCGGCGAGACTGAGGTAGCTCAGCAGCAGCCGGCGGGTCATGGCGCGGACACCCGCTCGCCGCCCGGCCCGGTCCGCACCGCCAGCCGGAACCCCACCCCGCGCAGGGTCTGTATCCACGCCGGGTCGCCCAACTTGCGCCGCAGCGAGGCGACATGGACGTCCAGCGTCTTGGTGGGACCCTCGTAGTGCGGATCCCACACCCGGTCCAGGATCTGCTGCCGGGAGCAGACCGCGCCCGGGTCCTCGGTCAGCAGCGCCAGCAGTTCGAACTCCTTCGGGGTGAGCGTCACGGGGTCCTCGCCGACCCACACCTGACGGGTGCGCCGGTCGACGACGAGCGGCCCGGGGGTGTACGGCGGCCCCGACGCTGCGGAGGCGGGGGAGGGGCCGGGCGCGTACGAGCGTCCGGAGGCGTACGACGCCGCGGCGGTGGTCTCCCCGTACGGCTCGGGCGGGGACGCGGGCGCCGGGGCGACCCGGGGCTGCGCCAGGGCCGACGTGCGCAGCCGCTCCACGAGTGCCGCCGCGCGCTCCCTGCCCGCCGGTGCCCTCGGTCCCGGTACGGCGTCCGCGAGAGCGGGCCCGGGGGAAGCGGCGCGCACCGGCCCCGCGGGCTCCGGCCCGGCCGGCTCCGCGCGCCGGGTCCGCCGGGTCACCGCCCGGACGCGGGCCACCAACTCCCTCACGCTGAACGGCTTCGCCAGATAGTCGTCCGCGCCGAGTTCCAGCCCCAGCACCCGGTCGGCCTCCTCGCCCCGCGCGCTGAGGATGATGACCGGTACGTCCGAGACCTGCCGGATGCCCCGGCACACGTCGATGCCGTCCATGTCCGGCAACCCCAGGTCGAGCAGGACGACATCGCCGTACGGGCCGCTCATGCCCTCGGCCCCGGTGGTCACGTGGTGAACCGTCAGGCCGAAGTGCGCCAGGCCCTCCGTGAGCGGTTCCGCGATTGTCTCGTCGTCCTCGATGAGCAGCGCTCGTATGCCCATGCGTCCCGTCTCTCCGTGAAAGGAAAACCTCTGCCCTGAGGTGCACACGGTACTGGAAGCGGAAGCTATCGGAACCTCTCGACAAAGAATGTCCAATTCCTGGCCGGGCGCTGTGGCTCGCTTAACCTTTCTCTGGTGTGCCGTCTTCTACGGTGGGGTGACCAGGTCGAACATCCCTTGTAGGAGGCTTCGTTGAAGGCATTGCTGGATCGTGCCCGCTCGTTCAGCCGGCGGGTGGATTTCGAGAGCCGTGATTACCGGAAGCTGGCCGAAGGGCAATATCCCGAGGCTCTCTTCATTACCTGTTCGGACTCACGGGTGATACCCGCGCTCATTACCGGAGCGCGGCCCGGAGAGATGTTCGAGCTCCGCAACGCGGGCAATATCGTGCCGCCGTACGGCAGCCCGGGGGCCTCCGGGGAGGCCGCCACCATCGAGTACGCACTGGAGGTGCTCGGGGTTCAGGACATCGTCGTGTGCGGTCACTCACACTGCGGTGCGATGGCCGCCCTGAAGTCCGGCGACGACCTGTCCCGGCTGCCCGGCGTCGACGCCTGGCTGCAACTGGCCCGCCCCGAGCTGGCCCCGGCCCTGTCGGCCGCCGACGACGATCCGTCCCTGCCCGGCGTCGCCCAGGGCAACATCGTCAACCAGCTCGCCGTACTGGGGAGTTACCCGGTGGTGCGGCAGCGGGCGGAGGCGGGCCGGCTGCGGCTGCACGGCTGGTACTACGAGGTCCACACCGGGCAGGTGCACGAACTGGAGGACGACGGCCGGTTCCGGGTGCACGCCGGATGAGCGGGGCACACGCGCGGGGGCGCACCAGGATCGCGCCGAGCAGCGCCCCGCCGGGGACCGCGACCGTGACCGGGGCGGGGGCCGCGGAGACGCCGGGCGGGGTCCGCCGGACGCTGCCCCGGCGGAAGACCGCGGGCGGGGCCGGGAAGGTGGACATCGCCAACGAGATCACCGCCTCCCTCGTGGTCTTCCTCGTCGCCCTGCCGCTGTGCATCGGCGTCGCCGTGGCCTCCGGGGCCCCGGCCGAACTCGGCATCATCTCCGGGGTGATCGGCGGTCTGGTGGTCGGCGCGATCCGGGGCAGCACGCTCCAGGTCAGCGGCCCCGCCGCCGGACTGGCCGCCCTGGTCGCGGAGACGATCACGAAGCACGGCCTGGCGATGCTCGGGGTGATCGTCCTGTGCTCCGGCCTCCTCCAGATCGTCCTCGGCGTCGTCCGCCTGGGCCGGATGTTCCAGGCGATCTCCCTCGCCGTGGTGCAGGGCATGCTGGCCGGCATCGGGCTGCCGCTGATGTTCGGCCAGCTCTACCCCATGGCGGACGCGAAGGCGCCCGGCACCCCGATCGAGAACATGGCGGGCGTCCCGGCGCTGCTCGGCGGCATCCTCACCGACCCGCAGGCGATGATCGCGACCCTGCTCGGGGCGGCCACGATCGTGCTGAGCTTCGTGTGGAAGAACGTGCCCGGTCCGGCGAAGCGGGTCCCGGCCGCACTGGTCGCGGTCGGCGTCGGCATCGCGGTGGCGGCGCTGCCCGGCGTGGACGTGAAGACGCTCCAGGTCGGCGATCTGCTCGCGTCGGTGCGGGTGCCGGGGGCCGACGAGTTCGCGGCTCTCGCCGACGCGGGCGTCCTCGCCTCCGTCCTGACGTTCACGGTGATCGCCTCCGCGGAGAGCCTGTTCACCGCCGCGGCCGTCGACCGGATGCACAGCGGACCGCGCACCCGCTACAACACCGAACTCATCGCCCAGGGCGCCGGGAACACCGTCGCCGGCCTCCTCGGCGCCCTCCCCGTCACGGCCGTCGTCGCGCGCAGTTCGGCCAACGTCCAGGCCGGCGCGAAGACCCGGATCTCCCGCACCCTGCACGGTCTGTGGCTGCTCGCCTTCGCGCTGCTGCTGCCGCAGATCCTGGCCCTGATCCCGATCTCGGTGCTCGCGGGCGTCCTGGTGCACAGCGGCTGGAAGCTGTTCGCGCCGGGCGAGTTCCCCAAGATGTGGCGGCAGGACCGGGGCGAGTTCGCGGTGATGACGGTGACCACCGCGGTCATCGTGGCGACGGCCCTGCTCGAAGGCGTCCTCATCGGCCTCGCGGCCGGGATCGTGCTCGCCGCGCTGCGCATGTCGCGCACCGTCGTCCGCCAGCACACCGAGGACGACACCGCGAAGGTCGTGATGGCCGGCAACGCCACCTTCCTGCGGCTGCCGCAGGTCATCGAGGCGCTGGAGGCGGCCGCCGCCTCGGGTCTGCCGCGCATCCGGCTCGATCTGACCGGTGTGACGCATCTGGACCACGCGTGCCGCAGCCAGGTCGAGGAGTTCACCGCCCAGCAGCGCGGCCTCGGACTGCGGGTGGAGCTGCTGATGCCGGGGCCGCCCCGGCCGGCCGCGCCGCCGTCCGCGCCGGACCCGCACGCCGCGCCCCCGCCGGCCCCCGGCCCCGACGCCGAGTGGTTCTACCTGGACAC
>NZ_AGBF01000294.1 GCF_000225525.1 Streptomyces zinciresistens K42 | reverse complement strand
CGCTCCGCCCGCGGCACGACCCGCGGCGGGGCGGGGCCTGCCGTACGGGCGTTCGCGTGCTGGACGGCCCGCGGGTGTCAGGACCAGCGGCCGGTGCGGCCGAGGAGCAGTGCCGCCGCCGCGGTCCCGGCGGTGGAGGTGCGCAGGACGGTACGGCCCAGGCGGTACGCCCGCGCCCCGGCCTCCCCGAAGAGGGCCAGCTCCTCGGGCGACACCCCGCCCTCGGGGCCGACCACGAGCACGATCCGGCCCTCGGCGGGCAGTTCGGCCGTGGCCAGCGGCTCGCTCGGGTAGTCGCGGTCCTCATGGAGCACGGCCGCGAAGGCGGCGTCCGCGAGCAGCGCGGCGACCTGCCTGCTGCTCGCCGGTTCCGCGACCTCGGGGAAGCGCACCCGGCGGGACTGCTTGCCCGCCTCGCGGGCGGTGGCATGCCACTTGCCGAGCGCCTTGGCGCCGCGCTCGCCCCGCCACTGCGTGACGCAGCGGGCGGCGGCCCAGGGCACGATCGCGTCGACGCCGGTCTCGGTCATCGTCTCGACGGCCAGTTCGCCGCGGTCGCCCTTGGGCAGGGCCTGGACGACGGTGATCCCGGGCCGCTCGGCGGGCTCCTCCACGACCGCGCCGAGGTCCAGCACGAGGCGGTCCTTGCCCTCGGCCGCCCGTACGACGCCCGGGGCCCAGCGCCCCCGCCCGTCGGTGAGGACGACCTCCTCGCCGGCCCGCAGCCGCTTCACGGAGACGGCGTGCCGCCCCTCGGGCCCGTCCAGGACGTACGCGCCGCCCGTGCGGCCGGACGGCTCCAGCGCGTCGACGACGAACACGGGTGCCGTCATCGCCGGGCCCCGCCGCCGGTGCGGGCCGACAGCTCCGTCGCCGCCGCGCCCAACTCCTCGGCCAGGGTCTCGACCAGCTGTCCGGCGGGCAGCTCGCGCGCCAGGCGGTGGCCCTGGCCCGCCCACAGGGCCATGCCCTGCGGGTCGCCGGATGCGGCGGCCTTCTTGCGCAGCGGCGAGGTGAGGTGGTGGACCTCGGGGTAGGCGGCCGGGGCGTAGGGGCCGTGCTCGCGCAGGAAGCGGTTGACGAGGCCGCGGGCCGGGCGCCCGGAGAAGGCGCGGGTCAGCTCGGTGCGGGTGAACAGGGGGTGGGTCAGCGCCTGCTTGTGCAGGGCGTTGGCGCCGGACTCCCGGGTGGCGAGGAAGGCGGTGCCGAGCTGGGCGGCGACGGCGCCCGCGGCGAGGACGCCCGCGATCTGGCTGCCGCGCATGAGGCCGCCCGCGGCCACGATCGGCAGGCCCACCGTCTCGCGGACCTGGGCGACGAGGGAGAGCAGTCCGAGTCCGGTGCCGTCCTTCTCCGGGCTGTCGCGGTGGGTGCCCTGGTGGCCGCCGGCCTCGACGCCCTGGGCGATCACGGCGTCGGCGCCCGCGCGCTGCGCCGCGTACGCCTCGTCCGGCGTGGTGGCGGTGACGAGGGTGAGGGTGCCGACGCGGCGCAGCGACTCCAGGACGTCGCCGGAGGGCACGCCGAAGTGGAAGGAGACGGCGGGGACCGGGTTGTCGAGCAGGACGGCGAGCTTGGCGTCGTAGCCGTCGTCGCGCCCGCTGTCGGGGTCCCCGAGCTCGGTCTCGTACCAGGCGGCCTCACCGGCCAGCTGGTGCGCGTAGACGTCCACGGCGGCGGCGTCGGCGTACTCCGGCTGCGGCAGGAACAGGTTGACCCCGAAGGGGCGCCCGGTCAGCCCGCGCAGCTGCTTGATCTCCTGGTACATCCCGTCGGCGGTCTTGTACCCCGCGGCGAGGAAGCCCAGCCCGCCGGCCTCGGACACGGCGGCGGCGAGCTGCGGCACGGAGACGCCGCCCGCCATGGGGGCCTGCACGATCGGAAGCGGGAGGAGATCGGTCAGCGCGGAGGACATGACGGCATGTTGTCACGTCCTCCGAACAACTCCGAATCGGCCCGTCCCCGTGGGCCGGGCGGGCCCGGGAGCCGGGCCCCGGGCGGTTCAGCGTCCGTTGAACGCGTCCTTCAGCCGTGAGAACAGCCCCTGCTGGCCGGGCTGGAACTGCCCCTGCGGGCGCTCCTCGCCGCGCAGCGCGGCCAGTTCGCGCAGCAGCCGCTCCTGCTCGGGGTCCAGCTTCGACGGGGTCTGCACCTCGACATGGACGATGAGGTCGCCCCGGCCGCCGCCGCGCAGATGCGTCACACCGCGCCCGTGCAGCGGGATCGACTGACCGGACTGGGTGCCGGGCCGGATGTCGACCTCCTCCAGCCCGTCCAGCGTCTCCAGCGGCACCTTGGTGCCGAGTGCCGCCGCGGTCATCGGGAGGGTCACCGTGCAGTGCAGGTCGTCGCCGCGCCGCTGGAACATCGCGTGCGGCAGCTCGTGGATCTCGACGTAGAGGTCGCCCGCGGGGCCGCCGCCGGGGCCGACCTCGCCCTCGCCCGCGAGCTGGATCCGCGTGCCGTTGTCGACGCCGGCCGGGATCTTGACCGTGAGGGTGCGGCGGGACCGGACGCGGCCGTCGCCCGCGCACTCGGGGCACGGCGTGGGCACCACGGTGCCGAAGCCCTGGCACTGCGGGCAGGGGCGGGACGTCATGACCTGGCCCAGGAAGGACCGGGTCACCTGTGAGACCTCGCCGCGGCCGCGGCACATGTCGCAGGTCTGGGCGGAGGTGCCGGGCGCGGCCCCCTCGCCGCTGCAGGTCGTGCAGACGACGGCCGTGTCGACCTGGATGTCCTTGGTGGTGCCGAAGGCCGCCTCGTCGAGCTCGACCTCCAGCCGGATCATCGCGTCCTGGCCGCGCCGGGTGCGCGAGCGCGGGCCACGCTGGGACGCCGTGCCGAAGAAGGCGTCCATGATGTCCGAGAAGTTCCCGAAGCCGCCGGCTCCGAAGCCGCCCGCGCCCGCGCCGCCCGCCTGGGACAGCGGGTCGCCGCCGAGGTCGTAGACCTGCTTCTTCTGCGGGTCCGACAGCACCTCGTAGGCGGCGTTGATCTCCTTGAACCGCTCCTGGGTCTTCGGATCCGGGTTGACGTCCGGGTGCAGCTCGCGCGCGAGCCTGCGGAACGCCTTCTTGATCTCATCCTGCGACGCGTCGCGGCGCACGCCGAGAACGGCGTAGTAGTCCGTGGCCACTTACGACTCCGCCAGGATCTGTCCGACGTACCGTGCCACTGCGCGTACCGCTCCCATCGTTCCCGGGTAATCCATGCGGGTCGGTCCGACCACGCCGAGCTTGGCGACCGCCTCGTTGCCCGAACCGTAGCCCACCGACACGACGGACGTGGAGTTGAGTCCCTCGTAGGCGTTCTCGTGCCCGATGCGCACCGTCATGCCCGAATCCCCCGCCTCGCCGAGCAACTTGAGGAGGACGACCTGCTCCTCCAGGGCCTCCAGCACGGGCTGGATCGTGAGGGGGAAGTCATGTGTGAAGCGGGTCAGATTGGCGGTTCCGCCGATCATCAGCCGCTCCTCGTTCTCCTCGACGAGGGTCTCCAGCAGGGTGGAGAGCACGGTCGAGACGGTGCCGCGGTCCTCCAGGTCGAAGCCCTCGGGCAGGTCCTCGACGAGCACCGGCACGTCGGCGAAGCGCCGGCCGGCGACCTTGCTGTTCAGCCGCGCCCGCAGGTCCGCGAGCGAGGACTCCCCGAAGGGCGCCGGGCAGTCGATCATCCGCTGCTCGACCCGGCCGGTGTCCGTGATCAGCACGAGCATCACGCGCGCGGGTGCGAGCGAGAGCAGTTCGACGTGCCGGACGGTGGAGCGGGTCAGCGAGGGGTACTGCACGACGGCGACCTGCCGGGTGAGCTGCGCGAGCAGCCGCACCGTGCGGCCCACGACGTCGTCGAGGTCGACGGAGCTCTCCAGGAAGTTCTGGATGGCACGCCGCTCGGGCGCGCTCATCGGCTTGACGCCGGCGAGCTTGTCGACGAACAGCCGGTAGCCCCTGTCGGTGGGGATGCGCCCGGCGCTGGTGTGCGGCTGGGCGATGTAGCCCTCGTCCTCCAGCACCGCCATGTCGTTGCGGACGGTGGCCGGGGAGACGCCGAGGCTGTGGCGCTCGGTGAGCGCCTTGGAGCCGACCGGCTCCTCGGTCCCGACGTAGTCCTGGACGATGGCGCGCAGCACCTGGAGCCTGCGTTCACTCAGCATGTCGCGCACACCTCCAGAAGTCGGTCCCCTGACGTCCCGCCTGGCACTCTGTCCGTTCGAGTGCCAGCCGTCCCCTGGCCAGTGTACGGCCGTGGGGCACACCGGGGGCAAGGCCGGTCCGACACCGCGGTGCCGCGCGGGGACGGTCCCGCTAGCGTCGCCGTATGAAGGTGACTTGGGAAGAGCTGGGGTGGGAGCGGCTCGCGGACGGGGTGGGGCGGTGCCGGCTGCCGGGCTGGGACTGCACGGTCGGGCTGATCGCCGGGGACGGCGCCGCGCTGGTGGTGGACGCCGGGTCCTCGCTCGCGGAGGGCGCGCGGTTGCGCACCGAGGCGCGGTGGCTCGCGGGCGGCGATGTGACCCATCTCGCGCTGACGCATCCGCACTTCGATCATGTCTTCGGTGCCGCGGCCTTCCCGGACGCCGAGGTGTTCGGCCCGGTGGGCATGGACGCGGTGTTCGACGGGCGCCACGCGCGCGAGGAGCTGCACAGGGACGCGGTGGGCCACGGTCTGGCCCCGGACGCCGCCCGGGAGGCGGTGCGGGCGCTGACGGGTCCGGGCCGCGCGGTGAGCGGCGAGTGGACGCTGGACCTGGGCGGCGGGCGCCAGGTCCTGCTGGCGAACGTGGGTCCGGGGCACACGGCGCACGATCTGGCCGTGCTGGTGCCGGGCGGGCCGGAGGTGGTGTTCTGCGGGGACCTGGTGGAGGAGTCCGGCGAGCCGCAGGCCGGTTCCGACGCCGTGCCGTCGCGGTGGCCGGCCGCGCTGGACCGGCTGCTGGAGCTGGGCGGCCCGGACGCGCTGTACGTGCCCGGTCACGGAGCGGTGGTGGACGCGGGGTTCGTGCGCCGCCAGCGCGACACGCTGGCGGCCCGCTTCGGCGTGTCGCGCTGATCCGCGGGACGCGCGGGCCCGGCTTCTCCTATCGTCGTGCGAATGCGCCCGTACTCCCCGGACCTGACCCCGCCCTGGAAGAAGCCCCGGTCCGTCCCGGAGGTCCCGGCGGAGCCCGGTCTCGTGGTCGAGGAGGCCGGCACCGGGTTCTGCGGCGCGGTGACCGGCTGCGAGGCGGGCACGGTGACGCTGGAGGACCGTTTCGGCAAGCATCGGGTCTTCCCGCTGGAGCCACGCGGGTTCCTCCTTGAGGGCAGGGTGGTGACCCTGGTGAGGCCGGCGTCCGCGGCCCCGGCGCGGCCCACCCGGACCGCCTCGGGATCGGTCGCCGTGCCCGGCGCACGCGCGCGTGTGGCCCGCGCGGGCCGGATCTACGTGGAGGGCCGCCACGACGCCGAGCTGGTGGAGAAGGTGTGGGGCGACGACCTGCGCGTGGAGGGCGTGGTCGTGGAGTACCTGGAGGGCGTCGACGACCTGCCCTCGATCGTGGCCGACTTCGCGCCCGGCCCCGACGCCCGGCTGGGGGTGCTGGTGGACCATCTGGTGCCGGGCACGAAGGAGTGGCGGATCGCCGCGTCGGTGACCAGCGGGCACGCCCTCGTGGTGGGCCACCCGTACGTCGACATCTGGGAGGCGGTGAAGCCGTCCGCCCTCGGCATCGCGGAGTGGCCCCGGGTGCCGCACGGCCGGGACTGGAAGACGGGCGTCTGCGAGGCGCTGGGGTGGCCCGCCGGGAACACGGGCGCGGTGTGGGCGGCCATCCTGCAGCGGGTGGACTCCTACAAGGACCTGCGCCCGGAACTGCTGGGCCGGGTCGAGGAACTGATCGACTTCGTCACGGCCCCGGTGTAGGACGGCCCCTGCCCGGTCCGGCCGTCC
>NZ_AGBF01000295.1 GCF_000225525.1 Streptomyces zinciresistens K42 | reverse complement strand
GGCGGGCCCGCCCCGGGCTCGGGCGGGGCGGGCCGCGTCCGACGGGGGCGCTCCCGGCTCGCGGGTGGTGGCCGCTCGGGCCGGGCCGCGGGGCGTCGGCAGGGGTGCCGGGCCCGGCGGAGCGGCTCAGGAGCCGGTCTTCATGGCCGCGGTGATGGCCTCCGACGCCTTCGCGGCCTCGGTGCCCGCGTCGGCGCCCGTGAGGACGGCGGTCATGTAGTCCTTGATCGGGTTCTTGGCCTCCACCGCGGCCCAGCCCGGCGTGTTGGGCGTGGCCCGGCCCACGGCGGCGCCCACGGCCATCGCCGCGGCACCGGGGTCGGCGGCGACGGCGTCGGCGAGGGTGGTCCGGTTCGGCACGTAGCTCATGGCGGCGGCGAGCTTGCGCTGCCAGGCGTCCCCGGTGAGCGCCTTGATGAAGGCGAGCGCGGCCTCCGGCTTGCCCGAGGCGGCCGGGACGACCAGGTCGGAGCCGCCGGTGAACACCGCGCCGGGCCGGTCGGCGCTCTTGCCGGGGATGGGGAAGAAGCCCAGCTTGCCCTTGAGCGCGGGGTTGTTCTGGGTGACGACGTTGGCGCCGCCCGGCGTGGAGATGATCTGCGCGATCCGCCCCTCGGCCATCACCTCGGCCTGCGGGGGCTGCGCCTCGTCGGAGTCCTTCGGCCCCTTGCCCAGGGCCTGGAGCCGCTGGTAGAAGGCCATGCCGCGCAGCGCCTGCGGGGTGTCGAGCGAGCCCTTCCAGACGCCGCCGGAACGGGTGGCGAGGTCGCCGCCCTCGTCCCAGATGAACCCGGCGAGCGCGTACCACATCTGCCCCGGCAGGTAGATGCCCTGTGTGCCGCCGGAGTCGAGCTTCTTCGTGGCGGCGGTCCACTGGGCGCGGGTCTTGATCGCCGCGGCGTCGACGCCGGCCTTCTCGAACAGGTCGGTCCGGTAGACCACGACGCGATTGGCCGCGTAGTAGGGGATGCCGTACTGCTTGCCCTCGTACGCCCCCGGCTCGGCGAGTCCCTTGAGCCAGCTGCCGCCGCCGAGTTCGCCGACCTTGTCGCTGAGGTCGAGCAGGCCGCCGCTCTGCGCGAACTGGGCCACCTGGGTGTTGCCCGTCTCGATGACGTCCGGGGCGTCGTTGCCGGCCAGCGCGGCGGTGACCTTCTCGCCGATGCCGTCCCACTCCTGGATCTGCACCTTCACGTCGATGGCCGGGTTGTCCGCCTCGAACCCGGCGACGAACTCCTTCTGGAACGCGGCCGAGACGCTGTCGCGCATCAGCCAGACGTCGATCGTCGTCCTGCCGTCGGCGGAGCCGCCGGACGGGTCCGGACCGCCGCAGGCACCGAGGCCGCCGGCCAGCACCAGCACGGAAACGCCAGCGAGTATGCGGAGCTTCACAGTTCACCCCCGGGAGGAATGCGCCACCTCACCTGACCAGTTCGGTAACTGGTCAGGTGACCTCTTGTTGGTCGATGAAGGTGGCATAGACCAATAGAGGCGTCAACCCCCGCCGCACAGAGAGCTCTTGGCAGTTCTCCGCAGGTGCGTAGGGCGCATAACCCGGCGCCCAGAGCCGGGGGCGGCGGCTACACTTCATCTGACCAGTGGCGGAGCAGTGGTAAGGAGTGGTGAGATTGGTCAGGCGGATTCACGGACGGCGGGCGGGAGCGGCGGCATGAGCGCGGGCGAGTCGGGGGCGGTTCTCAAGCGGGAGCGCGTCCGGGACCACATCCTCGGGCTCATGGAGTCGCTCAGCCCCGGCGACGCCATCCCGTCCGAACGCTCCCTGTGCGCCGCCCTGGAGGTCTCCCGGCCCACCCTGCGTACGGCGGTGGACGAACTCGTCGCCGCGGGGCTGCTGGTGCGCGAGCACGGCCGGGGCATGTTCGTGGCACCGGAGAAGATCACCCAGGAACTGGTGCCGGACCACCGGACCATGGTCGCCCCGCGCGCCTCCGGTGCCTGGACCAGCAGGCTCCTGGAGTTCACCACCATCGCGGCGGGTGCCCGCGTGGGCCGCAAACTCCATCTGTCGCCCGCGGCCGACATCGTCTACGTGGCCCGGCTCCGGCTCGTCGACGGCGTGCCCATGGCCATCGAGCACCTGCACATCCCGGCGGTCCTGGTGCCCGCGCTCACCGCCCGGGAGCTGGAGGCCGGCGACCTGTACGAGCATCTGCACGACCGGCACGGAGTACGGGTGAGCGAGGCCCTGCAGACCATCGAGCCCACCGTCGTCAGCCAGGCCGAGGCGAAGATCCTCGGGGTTCCGCACCTCTCGCCCGCGCTGCTCTTCGAGCGCCTGACCAGCGACACCGAGGGCAGGGCCGTCGAATACGTCCACTCCGTCTACCGGGGCGACCGCTACCGCATCACCACCCGGCTGACCCTGGACGGGCCCGCTCCCGGTGACGACCGGGCGACCCCGGCCGGGGCCATTCCCGGGATTCCGCCCGGGGCCTTCCCCCGGCGGGACACCGTCGTGCTGACCGCGCACGGCGACGTCCACACCGACCGGTGACGGCGGGGCACCGACGCCCCGCCGTCACCAGGTGCCCCGCTCACCGGCGGGCCGCCCCGCCGTCACCGGCCGCCCCGCCGTCACCGGCCGCCCCGCCGTCACCGGCCGGCCGGCGGCAGAGTCCGGTCCAGGCCGACTCCCTTTCGGGCGCGCCCCGTTGGACCGGACCCGGCCGCCGGTCGCCGGATTCCCGCGGCCGTGGGAACACCGACCCGTCGCCCGTTCGCGCAGTGGCCCCGCCGGCCGAGCCCACTGCGGCCCGCCCGCACCCGCGCGCTCACCCCTGCGGACGTCCCGGGCAGGACAGGCGCGGGGAGGACCGTGACGATGGCAGGGTGCCGGGTGAGCGGGACCGGCGCCCCGCCGGTGCCGTCCGGCGGGACGAGCGCGGGTCCGCGCCGCCGTGCCCGACGGAGGAGACGTATGACCGAGGCAGACTCCGTCCGGAGCGGCGGCGGGCCGCGCCCGGCGTCCGGCGGTCCGGAGGGCGCCCGCGCCGACCTGAGGCGGGTCGGGGCCTGCCCGGACTTCTGGTACCCGGTCGCCCGCTCCCGCACGGTGCGCCGGGGCAAGGTGGTCGCCACCGCCTTCGCGGGCGAGCGCATCGCGCTCTACCGGGGCACCGGCGGCACCGTCCACGCGCTGGAGGACCGGTGCGCCCACCGGCAGGTGCCGCTGAGCATGGGCGTCGTCGAGGGGGAGACGCTGCGCTGCTGCTACCACGCGTGGGCCTACCGCGGAGACGGCCGCATCTCCCAGATCCCCTATCTCTCCAAGGGGGACGGCAGACCCCCGCGCGGGGTGCGCGGCTACCCCGTACGGGAGGCGTACGGGCTGGTGTTCGTCTTCCCCGGGGACCCGGAGCTCGCCGCGGTCACCGCGCTGCCCGTGCTGCCCGCGTTCGGCTCGCCCGCGTACCGGACGATGACGTTCTCGCGGACGGTGCGCTGCCACTACTCCTTCCTGCACGAGAACCTCCTCGACATGAACCACCAGTTCCTGCACCGCGGTGTGCTCGGCAAGCTCCGCCCCGAACTGCTGGGGTACCGGACGACCGCACGGTCGGTCGAGGCCAGGTACCTGTTCACGCACGGCGGGGGCAGGCGCAGCCGCGGCGCGGGGCTGCTGGCCGGGGAGGGCATCGGCGGCGGCGACTCCGCCGACGTCATGACGATCCGCACCGAATACCCCTACCAGACCCTCGACCTGGTGCCGGAGAACGCCGTACGCCCGGCCTTCCGCCTCTGGGCCGTCTACGTCCCGGAGGACGCCGAGCAGCGCCGCTGCCACGCCTACGGCCTCCTCATGATCGAGAAGCCCGCTCTCCCCGGCGCGCTGCACCTGGCCTGGCCGCTGATCAGACGGTTCACCGAGCGGGTGTTCGCCGAGGACCGGACGGCGGTCGAGGCGGAGCAGCGGGCCTGGGAGGAACAGGGCGGTCAGGACCGCAACCACGAGGTCTTCCCGCTCATCCTGGACGTGCGCGAGGTGCTGCGCGGCAACGGCGTCCCCCTGCGGCCGCGGGGCGCCGGGTGCGGGTGGGCGGACGGTGCCGCGGGCGCGGCCTGCGGTCCCGGCGGGCCGCCGGAAGCCTCCGCCGAACCGCCCGGCGGATAGGCGACCCGCCCGGCGGACACGGCACTTGCCCAGGACCAGCGCCCGGCCCCGCCCGCGACCGTCCGGGCGCTGGTGCTGGTGCTGGTGCTGGTGCTGGCCGGGGCCAGGACCAGGCCCGGCCCCTCCCGCGCCACCGGCGGGCCCGGCTCCCTTCCGGCACGCAGGGCCCCGGCCGCGTCGCGGTCCCGCAAGACCGGTGAGATTGCCGGTCCGCGCACCGGGTCCGGTCCCCGACAGTGGCACGGCCAGTCCCACGGCGGCCCGCCCCGCACCGGCACACGACCGACGCCCGCGTCCCGCGCGCCCGGTGGCAGGGGCCGCCCGCCACGACAGAGAGGACGACCCGCCGTGCCGTTGCACCCCCGCACCCTCCTGCGCACACCCGCGTCCGGCGCTCCCCGGCGCCGCGCCGGCCGCCTGGCCGGTGCCGCCGCCGCGCTCGCCGCGCTCGTCGGCCTGGGCACCCTGAGCAGTCCGGGCGCCCACGCCGCGGACAACCCCTACGAGCGCGGCCCCGACCCCACCACGGCCGGCATCGAGGCGGCGCGCGGCCCGTACGCCGTGTCGCAGACGACCGTCTCCCCGCTGTCCGTCAGCGGATTCGGCGGCGGCACCGTCTACTACCCGACGAGCACCGCCGACGGCACCTTCGGCGCCGTCGCCGTCGCGCCCGGCTACACCGCCTCCCAGTCCTCGCTCTCCTGGCTGGGTCCGCGGCTGGCCTCGCAGGGCTTCGTCGTGTTCACCATCGACACCCTCTCCACCCTCGACCAGCCCGACGCGCGCGGACGCCAGCTGCTGGCCGCGCTCGACCACCTCACCCAGCGCAGCCCGGTGCGCTCCCGGGTCGACGCCGGGCGGCTCGGGGTGATGGGCCACTCGATGGGCGGCGGCGCCAGCCTGGCGGCCGCCGTGTCCCGCCCCTCCCTCAAGGCGGCGATCCCGCTCACTCCGTGGAACCTCGACAAGACCTGGCCCGAGGTCGCCACCCCGACCCTCATCATCGGCGCCGACGGCGACACGGTCGCCCCGGTCACCTCCCACGCCGAGCCCTTCTACACCAGCCTGCCCGGCTCGCTGGACCGGGCGTACCTGGAGCTGAACTCGGCGACCCACTTCGCACCCAACTCGCCGAACACGACGATCGCGAAGTACAGCGTCTCCTGGCTCAAGCGGTTCATCGACGACGACACCCGCTACGAGCAGTTCCTGTGCCCGCTGCCCCGGCCGAGCCTGACCATCCAGGAGTACCGGGGCAACTGCCCGCTCTCCTGACCCCCGCGGCCCCCGGCGGCGGACGTGTGCCCGACACGTCCGCCGCCGGGACTGTGCAGGGGCACGGCCGCGCCGGCCGGCGGCTGGGCGGCGGCACAGCCGGCGCCCCGGCCGAAAGCACCAATAGCCCAGGTGACGCCGCCGATTCGGGCCCCGGACCGGCCGGACGGCGGGCTTCCGGCGCCGGCCGGGCGCCCCTAACGTCCCGCGCATGACCGGAGACAGGAGCAGGCCGCGGACGGCTCCCCACCGGCGGAGCCCGCCCGCGGGCGAGCGCGCCGGATCGGCCGCCGTCCGCCGCGGCCACACCGAACTCGCCCGCGGCAGAGCGCAGTTGTTCGACGGCCCGGTGGGCGACGCCCGCGCCTCGCTGCTGCTGGCCGCCTCCCTGCTCGCCGCCGAGGCACCCGACCACGCCCGCACCGCCCGCCTCTGCGCCGCCGACGCGGCCTGGGCCGCCGGAGACCTCGCGGCCTGCCT
>NZ_AGBF01000296.1 GCF_000225525.1 Streptomyces zinciresistens K42 | reverse complement strand
GCCGCGCCGCGACGCGGAGCTGACCCGTGCCGTCGCCGCGGCCCGCCGGGCGGGGGCGGTCGTCGTCGCCGCGGCCGCCCCGGAACCGCCGGCCCGGCGCGGCACGCAGGAGATCCCCTCGCGCCTGTACTGGCCGGCCGCGGAACCCGGTGTGCTCTCCGTCGCCGACATGCTGCCGGCCGGCGTCCGCCCCGACGGCTCCCTGCCCACCACCGGCATCGACCTGGCCGCTCCCGGGGCCGGGGTCGTCTCCGGCGGCCCGCGCGGCGGCGGCCACTACCTGGGCGCCGGTGCCTCGGTGGCCGCGGCCTACGTCGCCGGGGCCGCCGCGGTGGTGCGCGCCGCCTACCCGGACGCGTCGGCCGAGACCGTCGCCCGCCGGCTGACGGCCACCGCCTACCCGGCCGACATCCCGCAGCTGGACGCCTACGCCGCCGTGACCAAGGTCCTCGGCGGACCGGACGCCCCGGCCGGCGCCGGACGCGCCCCGGACCCCGTCGCCGTGCGGGACACCTCCGCCGCCGACCGGACCGCGGGCCGCGCCGTCGTCCTGGTCCTGCTCGGCTCCGCCACCGTGCTGGGCATCCTGTGGGCCGCCTTCGTGCTGCCACGGGCCCGTGCCCGGGGGTGGCGCCCGGCACGGGCGGAGCGGCAGGGGACCGCGGCGCCGTCGCCGGGGACGCCCCGGGGCTGACCCGTCGAGGAGACCGAAGGAGGGGGCCGCCCAGGGCGGCCCCCTCCTTCGGTCTCCTCGTGCGTACGGTGCTTCGCGGGCCGCCGCCCGGTCCCTCAGCCCTGTGCCTCCTGCGCCGTCTCCACCAGCGCCGTCTGCATCAGCCTGGCCCGGCGGCGGGCGATGTGCTGGGCGCGGCCCGGCGGCAGGTTGAGCGGCTTCGCGTTGCCGAACAGACGCCCCTCGGTGGGCGGGCACGACAGCAGGATCGCGGGGTTGTTCGCCTCGTCGAGACGGCGGATGAGGGCGTCGCTCAGACCGCGTCCCGCCCCCATGGCGCTGCGCGCCACGATCATGTGCAGGCCCATCTCGAAGCCGAGGGTCAGATGCTCGAAGAGCGGCTCGAAGGGGCTCTGGAAGGAGTTGCCGGAGACCATGTCGTAGTCGTCGACCAGGATGAACAGACGCGGGCCCGTCCACCAGTCGCAGCGGCGCATCCGGGCGGGCGCGATGTCCGCGCCGGGGACCCGGGTCTTCAGCGCGCGGGCCGCCCCCTCGACGGTCTCCTTGAGGTTGTCCAGCGAGATCACATGCCCGATGCGGTACTCCTCCGGGACCGCGTCCACCAGCGTGCGCCGGTAGTCCACCGCGATGATCTTCGCCTCGTGCGGGGCGTAGCGGGCCGTGATGCCCTCGGTGACGCGGCGCAGCAGATTGGTCTTGCCGCTCTCCGTGTCACCGACGACGATCAGGTGCGGGGTGCGGCTGAAGTCGTGCCACACCGGCTCCAGCGCGTCCTGGTCGATGCCGAGCGGGAGCCGCATGCCGCCGCCCTCGGTGGCCTCGGGCGCGGGGAGTTCGGCCAGCGGCAGCCGGTGCGGCAGCATCCGCACCTGCGGGGCGACCGGGCCCGTCCAGTGCCGGGCGATCTCCGCGACGAGGTGGGCGACGCCCTCGCCGAGGTCCTCCAGCGACCCGCTGCCGTCCAGCCGCGGCAGACCGGCGAGGAAGTGCATCTTGCTGTCGGCGGTGATGCCCCGGCCGCCGCTGCGCGGCACCGAGCGCGCCTTGCGGGTGTCGATCTCCGAGTCCATCGGGTCGCCCATCCGCAACTCGAGGCGGGTGCCCGCCTGATCGCGGACCTGCGCCGACAACTCCACCCAGCGGGTGGTGGTGACGATGAGATGGATGCCGTAGTTCAGTCCGCGCGCGGCGAGTTCGTTGAACTTCGCCACCAGGTCGTCGTAGTCCTGGCGGACCGTCGACCAGCCGTCGACCACCATGAACACGTCGCCGAAGGGCTCCTCGGGGAACTCCCCGGCCGCCCGGCGCCTGCGGTACGACTGCATCGAGTCGATGGTGTGGTCGACGAAGAACTGCTCGCGCCGGGCGAGCAGCGTCATCACCTCGGCGACCGCCCGGTGCACCCGCTCCGGGTTCAGCCGGGCCGCGACGCCGCCGACGTGGGGGAGCGCGGCGAACTGCGAGAGGCCGCCGCCGCCGAAGTCGAGGCAGTAGAACTGGATCTCGGCGGGCGTGTGGGTGAGCGCCAGGGCGGCGATCAGGGTCCGCGCGAGCGTGGACTTGCCGCTCTGCGAACCGCCCGCGATGGCGACATGCCCGCCGGCCCCCGACAGGTCCACCACCAGCGGATCGCGGCGCTGCTCGAACGGCTTGTCCACCAGGCCGACCGGCACCCGCAGCCGGCCGGTCCCCGGCCAGCCCGCGGCGCCGAGACCGCGTTCTGGGTCGGGCGCGAGCGCGGGCAGCAGCGCGTCCAGCGGGGACGGTTCGTCCAGCGGCGGCAGCCACACCTGGTGCGCCGCGGGACCCGAGTCGCGCAGCCGCTCCAGCGCCACGTCGAGCAGGGTCTCCTCCTCGCCCGTCTCCTCGATCTCCGGCTCGGGCTCGGCGGCCGGCTCCAGCGTGCGCGGCACCACCCAGCCGCTCGTCCACGGCACGACCTGGCTGGCCACGCGGGCCTGCACCACCGCGCCCGTGCGGCGCCGGTAGGTCCCCGAGGAGTAGGCGGCGCGGAACCGGGTCAGCGCCTCCACACCGGACTTCAGATAGCCGCTGCCGGGCTGCGCGGGCAGCTCGTAGGCGTCCGGGACACCGAGCACGCCCCGGCTCTCCATGGCGGAGAAGGTGCGCAGTCCCACCCGGTAGGACAGATGGCTCTCCAACTGGTGCATTCGGCCCTCGTCCAGGCGCTGCGAGGCGAGCAGCAGATGCACGCCCAGCGAGCGGCCGAGCCGGCCGATCATCACGAACAGGTCCATGAACTCGCGGTGCGCGGAGAGGAGTTCGCTGAACTCGTCGACCACCACGAACAGGCTGGGCAGCGGGGTCAGATCGGCCCCGCCCGCGCGGGCGCGCTCGTACTCCAGCGCCGAGGTGTAGTTGCCGGCGGCGCGCAGCAGTTCCTGGCGGCGGATGAGTTCGCCGTGCAGGGCGTCCTGCATGCGCTCCACCAGGGCGACCTCGTCGGCGAGGTTGGTGATGACGGCGGAGGTGTGCGGCAGTTCCTCCAGACCGAGGAAGGTGGCACCGCCCTTGAAGTCGACCAGGATGAAGTTCAGCGTCTCCGAGGAGTTCGTCAGGGCGAGCCCGAGGACGAGGGTGCGCAGCAGCTCGCTCTTGCCGGAGCCGGTGGCGCCGATGAGCATGCCGTGCGGGCCCATGCCGCCCTGCGCGGACTCCTTGATGTCCAGGTCCACCGGGCGGCCGTCGACGCCGACCGCGATCGGCACCCGCAGCCGCGCGGAGCCGGTGTGCCGCTCGAAGAGCGCCTTCGCGTCGTGCCGGTGCAGATCGGGGATGCCGAGCAGGGTGGTCAGCTCCACGTCGCTGTCGAGCGGCTGGGCGATGTCGCTGCCGAGGCTGATCCGGCGGGAGGCCATCAGCCGGGCGAGCGACTCCGCGCCGAGTGGCCCGAGCCGGTCCGGCCGGCCGAGCGCCACCGTGCGCTCCTTGCGGCTGCGGTCGGTGCGCACCAGGCTCACCCGGTCCGGCTCCACGGTCAGCCGCAGCGTGTTGCGGCCGGGCCGCCAGCGCAGCGCGCCGGAGAGGTCCACGACCACCGCGTTGCGGTAGCCGTGCCCCTCCCAGCGGTGCCCCTCCGGGACGCTCACCCCGTCCAGGACGACCACCGTGTACGGCTCGTCGCGCCCCGGGCGGGCGTCCGGGTCGAAGCCGGGGCGCTCGGCGAACTCGGCGCCGAGCAGGTCGTCCAGCTCGACGAGGTCGGCGGTGATCCGCCGGACCTGGCCCGCACCGTCCTCCTCGTGCGGATGCAGCGCGTGCGGCAGCCACTTCACCCACTCCCAGTCCGCCCGCCGCTCGTCGCTGACGCACAGGGCGATCCACAGCTCCTCGGGCGCGTGGAAGACGGCGAGCTGGGCGAGCGCGGCACGCACCAGGGCGCGTACGGCCTCGGTACCGGGGCCGTCGGCCTCGCTCCCCGCGCCCTCGCCGGGCGCCTGCGGCTCCGGCTCGGGACGCAGCATGATCCGGGCGGAGGAGCGCAGGTACAGGCCGAGCGGCTGCTCGGGAATGGTGGAGTAGGCCCGGACGAACCGGCGCAGGGCGTGTGCGCACAGCGGCTCCAGGTCCTCCACCGGACGGGTGGAGACCGGGTTCAGGCTGAGGGCGAGCTGCTGCTCGCCCACCGCCAGCCGCACCTCGCCGAAGTCCTCGTCGGCCGGGCGCCGTTCCCACAGCCGGGAGGTGCGGGCCAGGGACCGCAGCGACGCCGGGTCCGGATGGCGCCAGGCCAGCGCCCGCTGCTGCTCCACGATGGTCGAGCGGACCCGCTTGCGGGTCTGCGCCAGATAGCGCAGGTAGTCGCGGCGCTCGCCCTTCAGGCGCTGCTTGCGCTCGCTGGAGCGGCGCATCAGCTGGCCCAGCAGCATGGCGGCGGCGGACAGCGCCATCACCCCCAGTGCCATGTACATGAAGACACCGTTGCCGCCGCCCGGACGCAGGAACATCAGCATCATCGACACCGACATCAGCGCCATCGGCAGATACGTCCATATCGCCGAGGTGTCGGGCACCTCCTCGGCGAGGACGGGCGGCTCCTGGAGGGTCAATTGCCCCTCGGGCATCTGGGGACCGCGCCTGCGGGCCGGCCGGCGAAACAGCACCACACTCAAGGAACGAAACCTCCGGTTTCACTGGCATTCCCGCCCGCGCCGAATACCGGCACACCGGGAGCGGAAAGCCCCATCACGCTCATTCTCCGACGAGCCGGGTACGCGGTGAACGCCGGATGAATGGGGTGAGTGGAAATCGCGGAGCGGTCAACTCCCCTGCCATTCAACTGCATACCGGACAGGGGTCCGGTCCCCGGCACGACCCGACGGGCGTAGGCAGTAGTCTGCATTCACGTAACGCGACCTGTCCACGCGGGAGAGGCCGTTGCCGGGCACACGGACACAATTCGCCTGTCCGACCCCGCTGTTCCGGCCCGCGCGGCCCCTCCGTACCCTTCGTACCCTTCGCACGGCCCTCCTCCCGGGGAAGTCCGCCCGTCAAGCCCTCCATGGAAGACGAGAGTTCAGCTGATGACCGACAGCGCGGTGGCCGAACTGTGCCGCCTGACCGTACGCGCGCCGAGCGTCTCCGTCGATCTGGCCGTGCCCGCCGACGTGCCGGTCGCCGATCTGCTGCCCACGCTCCTGCGCTACGTCGGCGAGGAAGCCGAGGAGTCCGGGCTCGACCACGCCGGATGGGTGCTCCAGCGGCTCGGTGACGCGCCCCTCGACGAGGAGACCACCCTCGCGCGGGCCGGCCTCGCCGACGGCGACGTGCTCTACCTGCGCCCCCACACCGAGGCGCTGCCCGAGGCACGGCTCGACGACCTGGTGGACGGGATCGCCGACACGGCCGCCCGCAAGCTGGACACCTGGTCCCCGCGCGCCTCCCGCGCCCTGCTGATCGGCACCACCGTGGCGACCGTGCTGGCCGCCCTGGTGCTGGTCTTCCGGCCCGGGGTGGCCGAGTCCGGTTCGGTCCGGGCCGCCTGCGCGGCCGTGGCCGGGGTGCTGCTCCTCGCGGGGGCGGGCACCGCGAGCCGCGCGGTCGGCGACCGGCTCTCGGCCACCGCGCTCGGTCTGCTGGTCGCGCCCTGCCTGGCGCTGGCCGGCTGGGTGCTG
>NZ_AGBF01000297.1 GCF_000225525.1 Streptomyces zinciresistens K42 | reverse complement strand
CCCCCGGCCGCCCCGGCCTGCCCCGGCCGACCACGTTCGGACAGCAGGCGCAGGGTGAGGGGGTGTCGCGCGTCGGCGTCCCGGAGCACGCCGTCCGGGATGCCGTAGCGGGCGCGTGCCCGCGCGGCCTCGGCACGGCTGAGCCCGTCCAGGGGCACGCAGCGCGGGAACCGCCGTGCGGGCTCCTGCCGCGCGGAGCCGTACAGCAGCTCCGGGGGGAACTCCGCGCCCGCCCGCTCCCAGAACTCGGGCCGGCAGGCGACAACGAGCCGGGTGCCCGTCGCGCGCAGCCACTCGGCGGTGCCCTCGGTCCACTCGGGGAGCCGGTGGGCGAGCGCGGGCGGCATCTCCTCGGGGCCGTCCAGCAACAGCAGCAGCGGGCGGCCCGCGGCGAGGGAGTGCCGGGCGAGGCGCTCCGGCGCGAGGTCGCCCAGGGGGCCGCGGCCGGTGGACGCGGCCACGATACGGGCGGCTCGGCCCACCGCGCGGCGGGCGGCGTCGGCGATCGAGCCGTCGCCCTGGCGGAGGTCGGCGCCGCGCAGCCACAGCGTGGGCGCGGGTGCGCGGCCGTGCAGACGGCGGGCGGCGAGGGCCGCCAGCTCGGTCGTACGGCCGCTGCCGGGGACGCCGACCAGGCCGAGCACGACTGCCCCGCTCGTCCCGAAGGCGAGCAACTCCCGTGCGATCACGGCACGTTCGACCGGGGCGATGTCCGCGGCTCGCCCGGTCCGCGCGCCGTCGCGACAGCGCGCCGGGGACCCGGCGGGTCCGTCCTGGCCGACCGAGGTGGCCGTCAGCTCCAGGACGCCCGCAAGGTTCAGATCGGCGCCGTAGGCCGGTACCGTCGCCGCGTTCTCGGTGAGCAGCTCGGTCAACGGGCCGTCCGGCGCGGGGCGCAGCGGCACCGCGCGGACGGCGTCGTCGTGGGCGGGGCGCGGGGCGCCGAGGACGGCGACGACCGCGCCGGTCTCGGCGTCGAGGACGGGCCCGCCGGCCGCGCGGGCGCCGCCGGAGCGCAGCGCGTCCCGGCCGGCGGTGCCGATGGCCAGTTCCAGGGCGCGGGAGCCGACTGGGGCCGGACCGGGGCCGCAGGACGGTCCGAGCACCCGGGCCTCGCGCCAGCCGTCCGCCGCGATCCTGACGTACGCGCCGGTGGCGACCCCCTCCCGCGCGCTCACCGGCAGCGGGGCCGCGCCCAGCCCTTCGGCGCGCACGAGTGCCAGCCCCAGGCCGGGCAGTTCGGTCACAGACGTGGCGCAGACCGTGCGGCCGCGGCCGTCGCCGGGCCGGAGGACGAGGCCGGGCCGGCCGGCGACGGCCTCGTGGCAGGTGACGACCGTGCCGCGGTGGTCGGCCACGAAGCCGACACCGCGGAGCAGGCCGGCCGCGTCGTGGATCCGCACCATGGCGGCGTCCCGCGCGCGGGAGCCGTCCGCCCCGCCGGTGCGCACCGGCCCCCGTGAGGCCGCGATGCCGCTCCCGCCGCCCGTCCCGCCCGCGCCGCTCACGGCCGCCACGGCTCCCGCCGCCCACGCCGTCTCGCGCACCCGGCGGTCGCCGTCCGCCCACGGGCCCCGCCCCGCCACCGCGTTCACCCCGCCCGCACCCGTCCCCTCACGCACCCGCGTCCACCTGCCCTGTCGACGGTAGGCGGGCGGTGATCAACGGGACAGATCGCGAGGCGAACGCGCCCCCTTCCACCCCCGCGGTTCACTCCGAGCGCCTGCACGGACGGGTGAACAGAGGGGCGCGGATGGATAGACCTCACAGGTGGGGGAACCGAGGGGGACCGTGGAGCGGCGGGCGGCGCAGTACCCCGTGACCCGCTGCTCCACGGGCCGGTGTCCGCAGGTCTCAGCCGAACACGGCGAGGCTCTTGGCCTTGCCCTTGTGCTCCGCCACGAGCGCGAGGAGCCGGCCCTCGGGCGTGAAGACGGCGACCGAGCCGGCGCCCGCGTACACGTCGGGCATGTCGAGGCGGACCCCGTTGGCAAGCAGCCGGGCCCGTCTGGCGTCGATGTCCCAGCGCGGGAACGCCGCACCGGCCGCCTCGGCGATCGGCATCACGGTCAGCTCCTGCTGCAACTGCTCCAGCGTCCTCGCGGAGTCGAGCTTGTACGGGCCGACCCGGGTGCGGCGCAGCGCGGTGAGATGGCCGCCGACGCCCAGGCCGGCGCCCAGGTCCCGGGCGAGGGCGCGGATGTAGGTGCCGGACGAGCAGACGACCGACACCACCAGGTCGAGAACGGGCGTGCCGTCGGCGGCGACGGCCTCGCGGACGTCGTGCACCGAGAAGGAGGAGACGGTGACCGGGCGGGCCGGGATCTCGAACTCCTCGCCCTCGCGGGCCCGCTTGTAGGAGCGCACCCCGTCGATCTTGATGGCGCTGACCTTGGACGGCACCTGCATGATGTCGCCGCTCAGCAGCGCGATCCCGGCGTCGATGCCGTCGCGGGTGACCTTCGAGGCGTCCGTGGAGCCCGTGGTCTCGCCCTCGGCGTCATCGGTGAGCGTGGTCTGCCCCAGGCGGACGGTGCCCAGGTACTCCTTCTCGGTCAGGGCGAGGTGGCCGAGGAGCTTGGTCGCCTTCTCGACACCGAGGACGAGGACGCCCGTCGCCATCGGGTCGAGGGTGCCGGCGTGCCCGACGCGGCGGGTGCGCGCGATGCCCCGCATCTTGGCGACCACGTCGTGCGACGTGAAGCCCGACGGCTTGTCGACGATGACAAGGCCGTCGGGCGTGGTGTGCTTCTGCGTCATTCCGCGGTGTCGCCGTCCGTCTCGTCCTCGGAGCCGGGCTTGCGGTAGGGGTCCGCCTCACCGGCGTACTCGGCGCCCGCGGACGCCTCGCGCACCTTCTCGTCGGACTGGCGCGCCCGGTCGAGGAGGTCCTCGATGGTGCGCGCGTTGTCCGGGAGGGCGTCGGCGACGAAGGCGAGGGTCGGCGTGAACTTCACGCCCGCGGCACGGCCGACCTCCGAGCGGAGGATGCCCTTGGCGCTCTCCAGCCCGGCGGCCGCGGCCGCGCGCTCCTCGTCGTCGCCGTACACGGTGTAGAAGACGGTCGCCTCCCGCAGGTCACCCGTGACCCGGGTGTCCGTGATGGTGACGTGCGAGCCGAGCCGCGGGTCCTTGATCCCGCGCTGCAGCTTCTGGGCCACCACCTCTCGGATGAGGTCCGCCAGCCTTTTAGCCCGCGCGTTGTCGGCCACTGGTCCGTCTCCTTCGTCACTTCTCTTGCTGCTTGCTTCAGTCTTCGTCGCTGTGGAGTCTGCGTCGAACGGAGAGCAGTTCCACCTCGGGCCGCCCGGCGACCAGCCGCTCGCAGCGGTCCAGTACGTCGGTGAGGTGTCCCGTGTCCCCGGAGACCATCGCGAGCCCGATCTCGGCCCTGCGATGGAGGTTCTGGTGCCCCGTCTCCGCCGCGCTCACCGCGTACTTGCGCTGGAGTTCGGCCACGATCGGACGGACGAGGGAGCGCTTCTCCTTCAGTGAGTGGACATCACCGAGGAGCAGGTCGAAGGACAGAGTCCCCACATACATGTGCAACCGGTTCACCCGCCGGCCCGGGATCGACGGCCCCGCCGACCGGTCGGGCGGGGACATCAGAACGGTACATCGAAGCAGGCGGAACGATCGACGGATATTCCGCACCGCGGACCACGGCCCGAACGGCGTGCCGGCCGACGGGACCGGAGTCCCGTCGGCCGGCACGAACCGCTGCGGTTACGCCCGCGGCTTCTCTCGCATCTCGTACGTCGCGATGACGTCGTCGACCTTGATGTCGTTGAAGTTGCCGAGGTTGATACCGCCCTCGTAGCCTTCGCGGATCTCGGTGACGTCGTCCTTGAAGCGACGCAGGCCCTCGATGTTGAGGCTCTCCGCGACCACCTTGCCGTCGCGGATGAGGCGCGCCTTGGTGTTGCGCTTGACCTCGCCGGAGCGGATGAGCACACCCGCGATGTTGCCCAGCTTGGACGACTTGAAGACCTCGCGGATCTCCGCCGTACCGAGCTCGACCTCCTCGAACTCCGGCTTGAGCATGCCCTTGAGGGCCGCCTCGATCTCCTCGATCGCCTGGTAGATGACCGAGTAGTACCGGACGTCCACACCTTCGCGCTCGGCCATCTGCGCCGCGCGGCCCGCCGCGCGGACGTTGAAGCCGATCACGATGGCGTCCGAGCCCATCGCCAGGTCGATGTCCGACTCCGTGACCGCACCGACACCGCGGTGCAGGACGCGGATGTCGACCTCTTCGCCGACGTCCAGCTGGAGCAGCGAGGACTCGAGGGCCTCGACGGAACCGGAGGCGTCACCCTTGATGATCAGGTTCAGCTGCTGGACCTCGCCGGCCTTGAGCACCTTGTCCAGGTCCTCGAGCGACACGCGGCGCGTGCGCTTGGCGAAGGCGGCGTTGCGCTCGCGGGCGGCGCGCTTCTCCGCGATCTGGCGGGCCGTACGGTCCTCCTCGACCACGAGGAAGTTGTCGCCCGCGCCCGGGACGTTGGTGAGGCCCAGGACCTGCACCGGCGTCGACGGACCGGCCTCGGCGACGTTGTTGCCGTTGTCGTCGAGCATGGCGCGCACACGGCCGTAGGCGTCGCCCACGACCATCGTGTCGCCGACCCGCAGCGTGCCCCGCTGGACGAGGACCGTCGCCACGGCACCGCGGCCGCGGTCGAGACGGGACTCGATCGAGATGCCCTGCGCGTCCTGGTTCGGGTTGGCCCGCAGGTCGAGCGAGGCGTCCGCGGTGAGGACCACGGCCTCCAGCAGGGAGTCGATGTGCAGACCCTGCTTGGCGGAGATGTCGACGAACATCGTGTCGCCGCCGTACTCCTCGGCCACCAGCCCGTACTCGGTGAGCTGGCCGCGCACCTTGGTCGGGTCGGCGCCCTCGACGTCGATCTTGTTGACCGCGACGACGATCGGGACGTCGGCCGCCTTGGCGTGGTTGAGCGCCTCGACCGTCTGCGGCATGACGCCGTCGTTGGCCGCGACGACCAGGATCGCGATGTCGGTCGACTTCGCACCACGCGCACGCATGGCGGTGAACGCCTCGTGACCCGGGGTGTCGATGAAGGTGATCTTGCGCTCTTCGTCGTTGACCTCGGTCGCGACCTGGTAGGCACCGATGTGCTGGGTGATGCCGCCGGCCTCGCCCGCGATGACGTTCGTCTTGCGGATCGCGTCGAGCAGCCGGGTCTTTCCGTGGTCGACGTGACCCATGACGGTGACGACCGGCGGACGGACCACCAGGTCCTCCTCGTCGCCCTCGTCCTCGCCGAACTCGATGTCGAAGGACTCGAGCAGCTCGCGGTCCTCCTCCTCGGGGCTGACGATCTGAACCGTGTAGTTCATCTCGCCGGCGAGGAGATGCAGCGTCTCGTCGGAGACGGACTGCGTGGCCGTGACCATCTCGCCGAGGTTCATCATGACCGCGACGAGCGACGCCGGGTTGGCGTTGATCTTCTCCGCGAAGTCGGTGAGCGAGGCACCGCGCGACAGGCGAATGGACTCGCCGTTGCCGCGGGGCAGCATCACGCCGCCGACCGACGGGGCCTGCATGGCCTCGTACTCCTGGCGCCTCTGACGCTTCGACTTGCGGCCGCGGCGCGCGGGACCGCCGGGACGGCCGAAGGCGCCCTGCGTGCCACCGCGGCCACCGGGGCCGCCGGGACGGCCGCCGAAGCCGGGACGGCCGCCGCCGCCACCGCCGGGACCACCGGGACGGCCGGCGAAACCGCCGCCACCGCCACCGGGACCGCCCGGAC
>NZ_AGBF01000298.1 GCF_000225525.1 Streptomyces zinciresistens K42 | reverse complement strand
TGCCATGGCTTCGGCCGCGTTGTCCGTGCGGAATTCATGGCGAGGAATGCGCGTGAGCACGTGTGCTCCTCTTACTAGATCTGCAAGTGTTCCAGCATGGCACCAGCGTAGGAGGAGCCGGTGTTGTTGTTGGCCTTGACCAGGACGTACTGCAGTTTCCCTTGCGCCAACGCGCTGCGGAGAGCCTTCGCGATGTCGGCGTCCCTTCCGCCACGCAGCGTCATCTCGGCAAGGATCGTACGTATGTACAGCTTAGTGCCCTGCTTGACCCGCAGTCCCTGGGCCCCACCATCGTCGCCGATGTGCGGGTTCGCCGGGTCCTCCGGGTCAGCGCGGCCACGGCGCCAGTCGAGGTCCCCCGTCGGTGCCTTTTCTTCGACGATGAGGTAGTGGCCGTCGTCGCCGAGTCTGTACACGTCGTCGAACATGTTGGCGCCGTTGGGTGTCTTCGGGAGCGTGATTCTGTCGGCTGTCGGGAACTCGCGTGGAATTACGTGCAGTCTGGCAGCCTTCTCGCCGAGAACCTCAGAGATCTTGCTGTTGTTGGGGATGTCACCGAGCCGGGCAGTGTATGCCTCCTGGGCCTTCGTGAGAGCCTCCTGCGCGGCGGCGGAACGCGTCTCATCAAAGGTCTTTTCTGCATTGGTGAGGTCCACCGATGCCCTGCGTTTCGCCGCAGCGGCGTCTAGGGCAGAGAGATTTCCGTCTGGAACCGTGTCGGTCCCGAGGTTCTTCGGCCCCCACTTGACCTCAGAGGGTCCGCTCGGCAGGTCGTTTGCGGCGACCCACTTGCCTTCAGCGTTCCTGGCCAACTGGGGGAGCTCGACGCCGTCCACCAATTTTGGGGTGCCATCCTTGTTCAAGAGCTGCCTACGGCGACCCAGAATGTCGTAGTGCTCGTTGAACCACGTTCGGTCGGGGTTGTTGGCCTTCCGAATGTGCTCGTCCTGGATCTGCTTCCGCTCTGCGGCGCTCAGTTCCCGGTCCCCACCCTTGTCCGGTCCGCCGGCTCCCCGGTCCTCAGGCGTGGCCGCCCCATCGTCGGATCCTCCGGTGGCACCAGCTCCGTCGGCGTCGTACGAGCTGCCGGAGTGGTGTGACGCTCCAACTCGCCCACCACCATGCGGCGTCCCATCGCTGCTCCCCGCCCCGTGCCCGCCGTCCGAAGCGCCGTGGCGCGTGAACGAAGCCTCCGAGGCGGGCCCCCGCGTACCGCCACCGTTGTCTACCGCAGCGCCAGTGGACCCATCGCCAAACTGTGCTGATGCCTCTGGCGACCTGCTGCCCACGCCGGCCAGTTCCCGCTCCCTCACCGGCGTCTGCTCCGGCGCAGTCTCCGCAGTGGTGGATCGCTCCTGCTTCGGTGCCTCGCCGACGAGGTCGCCGTGTTGGTCGTAGGGGATGAACTTGCCGTCCGCGACGATGAGTTTGGAGCCGTCGGAGAGTTCCAGGACGCTGTGCGGGGCGGACAGGTCGGGGATGTCGTCCACCCCGCGCAGGTTCGCGGCGATCTCGGCGATTTTTGGCACGGTGTGGCCGGTCACCTTGACCGCGGCGCCGATCGGGTCGATCACGTCGCCGACCTTCGCGACGGTGGTGGCGACCTTGGCGGCGGTGCCGGCTTTGCCTGCGGAGGCGATCTTGAGGGGGCCGGCGCCCAGGGTGAGCGTGTTGAAGACGACGGTGCCCGCGGCGCGGGCCGGGTTCTCCTTCCACATGTCCCAGGCGACGAAGGACTTGCCGAACTCCTTGGCGTACTTCTTGCTGTCCTGGGCGAAGCGGGTGGCGAAGACCCCGGTCGGCTTCTTGCCGCCGGACTCCATGAGGTAGGTCTCGGCCCCGACGACGGCCCGCAGCACGCCTTCCCATGCCTGCCCGGCGCGGTCCGAGCCGCGGATGCCGGCCAGGGTCGCCAGGCCGTCGACGGTGCCCCAGACTCCGTCGACGATCAGCCCGTCCCAGAAGAAGCTCCTGGCGTAGTGGCCGAGGTCGTCCGGGTCCCACCAGTCGCGGGACTGGGTGACCGGTGTGCCCCAGGGGAGTTGCTTGGCCCGGTCCAGCACCTCGGCGCTGTAGCCGTACAGTTCCGCGTCGAGCGGCCTGAACTGCCTGTCGCCGGTGTTCATCACGTACTGGGTGCCGCCCACCAGCGCCGTGATCTTGTTGCTGCAGGCGATCTCGGCGGCCGTGAACGCGGCCTGCGCGACATTCACTTCACGCATCAGCGCCTGGTGCCGGCCGACCTTGTCCGCGTCATCGGTCCAGTTCTCGTCGAACTCCCCGCCTGGCGTCCTCAGTCCCGCCACGAACGCGGTCGCCTTGCTCTGCAGGCGCTCCAACCGCGCGATGATCGGGGCGACTTCGGCCGCGTACGCCGACAGGGCGTCCGCGACGGTGGCGACCTTGTCCGCGAACGCGTCCGCGCCATCACGCGCAGGCGCCGTCGACGCGAACAGCTCCTCTGCCTCCGGAGCCTCGTAGAAGGCCGACAGCCCCTGGAACTGCCGATGCGCCTCCCCGCCGGCCTGGCGGATGCCGCCCGCCTCGACCCGCAGGGCGTCGGTGTGCTGCTCCAGCCGGCCGAGATCGCCGGTGAACAGCGGAACGGACTCCGGCTGGATCACAGACGGCCCGCCTTCCAGCCGGCCGGCATACCGGGCACCACCAGCCCGGACGCCCGCCGCTGCACCTCGGCCGCCATCTCCAGGTCCCCCTCCTGGTACGCGACGGCGGCCTCCACCGCGCCATTGACAGATTTGCCGACGCGCACACCGACGAACCGTAGCTCGTCGGCCGTGCCCTCGATGAACTCCGCAAGGGCGGCGGCCACCAGCCCGGTCTGCCCCTTGCGCTCCCCGCTCGCCCCGCCCGGAGCGAGCGTCCCGGCCGCCGTGGCCGCGCCCTCCACGTCCTTCCCGTACGCCCGGACGATGTCGTCCAGGACCCTCATCACCTCCGCGACATTCGAGGCCACACTCCCGACCCCGGACGCGGACACGTCCCACCCCGGCATACGCCAGCCCCCGCTTCCCTCCGCCTCGCTCCCGCCACCGCCGCGTGCCGCGTCAGCCGATGTTGTCGACGGCCGCCTTCGCTCTGGCCAGGGTCGACTGCGCGGTCCCGTCGTTCTGCTCCATCGTCGTGCGGACCAGCCGGATGATCTCGCGGACCTCGCCTGCGGCGCGCTGCCAGCGCAACTCCTTGCCGTGGTACTCCTCGGCGACGCCGTCCGCGGCGAAGTCGGCCATCGCGGCCCTCACCGCGCGCTCACGGTCGGCCAGTACACGCTCCAGCCGGCCGATGACGCCCTGCAGACTCGTCTGCACCTCGCTGGAGGCGCCGGTGTCGTACGAACGGCGGTCCTGGTTCTGAGGCATCGTCAAGTTCCCCCTGAGAAAGGTGAAGGTGATTGCGGCGGACGAGCATGTGCGCCGGGCCGCTAGCGGGCGCCGAACCGGGCCGCGTCGAAATCGGCGGCACCGATGTTCTGGTTCGCGTTCTCCTCCAACTCCACGTCACCGGTACCGAACGCGGAGTCCATACCCGACTGGCCGCCCAGGATCGCACCGAGCGAACCGTTCAGCGCGCTGGTGATCTCGTCGGCATTCACCTTGAAGGTGTCGAACGCGGCCTTGCCCGCCCCGTTGAACTTCCCCTCCAACGGCTCCGCCGCCTGGATCAACTGCTGGATCAGCGAACCGAGGTCCTCACCCGACCCGACCGTGCTCCTCCCCAGATCCGACAGAGCCGTCGACCCCATGTCGAACTTCATCGACCCACCCCCGTCAGTACGTTGCACACTGCGCCTGCCCGATCGCCACGGCGTGATGACGCGTCACCCGCGACTCGCCACCCGTCGAACATTCTCTCGCAGCGCAGGTTGCAGCCGCAATCGTGAAAGTGGGTGACGTGGCGTGATCTGGTGGGTGAGCAGCCGCAGGCCGTCCGCTTCCCGAGCACACCGCGCGGGCACGGTGGACCGACGGGGAACGGCAGACCCGCGAACGACGGCGCAACCCGGCCGAGACGCGTCGCCACCGCGTCGCCACCGTGTCGGCCCCGCTCGTCGGGCCCGCTCGTCGGGCCGCGAACGGGCCGCATCCGGGGGCGGCAGCCGGTGGGCGACGGCGGCTGCCCCTCTGACCAGAGGCTGCCTTCGGCAGTCCCGTGAGTCGTCCGGCCGACCGGAGAGACGGCCGGAGGAGTCCGTCCGGGAGTCCGCCCGTGAGTCCGCCCGTGCCCTGGACACGCCGGTGCCCGTTCCGGAGTCCGGGTGGCCCGGGTGGCCCGGGTGGCCCGGGTGGCCCGGGTGGCCCGGGTGGTCCGGGTGTCACCGGACGCCGTGGCGGGGGTGCCAGGTGGCCTGGATCAGGGATCGTTCCATGTGGGCGAGGTGGACGGCCGTGGCGAGCCAGGACCACGCGTAGCGGTCGGGGTCGGGGTCGGCGAGGCGGCCGAAGGCGTCACGGGTGCGGCGGTCGGCCTCTGCGGTGAGCGCCTCGGCCAGATCCGCGGCCACCCGGAATCCCGTACGGCGCAGGGAGACCCCGTCGCCGCGGAGGTCACCGTCGCGCGCGGGTTCCGCGACCGCTCTGCGGCCTCCGGCGACGGCCAGTTCCACCAGGCGCCGTACCCGCCACAGCGGGGAGTCGGCCAGGGGGTCGGCCTCGGCGTGCGGGACCGTCCCGACGGGGGGACAGGTGTCGCGCGGGGGGAGATGCGAGCCCTGGAGGCGGTCGTAGCCCAGGTCCGCGCGGCCCAGCCACTCCGCCGGCAGGCGCAGCGTCGCCTCCGTGTCCGGCACCGGGCCCACCGCGAGCGGGTGCAGCGTCGCGGCCCGTTCGGGGGCCAGCCGGGCGACCACCCGGACGCGCAGGCCGGGGCGGGAAGCGAGCTGGCGGAGATTGGACGTGTGGGCGAGGTCGGGGTGGCCGTTGGCCGGGACCAGCCGGATCAGCGGGCCCGACTCCGCCGCCCCGGCTCCGGCCTGCGGGTCGTCCGGACCGGCCGCGGGTGCTGTCGGCGTCGGTGCGGGGAGGAGTTGCCGGGCCAGGACGTGGTCGGCGGTCGCGCCGACGACCATCAGGTCGCAGCAGATCAGTTCACGTGTCTGCGCGCTCTGTTCGAGGTCCGTTGCGTGGGCCGTGGAGAGCCGGTCGGTGACGGTCTCGGTGAGGGGGCGGGCGAACAGGGCGGCCAGGGGGCCCGATGACCAGGGCAGGCCGGTGAGGGGCGTGGCGCGGACCCCCTTGCCGGAGCCGAGGCGGCCGTCCGGGGAGAGGGTGGCTCCGGTGATGAGCAGGCCGCCGCGGGCGAGTTGGGCGTGGTTCAGCGCGGCCGGGCCGAGGGCGACCGGGGCCGTGGCGGCACCGCGGGCGCGGGCCGGGCCGCCGGGCTTGACGTCGGCGACGGTGAACCAGCGCCCGTCGTCGGTGACCAGGTGCGTGACCACGCCGCCGTAACCGGTGGCGCTGATCACCGGCTCGCGGCAGACCCCGTGGACGCGCAGCCCGGCATCGCCCGGCCGGTAGCCGCGGCGGGCCGTGCCGATCAGGGCCGGCTCGGGGTCGGCGGACGCCAGCAGGCCCGCGGTGAGCAGGAGTTCGCGCAGGGCGGCGGCCAGGTCGGCCAGCCGGTGGCCGTCGTGGCGGGCGCGTGCGCCGCGCAGACCGCGTACGACGCGCAGCGCCGCGGCCTCCGCCCTGTGCAGGCCGGCCAGCCGGGCCGTGTGGGCGGCGCGCAGCAGTTCGG
>NZ_AGBF01000299.1 GCF_000225525.1 Streptomyces zinciresistens K42 | reverse complement strand
ACAGGTCGCCGGCAAGGAGCTGATGCTGAAGATCCTGTATCCGCCCCTTGAACTCTTCCACCGCTACCAGCGGCAAGAAGCCGAACAGTTCAATGCGGCACTGGTCGACGCCATCACCCGGCACAAAGACTATTGGACCGCCGACGACGCACGTTCCCTGAGTGGCGAAGGTCTGGTCGCCCTCGGTCCACTCGCCCTCGCCTGCATGGCTTATGACGCGGGTATGCCGATCGAGGTCGAGTCCGCGTACCTGCCCAAGGCGCTTCTGCAGCGCGCCTGGGTCGGCGAGTTCGAGACGTGATCCACGTTCTCCGCGAGACAGGCGGCCGAAGACCGTGACAGCTCAGGACTACGACAGTCAACTCCTCGAGTCGGTCTCCGTCCGCCGCCGCCGTCTCCGCGACGCCGTGCTGTCCGGTGCCCAGCGCCGGCGGCGTTCCTCCGACGAGAGGCTGGGGAAGCTGATCGCCGGCGTGGTGATCGCGGCGGTGGTGTGCGCGGCGTGCGTGCGCGGGCCCCGGGCGGGGCGTCGGTGAGCCGGTACCGGGTGGCCACCGCGCTCGCGGCCACCCATCGCGGGCTGGCGGTCGCGACCGTCGTGCTGGCCTCCTGCGCGCGGCAGCCGCCGGAATCATCGGCTCGGCTGCCGCACTCGGCCGTCATGCGAAGGTCACCTCCGACGTCCGCATCGGCGTCCTGGCCGACGAGAACCCAGCCCGCGATCTGGTCGTCCTGGCCGTCCTGCGCGAAGACGTGCGCCGGGTGAGCAAGCGCTACGGCTTCGACGACGTTCTGCTGATCTCGGAGGTCGTCGCCACCTCCTCGGCGCGCAAGGACTACGACGACTGCACGGCGGAGTACGGCCGCCACGGCATCCCGACCAGCTGGTCGTGGACCCTTGCGCCCGGGAAGCCGCCCTGCACACCGAACCCACCGTGAGCGGCTGCAGAACCGCGCACGCGCGCGTACGGACCGGGCACGCTCCGCATCGCACCGGCCGACGGCCGTACCTTCGCCCTGGACCTCGACCTCGACCTCGACCTCGACCTCGACGAACTTCCGGTGCCGGAACGGCAGGTCACCGAAACACACTGCGCCACACGCCGACTGACGCGGGGCGACGGACGCGGGGCGACGGACGCGATCGAACTGATCTCGTCCACGGGCTCGGGTACCGCGCCTGCTCGCCGGTGCATGCGCTTCGACGTGCTCCGGTCGACGGATCGAGTCGGCCGCCGGTCGTCGGTTCAGGCACGCGTGAGGTCGGACAGGAGTACGGGCAGCAGGCGTTCCTCCATGACCGTGCTGCCCGACGCCGCCATCGAGAGGGCAAGTCCGGGGTCCCAGGGGCTGGGCGCGGGCGGTCCCGCGAGCGGGGTGGACCCGCCCTCGCCGAGTGCCGCCGTGTAGTCGGCGGCGGTCATCCGCCAGGGTCGGGCGCCGTGCCGGGCCATGGCGTTCGCGGTGATCCGCAGGCCGACCCAGTCGAAGTCGGCACGCCAGTGCAGCCGGGCTCCGGCGCGTACGGCGTCGCCGAGCAGTTTGTGGCAGGCGGCGGACGGGACGCCCTCGGTGCAGACCAGGGCGGCGCCGGTCTCCCGCAGTTCGCCGGCCGCGGCACGCAGGACGGCCGGGTTCTCGCAGACGAAGACGGTGCGGGCGGCGGGGACGACGGGGTCGGTGGCGAGCTGGTGGAGGGTGAGCCGGAAGGGTATGCCGAAGTCGGCGGCGTCACGCAGCCAGTCGCAGACCACCGTGTCGCCCTCCGCGCCGATGTTGAGGACGAGTACCTGGCTGGCGAGGTCGTCGGCGATGGCGCCGGCGCTCTCCCACAGGGCACGCCGCCCGGCCCGGTCGGTCGGTACCTCCGAGCCGCCGCCGGCGCGCTGGGCCAGGGCCCGCAGGACGAGCTGTTCCAGCGGGGCGCCGGGCACCAGGGCTTTGGTGTCGCCGGTGGCCCACTCGGCGAGAACAGGGAGCGGCAGGACACCGGGCGCCGGCTTCGGGGAGCCCGCGGAGCCGTCCACGTCACCGGTCAGCCTCTCCAGGACACGCACCGCCGCGCCGAGGAGCGGCGCGTCTCCCCGGCGTACGAGACGGGTGAGGGTTCCGTCGGCGGCGATCCGGTCCAGCCAGGCCGCGAACCATCCCTGCCGGGCGAGTCGGCTGGAGTGGGCCGACTCCAATGCCCGGTCCCGGCGGCCCTGCTCGTCGGCACGCTCGGCCGGCCGGTCGCGCAGCGGACCGTGGAGCCGGCCGAGGGTCTGGAGGAGACCGGTGCCGTAACGGTCGTACAGGTATCCGTCCAGCTCGCGCAGGGGTACGGAGAGACGCTTGACGGTCTCCGGCCGGTAGCGGCCGGTGACGCCGATGACGGTGCGGCGTTCGGCCTCGACCGGCGCCGAGAGCCCGATGTCGCCGTCGAGCGCGCCGCCGGTACGCTCCAGCCGGCGACGGGCGGCGGCCAGCAGCCGGGTCCATCCCTCGCCCCGCAGCTCGTCGAAGCCCGACGGCTCGCGCTCAGGGGGCAACCGCGGCCTCCTCGGAGGTCGGGACGCGCCGGGTGCCCGGCGAGCCGAGGGCGGTGGTGAGGTCGCCGGTGTCGTCGGCGAGGAGCCGAGCACCGTCCCAGACGAGCAGCAGGGCGGAGACGGTGTGGTCGACGGCGGTGTGCGCGAGGTCGTAGTGCGCGGCGGCGGACACCGACGCGTGGGCGGCCCACAGGTCGTAGCCGGTCATGAACAGATCCAGGTCGAACTGCGCGGCCAGCGACATGAGTTCACCGCGCCCGGTGTCGTCCACGCCCGCGAATGCCTCGTCGAGGGCGAGCAGACGCGGGGCGTGCGGGTCGGCGGAGTTGAGCATGGCGTGCGCGGCGGCGAACAGCGGCAGGTGCAGCGACACGGACTGCTCGCCGCCCGACAGCCGGCTGTGCCGGGCGCGGGTGAGCCGCTCCTCGCTCCTGTCGGGGCGTACGAGCTGGAACGCGAACTGGCGCCAGCGCCGATAGTCCAGGACCTCGGCGAGCAGTTCCCGGTAGGGCTGGTCGCGGTGGCGGGCGCGGGCGGTCTTGATCTGCGCGGCGAAGTGGACGCGCACCCGGGCGAGACCGTCCGGACCGAGGCGGACGGCGTCGGCGTCGAGGAGGGAGCAGACGGCACGCTGCTCGTCGTCCAGATGATCGGCGAGCAGCCAGCTCACCCCGACCGTCGTCCCCGACGACATCGTCCGCTTGCGCATGTCGGTGTTCATGCGCCTGATCAGGTCACGGGCGTCGACCGTACGGTCGTGGATCTGCTGGGCGAGCCGGGTGAGCAGGGCGTCCTCCAAGATGCGCTGCTCGGACTCGGAGAGCAGTTCCGCCTGGTCACGGCGGTGGGAGGAGATCTTCTGGGCGAAGGCGGCGACGGGCAGCGGCCCCTCCTCGTCGGCCACGCGCACGAGGATGACCCCGTCGGAGCCGTCCCATTCGGGCCGGTAGTCCTGTCCGGCGGCGGCGAGCTGCGCCTGCAGGTCGTCCAGGGCCCTGGTGAGACGGGTGACGGACTGCTTGAGGCTGCTCTCGGTGGGCGTGAGGTCGCGGGTCGCGGTCAGGATCGCCTCGTGCACGGCGGCCACGGCCGGCGGGAGTACCTCGCCGGTCCAGTCGGCCTCCTGAGCGGGCCAGGCGAGGCCGGGCGGGCAGCGCAGGATGTCGAGGAGTTCGCGGGCGGCGTACGGGCGCAGGCCACGGGCGGTGTCCTTCTCCTCCGCCGCGGCGACCGCACCGGCTTCGGCGGCGGCCGTACGGCGGGCCTCGGCCGCGGCGGTGCCCGCGATCGCGGCGTGCTGGGCGGTGCGGGCCGCCTCGGCCTCCCGGACCAGGGCGTCGATCCCGTCCTCGGCCTCCTGCACCTGCCGCATCACCTCCTGCGCCTCGGCCCCGACGGCCGCTTGGAGCGCGTCGAGTCCCGCGGCCTCCTCGGCGTGCCGGCGGCGTGCCGCGCGCTCGGTGTCCGCCGCCGACTCCTCGTCCTCGGCGGCGGCGGTGAGCCGGTCGGCGCCCGCCTGGGCGGCCTCGGTCTGGCGGGCGTGTTCGCGGCGGCGGGCGGCGAGTTCGCGGACCGCCGCCTCGAAGGCGCGGGTGGCGGTCTCCACGACGTCGACGCGCTCGGTCCCGATGCCGTGCTCGGCCGCGGTGCGGTGCAGGGCGCGCTCGGCGACCGAACAGGCGGCCACCGACTCGTCGTACGAGCCCTGGGCCGCGTCGCCGGCGTCACGGGTGGCGCGCAGCCGCGCCGCGGCGCGGTCGAGTCCGCGCAGCGCCTGCGTGATGCCGGCGGTGCGGGGCAGGGCGGCGCGGGCGGCGGCGTACCCGTCGAGGGCGGCGTCCGTACGGGCCTGCGCGCCCCCCAACTCGTCTCGCTCGGAGTCCAGTTCGGCCAGGAGCGCCTCGCAGGCAGCGATCCGGGCGGCGCGCCGACGGGCGCGGGCGGTCGCGCCGACGTACTCGGCGTCCTCCTTGGTGTGGGCACCGACCAGGACACCGGCCGCGTACCGGCCGTCCGGGCGGATCTGCGGGGTCCCGGTGTCGAGGTCGCCGGTGACGGCGACGGAGCGCAGGACGGCGGTGACACGGGCGGCCGGGATCGCGGCGCCGCCCTCGGGGCCCTCGGGGACCTCGGGTCGCAGGAGGTCGGCGAGGCTCGGGCCGTTCACCGGGGTCCCGGCCCGGAGGTAGCCCTCGCTGTGCCCGGCCGCCACGGGGACGTCCTCGGCGGTGACCAGGGCGTCGAGGAGGCCGGACGCCTCCAGCGCCGCTTCCAGAGCGCCTTGCTGACGATCCGTCAGTTCGCTGTCGAACGAGACGAGTCGCCACAGGGGCACACCGTCCCCGGACGCCCTCCCGGCGGTCCGGCCGCGGGCCGGGGGCGGGGCGTCGTCGTGCTCGGCGGCGATCCGGTCGCGCTCGGCCTCCGTCTCGGCGCGGCGGCGCTCGACCTCGGCACTCCGGGCGCGCAGGGCGGCGAGGGTGTCGCGCAGTTCCTGGACGGCGGGAGCGGTGGCCTCGGTGAAGGCGTCGGCGAGCGTGACCGCGTCGGCCTCACCGGTGAGTTCGAGGGCTTCGGCGAGCCGGCGGGCGTCCTCCTCGGCCAGGAGCGTGCCGTGCGCCTCCGCCCACCGGCCGAGCACGGTACGGGCCTCTTCGCGGGCGGATTCGAGGGCCGCCTCGGCAACGGTTTCGGCGGTTTCAGCCGCGGCGACGGCCTCCTGCGCGCGGTCGAGGGAGACCCGGGCGAGGTCGCGGGTCTGCTCGGCGCCGCGTGCCGACTGCTGGGCGGCGCGAACCGCCCGGACGCCTTCGTGGCGGGCGGCGGCGAGCGCGGCTGAGCGTGCGGCGAGCCGGGCGGGCTCGGCATCGGCCGGGGTCCAGGGGAGGCCCGCGGTGTGGGCGTGGTCGGCGACGGCGGCGGCATCGCGGGAGACGGCGGCGTCGAGTTCGGCGGCGATCCGGGCGGCGTGTTCGGCCTCGGCGCGGGCGCGGCCGGTGGCTGCCGTACGGCGCTCACGCTCGGCGGTCGCCTGCCGGGCGGTCTGCTCGCAGGTACGCACCAGCCGCTCCAGGTCGGCCAGTTGCTCGACGGCCTGGTAGGCGGCGGAGGAACGCAGCTGGTCCAGGCGGGCACGCGTGGGCGGCGAGCGCGGCATCGGCCGACTCGGCGCGCGTCTCGGCGGCGGCCTGCGCCTCGCGGGCCGCCGTC
>NZ_AGBF01000300.1 GCF_000225525.1 Streptomyces zinciresistens K42 | reverse complement strand
GTCGTGCGCGGCGGCCTCGTCGTGGCCGCCGTCCTGGTCTCCGCGCTGGCCCTCGCGGTGTCGATGATGCCCGGCGGCCCCCAGGGCGACGCGGCCGACGCCGGGGACGCCTCCGGCCGCACCCCGGTCGCCGACCCCGGCTTCCCGCTGCCGGGCCCGCCCGGCGCCCCCTCGTCCGGGGAGCCCGCGTCCCCCGAGGGCTCCCCCGACTCCCCGGCCCCCTCCCGCGCCCCCTCGCGCACGACGTCCCCCGAGCGCTCCGACCTCGAACCGTCCTCCCAGGGCACCCAGTCGTCCCCCGCCCACGGGGGCGCCCCCGGGCAGACCGCGAGCGCGGCGCCCGCCTGCGAGGCCGGCTACGAGATCGTCAACGAGTGGCCCGACGGCTTCCAGGCCATCGTCACCGTCACCACCGAACGGGCCCTGGACGGCTGGCGGGTCACCTGGTCCTTCCGCGACGGCCAGCGGGTCGGCCAGATGTGGGACGCCGTGTACGCCCAGGACGGCTCCCGCGTCCGCGCCTCCGCCGCGGACTACAACAAGACCGTCGCGGCCGGCGGCACCATCTCCTTCGGCTTCCTGGGCAGTTGGCGGGGCGGCAACTCTCCCGCGGGCGACTTCACGCTGAACGGCCGGGACTGCGCGAGCCGGAAAACCGGTTGACGGCCCGTCCCGGGCCCGGACCGCGGTGCGGCCTCCGACGCCGCTTCCGGTGTGGTTCTGCCGCTCGCTCGGCACCCGATCACCGCCGCCACTTCGGCAAACCAGCGGTCGCACGCCTGGACGCCGTCCGGCGCGTCCCCGATGTCCGACCGGCCGGCCTGGAGGCGCTCTGCGGCACGGAACGACCCGTACGCACAGGTCGCCGTAATTCGGTGGCGGCGTGGCCCGACTGTCCCTAGTGTCAGTGCTGTTCGAGCGGTGACCGGTTGCCGCGGGTGATGTGGACCAGTTCGGGAGGTGTGACCGATGGCTGTCGTTGAGATGGGCGCTGCCCGCATGCGGAAGTTCGTTCAGTCCACCTCCGTGGTCTCCGGCTGACCTCACCTTTTTTCGCGCCAGCGGGCGCGGTGCCGGGGCCGCCTTGTGAAGGGTCACCCCTTGTCTTTCTCCTCCTCTTCTTCGGATTCGTCGCGCCCTCTCGCCGTCTACGGCTGGGACGAGGCATGGGCGACCGCGTTCGCCCCCCACGCCCGCGAAGGACTCGTTCCCGGCCGGGTCGTCCGCGTCGACCGAGGCCAGTGCGACATCCTCACCGCCGACGGCGTCGTACGCGCCGACACCGCGCTCGTCACCCCGCACGACCCCCTGCGGGTCGTGTGCACCGGGGACTGGGCCGCCGTCGAACCTCCCGGCCACCACCCGCGCTACGTCCGGGCATGCCTGCCCCGCCGCACCGCCTTCGTGCGCTCCACCTCCTCCAAGCGGTCCGAGGGGCAGATCCTCGCCGCCAACGTCGACCACGCCGTCGTCGCCGTGTCGCTCGCCGTCGAACTCGACCTCGGCCGGATCGAGCGCTTCCTCGCGCTGGCCTGGGAGTCCGGCGCCCAGCCGGTCGTCGTCCTCACCAAGGCGGACCTCGTCCCGGACCCGGTGACGCTCTCGTATCTCGTCCAGGACGTGGAGACGACGGCGCCCGGTGTCCCCGTGCTGACGGTCAGCGCGCTGGACGGCGAGGGCCTGGACGCCCTCACCGCCGTCGTCTCCGGCGGGACGACCGTGCTGCTCGGGCAGTCCGGCGCGGGCAAGTCCACGCTCGCCAACGCCCTGCTCGGCGAGGACGTCATGGACGTCCGGGCCACCCGCGACGTCGACGGCAAGGGCCGCCACACCACCACCACCCGCAACCTCCTCGCGCTCCCGGGCGGCGGTGTGCTCATCGACACGCCGGGCCTGCGGGGCGTCGGACTGTGGGACGCCGGGACCGGCGTCGGCCAGGTCTTCTCCGAGATCGGGGAACTGGCCGGGGGGTGCCGCTTCCACGACTGCGCCCACGCACGCGAGCCCGGGTGCGCGGTCCTCGCCGCCGTCGAGGACGGCACGCTGCCGGTGCGCCGCCTGGAGAGCTACCGCAAGCTCGTGCGCGAGAACCAGTGGATCGTGGCCAAGACCGACGCCCGGCTGCGCGCCGAGATCAGACGGGACTGGAAGCGCAAGGGAGCGGAGGGCAAGGCGGCCATGGAGGCCAAGCGCGGCCGCCGGAGCTGACCCGTGGGCCCGGGGACGGGGGCCGGGCCGGCCGGGCAGCGCCGTGTCCGATTCCCGCTGGCCCCCGCCCCCGGGCACGGCGGACACTGGACCCCGTGAGCGACGAGGACACCAGGTACGGGGACACCACGTACGAGGACACCACGTACGGGGACACCAGGTACGAGGCCGTGCGCAGCCGGGACGCGCGCTTCGACGGCGCGTTCTTCTTCGCCGTCGAGACGACCGGCATCTACTGCCGTCCCAGTTGCCCGGCGCTCACGCCGAAACGGCACAACGTACGGTTCTTCCGCACCGCCGCCGCCGCGCAGGGCTCGGGCTTCCGGGCCTGCCGGCGGTGCCGCCCGGACTCCGTGCCCGGCTCCGCCGAGTGGGACGTGCGCGCCGACGTCGTCGGCCGGGCCGTACGGCTGATCGGCGACGGCGTCGTCGACCGCGAGGGCGTCACCGGGCTCGCCGCACGGCTCGGCTACAGCCCCCGGCAGGTCCAGCGCCAGCTCACCGCCGAACTGGGCGCCGGACCGGTGGCGCTCGCCCGCGCCCAGCGGGCCCACACCGCGCGCACCCTGCTCCAGACCACCGCTCTGCCGGTCACCGAGATCGCCTTCGCGGCCGGGTTCGCCAGTGTCCGCCAGTTCAACGACACGATCCGGGCGGTCTACGCCCGCACACCGACCGGACTGCGCGCCGCCGCGCCCGCCGCCGGACGTGCCGCGCGCCCGGCGGCCACCCCCTCGGCCGGCATTCCGCTGCGGCTCGCCCACCGGGGCCCCTACCAGGCCGCGGCCGTCTTCGACCTGCTCGCGCGGGAGGCCGTGCCCGGCGTCGAGGAGGTCGGCGGCCCGCCCGGCGCGCGCACCTACCGCCGCACCCTGCGGCTGCCCCACGGGAGCGCCGTCGCCGCCGTCGAGGAGAAGACGGGCACCGCGCCCGTCCGGGGGACCGCCGCCCACCCCGGCGGCTGGCTCGACGCCCGGCTGCACCTCACCGACCCGCGCGACCTCACCACCGCCGTCCAGCGGCTGCGCCGGCTGTTCGACCTGGACGCCGACCCCTACGCCGTCGACGAGCGGCTCGGCGCCGACCCGGTCCTCGCCCCGCTGGTCGCCGCACGCCCCGGTCTGCGCTCGCCCGGCGCCGCCGACCCCGAGGAACTGGCCGTACGGGTGCTCGTGGGGCCGCGGGCCGCCGGGGAGCTGGTCCTGCGGTACGGCAAGGCACTCGACGCGCCCTGCGGCGGCCTCACCCATCTCTTCCCCGAGGCGGCGGTGCTCGCCGTGGCCGAGCCCGCCGGCCCCCTGGGCGCCCTGACCGCGGCCCTCGCCGACGGCACCCTGCGGCTGGACCCCGGAGCCGACCGCGACCGGGCGGACGCGGCCCTGCGCGACCTGCCCGGCCTGGACGCCCACGCCGTCGCCGCCCTGCGCACCCGCGCCCTGGGCGACCCGGACGTGGCCCCGCCCGGCCTCGACGCCCCCGGCAACTGGCGCCCCTGGCGCTCCTACGCCGTACGACACCTGCTCACCGCGGGGAAGCCCGCGTACCGACTCCACGGATGAGACCGATGAGACAGATGGCACAGATGGCACCGATGCGACCGATGGCACCGATGACCGAGAACACCGCGAATCCCGGGCAGACCGCGGATTCCGAGACGACCGCGGATTCCGAGACGACCACGAGGGCCGGACGCACCGCGAAACGCGGGAAGGCCACCCCCGGACCCGTGCACTGGGCGCGGTGCGCCAGTCCCCTCGGCCCGCTCCTGCTCACGGCCGACCCGGCCACCGGGGCGCTGACCTCGCTGTCCGTGCCGGAGCAGAAGGGCGGACGCGGCGTGCTCGCCCACTGGCGGCACGACCCGGCCCTGTTCCGGGCCGCCGAGGAACAGCTCGCCGCCTACTTCGCCGGTGAACTGAAGGAGTTCACGCTCCCGTTCCGCACCGACGGCACCGCGTTCCGCGAGCGGGTGTGGGACGCCCTGGACGCCGTGCCCTACGGGGCGACCACCACGTACGGCGAGATCGCCGCGCGGATCGGCGCCCCCCGCGCCGCCGTGCGGGCCGTGGGCGGCGCGATCGGCGCGAACCCGCTGCTCGTCGTCCGCCCCTGCCACCGGGTGATCGGCGCCGACGGGTCACTCACCGGCTACGCGGGCGGCCTCGACCGCAAGACGCGCCTGCTCACACTGGAGGGCGGGCTCCCGGCGGGGCCGGGCGGTCTGCGGGGCGTCGGCCGCGGGTGACGGCGTCCGGCTCTGTGCTCGTGGGGCGCCGCCGCTCACGCCGGAGGCCGGGCTTTCGGCGGGGTCGGGCGGAACGCGGGCGTCAGCCCCAGATCACCGCGCCCAGCCACGCGCCCGCGATCAGCTGGCAGGTGAACAGCTCCGCCAGCACGCTCGACCCGCCCGACCGCATCGCCGTGCGCACCGCGGCCCGCGCCTCGGCGTGGCGGCCCAGCCTGATCCGCTCCGCGACGTAGATGCCGGCCATGAAACCGGGCACCGAGCCGAGCACGGGGATCAGGACGAAGCCGAGGAACGAGCCAGCCGCCGCGTACACCACCACACGGCGGCCCGCCCATCCCGGGCGCAGTCGGCGCGGGGGCAGCGCCCACCGCACCACCTGGGAGAGGAACAGCGCCACGGTCGCCCCCACGAGGACCCACCACGCGACCGGCCGGGGGTCCTTCAGCGCCCACCACATGACGCCGGCCCACACCAGCCACGACCCCGGCACCCCGGGCACCAGCACCCCGCACAGGCCGAGTGCCAGGACCAGGCCGACCAGCACAAGGTCCCAGACTCCCATCTGACCAGAGTGCCGCAGCCGGGCAGAACCCGCAGATCAGCCATGTCCGGCGGAGGGCCGCCGCCGGGACCGGGCGGTTCACCCGCGGGTGTGACCGCGGCGGCACGCCACCCCCGTGCATCGCACAGTTGTTCACTTCTTGGCTCCCGGAGTCACCCCGCCGCCGGGTCCGCGGCGGGAATTTCGCGATGCCCCGTTTCCCAACCGGCCCCGCGGTGGACAATTGACGGCATGAACCAGCAGGGGGGAACGCCCGCCGGCCAGGAGGACGACTGGTGGGGCCAGCTCTACGGCGGGGCCACCGGGGACACCGGCCCGACGGCGGCGCCCGACTCGCTCGACGACCGGTTCGCCTCGGCCTCCGGGACCGTCAACGACGCCACGGCCCCGGCCACCGCCGAACCGGCACCGGCCGTACCGCCGCAGCGCACCGACGCGGACGACCCGCCGCGCCCCCCGGGGTTCCCGGCCGGACTGCCGAAGCCGCCGGGCTTCACGGTGGAGAGCGCGCCGCCCGCCGACCGGCCGCCGCCGCCCCGAGCAGCGCCGCCGCCCCCGCCGGCCCGCGGCTCGACTACGTCGGCGGCGGCCCGCCCACCTACGACCGCGAGCCCACCGCCCTGCCGCCCGCCGACCCTGACGCACTGACGGCCTGGTCCCCGACACCGTCCTCGACGGCG
>NZ_AGBF01000301.1 GCF_000225525.1 Streptomyces zinciresistens K42 | reverse complement strand
CTTGTTGCGACTGAGCGCTTCAGTGAGCGGTTGAGTTGGCGAGCTGAGCGCCCCTCCCCGAGGAGATGGTTCTCTCCAAGGCCGCCCTCGTCGTCGCGGCTGGTCAGATGTCGCCCGCGCGGGCCTTGGCATACCAGTCCGGAACGTGATCGTCGGCCAGGGCCACGATGCGGAGGATCACTGGAAGCATGTCCGGCACCGCGTTGGAGGCGACGGCACGGATCTCGTCCAGAACCCGGGCGAACTGAACGGAACCGACAGGCGCGTTCCAGGTGCGCTGCAGCTTGAAGGGATAGTCCTCCAGACTGTGGTGTCGGTGAACCACCCGCAGGTCGAAGGCGATCTCTGCCTCGTCGTCGAGCTTGTTGACCAGGCGCACCACGAACGAGAACTTCACCGCAGCCTTGCCGTCCTGATCCGGCGAGGTGAACTGCGCGCCGCGTTGATGTGCCCACGGGGGCATCAGCATGGGCAGCAGACGCGTCGCCTCGCTCGGCTCGGGCTGCGACTCGTAGTAGCGGAACTTGTTCTGGAGCATCCCGTCGACCACGCCGTAGAGGTCCGTGAAGAGAACGTCGAGCTCCAGGGCGAGCCGGTCCAGGAAGTTCCGGCGCTCCTGAGCCTGCTGCGCAGCCTCATGTGAGGCAGCGGTCAGGACAGCAAGACGGTCCTGCATCTCGGCGATCGACGCGGTCTCGCGCGATTCGGGCGGCTCGGCCAGACAGGCGCGGACCTCCTTCGCGAACTCGGCCATCGTCGGCCGGCCCGCCGGGTGGAGCACGGTGCAGCGCTGCATCAGCCGGTCCAGCTCGCCCGCCCATGGCAACGCGATGTGCCCCTGGAGGCTGTACTCGCCACCTGACCGGTACTCCCCCGGCAGCGGCCACCGGGTCCGACGCAGCAGCACCCACATCGTCTTCGCCAGCGACCAGACGTCCGCCGGGCCGCCGTCGACGTCATCGCCGGGCTCCAGCATCTCGGGGGCGTGGAAGTTCACCGGGCCGAGCTTCACCGCCGGGCTGGTGACGTCGCCCTTGCCCGGGAAGGTGACCAGTCCAAAGTCGCCGATCTCCCACCGGCCGTCACGCTGGAACAGGTTCGACGGCTTGATGTCGCGGTGGTGGACACCTTGCTCCGCCAGGACGGCCAGCGTCTCGGCGTAGGCGGCGACGGCCTCCAGCATCGTCTCCTCGGCCGGGGTGTCGCCGAGGGCCTCGTCCAGCGGGACGGCCAAGGGCATGACGTACCAGCAGATCTCCTGCGTGTCCTCGGGCACGTGCGAGTCGACGAGCGGCACGACGCCCTCGCCGGTGTAGCCGTGCAGGAACCTGATCTCGTCGGCGAACCTCCGGCGGCGGTCTTTCAGGGATTTCCCGAGGCCGAACATCTTGATCGCGTACCGGCCGTCGCCGCTCTCGCGGCGTGCTTCCCAGACCTCGCCGTTGCCGCCCTTGCCGAGGTAGCCGCGGCCGACCAGGGTCCATTCCCCCAGCCTGGCGCCCTCCTGCGGCCTCCAGTTCTTGCCGTCGACCTTTCCCACGGTGCCTTCCGTTCTCACGCCGAGCTCGTCCCGCTGTATTGTCCCGCGCCTTCGCGAGTGACCGCGAAGGCTTTCCCTTCAACTCCCTTTAACTTGCTGACGGCTACCGATGCGACTGCTCAACTCGCCAAGTGAAGCGCTCAGTCACACTTGTTGAGCCGAAGCACGCTAGTTGTCACAGGGACGGGACGGGCGGGGAAACTGTTGCTGGCCGCGGGTGCCTTTCGGGTCGCTCCCCTGCAGGGTGAGATGACACTGTCGTTCCTTGGGCGGATCGCGGACAGATACGGCCTGACGGTGCGGAGTCTGCTGTCGGCGGTCACCGAAGTGGCTGGCCAGCAGGGCGTCGTCGGGGCTCTGCAGGGCGACAGTGAGGTGTTCTTGAACGCCGCGGCCCGGGACCGGGTCGCGGCACTGTGTCGTGTGCCGCAGGCGGGCTTACGCCGCGCGTTGCCGGCCTGGACGCGGGAGGAGCCGCTGGGCCCCTCGAAGAAGAGGCCGGCGGCTCGGCTCCACAACGGGGTGGAGACGGTTGCCACCTGGGGTCCGGCGTGCCCGGGCTGTGTGGCTGCGCGGACGGGTCGCGTTGCACCAGCCCGGGTGTACCTGGCGGCGCACCAGCGGGTCTGCCCACGCCACCGGTGCTGGCTGATGGGCGTGCCTGGCAGCGGGGGCCGTGTCGTGGGGTTGGCCGGATGCCCGGAGGTGGTCCGGGCGCAGGAGGATCACCGCAGGCTGCTGCGCCGCTCCCCCGTCGCTGGTCCGGCGTTCGAGGTTGCTGAGGCGGTCACAGCCTGGTGGTGGGCGCAGGAGTGGCCCGAGGAACGCCTGTGGCCGGCGCGGCTGTGCGCGACGGTTCCCGAGGACGAGGATCCTGGGCGGTGGCGGATCCTGGCCCGCGGCTTGGTCACCTATCCGGAGACGGTGGCCGTCGCCGGGATGTTGGCAGACCAGACGATGAGGCGCCGTATCGCAACCCAGGTGCGCGGCCACCTCCCTTTCTGCCTGGGCGACCTCCCCGTGTTCATCAGTGAGCTGGCGCGCTGTCTGGAGCGGCCTTGGCTCACTGGTTGCCTGACATCGTGCATGGACGGACCGCTGTTCGCCTGGGCGCACCAGTGCAGCAAGGCGGCGGAAGTGCCCGATGACGACGGGCAGCGGTTGCTGTGGAAGGTCCATCCCGCGCACCGGCCTCGTCCCTTGGCTGACGAACTCGCCCAGCACCTGCAAGAGGTGGCCGGCGGTGAAGCCGCAGAGGCGCTGCCCCTCAAACGGCGGCGCGGGCACAGCCGCCAGGCCGACGAGGCGTTCGAAGCGGGCCTGACCCGTGCCCGGGCCTACGCGGCTGCGCGGGGGCATCTGGCCACACGGGCGGACACGCTCCAGGACGGCTTTCCTCTGGGGGCGTGGATGACCAACCAGCGCATGCTCCGTCTGGGGATGCCTGCCTGGCGCTGCGCCGCGCTGCGTGCACTGGACCCGTACTGGGACACGCCATGGCCGACCCTGTGGCAGCGCACCTACCACCAGGCCAGGTGTCACGTCGCGGCACAGGGCCCGTTGGATGCGCGGGGAGGATTTCCCGGTACCGGCCTCAGTCTGGGCGAGTGGCTGTACCTGCAGTGCACCCGGTATCCGGATCTGCATCCTGAGCAGCAACGGCTCCTTTCACGGCTGGGCATCGATGCCACGGCGGCTCAGGATGCCCGGCCCCGGCGTCGCAGTCAGCGCGCCGGGGAGCAGGAGGCGCTCCCTCTCTGACAGTCTCAACTGAGACACACGGTTTGTCGGGTTAGTCTGGATGGGCGAGACAGGAGATCCCCTCAGTATGGCCAGCATCACCCCGATACCCGCCGCCGGTGACGATCCGGCGCCGAAGCCGAAGCGGCGGACGTTTTCCGCGGCGTACAAGCTTCGGATCGTTGCCGAGTACGACGCCGCCCCGGCCGGGGAGAAAGGCGCGATCCTGCGCCGTGAGCGGCTGTACCACTCGCACATCATCGAGTGGCGCCAGGCCCGCGAGGCCGGCGCCCTGGGTGCCCTTGCCGACCGGCGGACCTCGGCGGTGCGGCCGAAGAAGGCGGCCGAGCAGGCCGAACTGGAGCGGCTGCGCAAGAAGGTCGCGCGGCTGGAGAAGGACCTGGCCCGCCGGGACGCGGCCCTGGAAGTCATGGGAAAAGGTGTGCCACGAACGCGGAGGCTGCTTGGGGTAGTTGAGTAGCCGTACGCGATGCTGCACGAGAGATGAAGGACTTTCGGCCCTTCGGAGTCGCCCTGCGGGGGGAGGCTTCAAACCGCCACATGCTGCGGAAGCGGTGACGCGACCGTGGTGAGCGACTGTGGAAAAGGCGTCCGTGAGGCGTCAGGTGGGGACCAGGGAGACGGAGCGCAGTCCCCTTGTGGGGATCGCTGTTGACGCGTCGTTATTGATGAAATGGCATCAGAACCGGGTGTTACTTTTTGGCCCGGGATGAGTCTGGCGGAAACCCGTTTACTGGCCAGGTGGTGCCCGGTGTGGAGGCGACGTGAATCTGGTCTGCTGCTTTCGTGCGGAACGTGGGAAGACACACTTCGATGCCTCAACTCTGCGTTTTTCACGCAGTGTTGTGAAAGGGAGCCTTCCAAGCGGACAACCCGCGAGGAACTGAGTACCGATGCGAAGTGTGTTGGCGGACCGGTTCGTAGTAGTGGTGAATCTCCTGCTGGGCGCGGTGGGAGCGGAGCGAAGGGGCCGGATTATCCGTGGTTCGTTTGTTCGGTCAACCAGGAGTTTCCTGGGAGGAGCTGCGTGGGCGAGCTGAAATCACAGATCAAGTCGTTCGAGATATCAAAGACGGAGGTCTGGGAGGCGTACCTGAAGGTCAAGGCCAATCAGGGTGCTCCGGGGGCGGATGGCTGCACGATCGAGGAGTTCGAGAAGGATCTGAAGGGGAACCTCTATAAGATCTGGAATCGGATGGCTTCGGGAAGCTATTTTCCTCCTCCGGTGAAAGGTGCGGAAATCCCGAAGTCGCATGGCGACGGGGTTCGTTTGCTCGGTGTGCCAACGGTCGCGGACAGAATCGCCCAGACGGTGGTGGCCGCTCATCTGGAGAAGCGGGTGGAGCCGGTGTTCCACCCGGACTCCTACGGCTACCGGCCGGGTAGGTCGGCTCTGAACGCGGTCGAGGCATGCCGGCGGCGGTGCTGGAAGAAGAAGTGGGCCGTCGATCTCGATGTCTCTAAATTCTTCGACAGCGTCCGCTGGGACCTCGTCATCAAGGCGGTGGAAACCCATACCGATGCCGCGTGGGTCGTGTTGTATGTGAAGCGGTGGCTTGCCGCTCCACTGCAACTTCCCGACGGCACCTTGCGGCAGCGAGATCGCGGAACCCCACAGGGGTCGGCGGTTTCTCCCGTGTTGGCGAATCTGTTTCTGCACTATGCGTTCGATCTGTGGCTCTCCCGGAATTTCCCGGACGTCCAGTTCGAACGCTATGCGGATGACGCAGTCGTGCACTGCGACTCCGAGCGCCGGGCCCGTGTGGTCCTGGCGGCGATCGGGAACAGGATGGAGGAGGTCGGACTGCAACTGCACCCGGCCAAGACCCGGATTGTTTACTGCGGAAGAGACGGGCGCCACGACGGTGTCGCGGCAACGTCGTTCACCTTCCTCGGTTTCACGTTCCAGCGTCGTCCAGCGCGAGACCGGAACGGAAAGATCTTCACTTCATTCCTTCCGGCGCCCAGTAAGGACGCCCTGAAGAAGATGAGTATGGAGGTCCGCTCCTGGCGGCTTCACATGCACATCGGCTACACCCTCGGCGAGTTCGCGCGATGGCTCAACCCCATCATCCGCGGCTGGATGCAGTACTACGGTGCGTTCTATCGCACCGAGCTGTATCCCCTCCTCAAGCGCATCAACTACTACCTGATGCGCTGGGTCCGCAAGAAATACCGGCGGCTGAAGACCTTCAAGAAGTTCCACCGGCGATGGAAGCAGGTCACCACCGCGTACCCGCTTTTCTTTGCCCACTGGAAATGGGTCCACTCGATCTGGTGACCAGGATAATAGGAGCCCGGTGACGGGAGACTGTCACGCCGGGATCTGTGGGAGCCCGGGGGTGAAATTCCCCCGGGCCACCCGA
>NZ_AGBF01000302.1 GCF_000225525.1 Streptomyces zinciresistens K42 | reverse complement strand
CACGCCCCCAGCGAGCCGCCCACACCTCCCGCGCCCGCCCGCGGCGCGCTCCGCCGACCCACCCGGCGAACGCCCGCGGCCGGTGCCGCGCGCCGCCGCCACACCCCTGACCACGACATTCCGCACCGCGACTCGCCACCCCGCCGTTCCCCCGCGCTGTGGCGTGTGGCACCATGCAGGCCACCCCCCACCGGCAGCCCTCACAGGAGACGCTCCCAGTGCAGCAGAACGCGCTTCCGGAACTGGCACACACGCACACCCGCCCCATCCACTGGGTCGCCACCGCCACGGCGCTCGCCGGTGTCGTGGCCCTCTCCTCGGTCTTCCAGCCCAACGCGGCCACCGCCGCCCAGCCGTCCGGCCCCGACGCCGGGAACCGCCCCGCGGCGGCGCCCCCGAACCCCGCCCGCGTCGACTTCCCCCTGGAATGCGGCCCGGTGAAGGCGGTCGTCGCCAAGAAGGCCACCGGCGACCTCGACGGCGACGGCAACCCGGAGACGGTCGCCGTGGTCCACTGCGACTCCCCGATGGGCACCCCGCCCGACGGCGTCTACATCCTCACCCGGGCCGCGGGGGCCGCGGAGCCCCGCCTCGTCGCCACGCTCGTCGCGCCCAAGGACGACATCACCGTCAGTGACATCGCGGTGCGCGACGGAGCCGTCGCCGCCGGGCTGCTGCGCTACTCGTCGCAGGACGTGCCGCGCTGCTGCCCGGACGTCAACGAGAAGGCGGAATGGCGGTGGAAGAACGGCTCGTTCACCCGCTCGACACCGGCCGGCGCGCACAGCGTCTGACCGGCTCCACCGGACGCCGTGAGGAAACGGACAGTCGTAACAGCCCGTCGTCCCAAGGTCACTCGGCGTCCGGTCCGAAGACTTCGACCTTGTCCGAAACCCGACGTACGTGGATACATTCGCCCGGACATTCCTTCGCCGAGTCCACCACGTCCGTGAGGAGCGGCAACGGCACGGGCGTTGTGGCCCCCTGCGCCGACAGCAGCTCGTCGTCGGCGCCCTTCACATAGGCCAGACCGTCGATGTCCAGCTCGAACACCTCTGGCGCGTACTGGGCGCAGATGCCGTCACCGGTACAGAGATCCTGGTCGATCCAGACCTCCAGCGCCTCGTCCCCGACCACGGCCGCCCGCTCCACGCTCATCTCTCCTGCCGTTTGCTTCGTCGAGCCGTACGGGAATCCGGCCAGCTCTGACGGGTGTTGAACGGTTCGACCCTACCCCCGCCTGGGTTCCGATCGAGTGCGGTGGGTATTCCCCTGGCGTGAGGGAGAGCGCAAGGGTGAAGATCGGACACACCCCGACAGTCTTTGTGATCTAGGGGTTTCAATCGACACCCACCCAGGTAGGGTCTGGAAGCGTCCAGCTCCCCTTGGAGGAGGTGAGGACCGTGGCAGCCCACGACGACGACATGAACCGCGGCATCCGCCCGGGACGAGGGTCCGACGACCCCGCCGGGCAGATCGCCTACCTTGAGCAGGAGATCGCCGTCCTGCGGCGCAAGCTCGCCGACTCTCCGCGGCACACGAGGATTCTCGAAGAGCGAATCGTCGAACTGCAGACGAACCTGGCCGGTGTGTCCGCCCAGAACGAGCGGCTGGCGAACACGCTCCGTGAGGCCCGCGACCAGATCGTGGCCCTCAAGGAGGAGGTCGACCGGCTCGCGCAGCCGCCGGCCGGCTTCGGTGTCTTCCTGCAGTCCAACGACGACGGCACCGCGGACATCTTCACCGGGGGCCGCAAACTCCGGGTGAACGTCAGCCCGAGCGTCGAGCTCGACGACCTCAGGCGCGGCCAGGAACTGATGCTCAACGAAGCGCTCAACGTGGTCGAGGCCATGCAGTTCGAGCGCGTCGGGGACATCGTCACCCTCAAGGAGATCCTTGAGGACGGCGAGCGCGCCCTGGTCCTCGGGCACACCGACGAGGAGAGGGTGGTGCGGCTCGCCGAGCCGCTGCTGGGCGTCACCATCCGCCCCGGCGACGCCCTGCTGCTCGAACCCCGGTCCGGCTACGTCTACGAGATCGTCCCCAAGAGCGAGGTCGAGGAGCTCGTCCTCGAAGAAGTCCCGGACATCGGCTACGAATCGATCGGCGGCCTCGGCAACCAGATCGAGATGATCCGCGACGCCGTCGAGCTTCCCTACCTCTACCCGGACCTGTTCAAGGAGCACGAACTGCGCCCGCCGAAGGGCGTCCTCCTGTACGGGCCCCCCGGATGCGGCAAGACGCTCATCGCCAAGGCCGTCGCCAACTCGCTGGCCAAGAAGGTCGCCGAGGTCACCGGCCAGTCCTCCGGCAAGAGCTTCTTCCTCAACATCAAGGGCCCCGAGCTCCTCAACAAGTACGTCGGCGAGACCGAGCGGCAGATCCGCCTCGTCTTCCAGCGTGCTCGCGAGAAGGCGTCGGAGGGCACGCCCGTCATCGTCTTCTTCGACGAGATGGAGTCCCTCTTCCGCACCCGCGGCTCCGGTGTCAGCTCGGACGTGGAGAACACCATCGTCCCCCAGCTGCTCGCCGAGATCGACGGTGTCGAGGGCCTGCAGAACGTGGTCGTGATCGGTGCCTCCAACCGCGAGGACATGATCGACCCGGCCATCCTGCGCCCCGGCCGCCTGGACGTGAAGATCAAGATCGAGCGTCCCGACGCCGAGGCGGCGAAGGACATCTTCGGCAAGTACCTCACCGAGCGCCTCCCGCTGCACTCCGAGGACCTCGGGGAGCACGGCGGTGACAAGGTGATGACGGTCACGAGCATGATCCAGACCGCCGTCGAGCAGATGTACGCCGAATCCGAGGAGAACCGCTTCCTGGAAGTCACCTACGCCAATGGCGACAAGGAAGTCCTCTATTTCAAGGACTTCAATTCCGGTGCCATGATCGAGAACATCGTGGGCCGCGCCAAGAAGATGGCGATCAAGGATTTCCTGGAGCACAACCAGAAGGGTCTGCGCGTCTCCCACCTCCTCCAGGCATGCGTGGACGAGTTCAAGGAGAACGAGGACCTGCCCAACACCACCAACCCGGACGACTGGGCCCGGATCTCCGGAAAGAAGGGCGAGCGGATCGTCTACATCCGCACCCTCATCACCGGAAAGCAGGGCGCGGACACCGGACGCTCCATCGACACGGTGGCGAATACCGGTCAGTACCTGTAAAAGACAGGGCGGCTGCGGGTGCCCCCACCGGGTGCCCGCAGCCGACTGTTTTCCGGCCACGGCCGGGACAAAGGCGAGCAACGCAATGACGCAAATGATCTCCCCACCGGCGCAGAGGCGTTCTAGGCTCTTTCGTACCGCCGAGTCGCGCAGTGCGGGGGCGGGCACCGCACACGCAACCGAGCGCCAGCGGTACTTGTGCGGCACCCACGACCGAGGGCGCCGCCGGGCAAGGAGGGCCGCATGACCGTACGGCGAGTAATGGGCATCGAGACGGAGTACGGGATCTCCGTCCCCGGCCACCCCAACGCCAATGCCATGCTCACCTCGTCCCAGATCGTCAACGCCTACGCGGCCGCGATGCACCGGGCCCGCCGGGCCCGCTGGGACTTCGAGGAGGAGAACCCGCTCCGGGACGCCCGAGGCTTCGACCTCGCCCGGGAGGCGGCCGACTCCAGCCAGCTCACCGACGAGGACATCGGTCTGGCCAACGTCATCCTCACCAACGGCGCACGGCTCTACGTCGACCACGCCCACCCCGAGTACAGCGCCCCCGAGGTCACCAACCCCCGCGACGCCGTCCTCTGGGACAAGGCCGGTGAGCGGATCATGGCCGAGGCCGCCGAACGCGCGGCCCAGCTGCCCGGCGCCCAGCCGATCCACCTCTACAAGAACAACACCGACAACAAGGGCGCCTCCTACGGGACGCACGAGAACTACCTGATGAAGCGGGAAACCGCTTTCTCCGACATCGTGCGCCACCTCACGCCCTTCTTCGTCTCCCGGCAGGTCTTCGCCGGCGCCGGTCGCGTCGGCATCGGCCAGGACGGCCACGAGCACGGCTTCCAGCTGAGCCAGCGCGCCGACTACTTCGAGGTCGAGGTCGGCCTGGAGACGACGCTCAAGCGGCCCATCATCAACACCCGCGACGAGCCGCACGCCGACGCGGAGAAGTACCGCCGCCTCCACGTGATCATCGGCGACGCCAACCTGTCGGAGATCTCGACCTATCTGAAGCTGGGCACGACGGCGCTGGTCCTGTCGATGATCGAGGACGGCTTCATCGCCGTCGACCTGGCCGTCGACCAGCCCGTACGCACCCTCCACCAGGTCTCGCACGACCCCACCCTGCAGCGGCTGGTCACCCTGCGCAGCGGCCGCACCCTCACCGCGGTGCAGCTCCAGATGGAGTACTACGAGCTTTCCCGCAAGTACGTCGAGGAGCGCTTCGGTGCCGACGCCGACGAGCAGACCAAGGACGTCCTGGCGCGCTGGGAGGACACCCTCAACCGGCTGGAGAACGACCCCATGAGCCTGGCCGGCGAGCTGGACTGGGTCGCCAAGCGGGAGCTCATGGAGGGCTACCGCCGCCGTGACGGGCTCGACTGGGACGCGGCCAAGCTGCACCTCCTCGACCTCCAGTACGCCGACGTACGCCCCGAGAAGGGCCTCTACAACCGTCTCGCGGCCCGGGGCCGCATCAAGCGCCTGCTGGACGAGGGCGACGTCGAGCGGGCCAAGGCGAAGCCGCCGGAGGACACCCGGGCGTACTTCCGGGGCCGCTGCCTGGAGCAGTACGCCGACGACGTCGCGGCCGCCTCCTGGGACTCGGTGATCTTCGACCTGCCCGGCCGCGACTCCCTCCAGCGCGTCCCAACCCTCGAACCGCTTCGCGGAACGCGAAATCACGTCAAGGAGCTCCTGGACCGCTGTCGCACGGCAGAAGACCTGGTCAAGGTCTTGTCGGGCGGCTGAGGGGTACCCGGGGGCACCGGCCGGACGCCGGTCCACCAGGGTGGAAAGACCCGGCGTCCGGGAATCATCGAGATGGCCCCCGCGCGTTGCGGAAACCGCGGGGCCGATGTCGGACCCGGCTTGTAGGGTCTGATCATCACCGATCGGCAGGAAAGCCGACCTGTCGACCATGTCGGGCGAACTGAGCGGGGTGAGGGATATGGCAACCAAGGACACCGGCGGCGGGCAGCAGAAGGCCACGCGTTCCACCGAGGAGGCCGAGGAGCAGTCGACCGAGGCACAGGCGTCGGACGACCTCAAGGAGCGCCAGGAGAAGCTGAGCGACGACGTCGACTCGGTGCTGGACGAGATCGACGACGTCCTCGAGGAGAACGCAGAGGACTTCGTGCGGAGTTTCGTGCAAAAGGGCGGCGAGTAGCGGGCTGCCGGTCGCGTCGCCTTCGTCATGAGGGCTGCGGGGGGATCGCGATGGCTGACGAAGCGGGCTCCGGGAAGCGCACGGGCCGAGCGGCGGGACCCTCCCGCCCGGCCGCCGCGCGGGACGGGAGCGGGCGGGCGGGCCCGCGGTGGTGTGCGACGCCCCCCGGCGCCGCGCGCCACCGGCACCGCGGGGAGGCCGTCGCGGGGCCGGCCTCCGAAGAGC
>NZ_AGBF01000303.1 GCF_000225525.1 Streptomyces zinciresistens K42 | reverse complement strand
CCCCGCCAGCGCCCCACCGTCCAGGCCCGCCAGCTCCGGCGCCGCCACCGCGTCCAGGCCGAGCGCCCGCGCCGTCTCCCGGCAGCGCGCGGTCGGGGAGGCGAAGGCCCGGCCGGCCGCCGGGAGCCCGCCCGCCGCGTCCCGTGCCCGGCGCAGACCGGCGGCGTCGAGGGGGCAGGCGTCGTCGAAACGGGCCTCCCGCAGAGCCGCCGTGATCGCGGGTGAGATCAACATCACGCGGCTCGTCATCCGGCCCGCACCCCGCTGCGCATCGCTCAACGTCCCCTTCACAGCAGGCGATTCGACGGCTCACGGCGCACGGCTCGGGCGGTGGCGCCGGTCGCGGAGCCGTGCGCCCTTGGCCGTGTCCCTGACACGCGGTACCTTCTCGTCGATACCGACGACGGTTCGTGGAAGCCGGTGGGATTCCGGCACGGTCGCGCCACTGTATGCCGGGCGCGCACCTTCGGGTGCGGCCGGGTGAGTCAGACCCGCCCCGTCGTCCTGTGCACCACCGAGACGGGACGCGAGTTCCCCAGGAGGGTCCTGCCATGGCGCAGTCCATCGCCCAGCCGACGAGCACCACCGCCGTACCGGCCACACTCCCGATCGGCGTGATCGCGCCGTGGGCCTTCTTCTTCGGCCTCCTGATGCTGGTCCTGCTGTACTTCGTGGGCGCCGAACAGGGCGCCACCGCGATCTTCTCCGGCACCGGCGTGCACGAATGGGTGCACGACGGCCGCCACCTGCTCGGCTTCCCCTGCCACTGACCGCCAGGGAGCCGAAGCACTCATGAACTCCGCAACTGTGAGACACCTCCTGGTCCGCGGCATGCTCGCGGGACTCGCCGCGGGCGTGGCCGCCCTCCTGGTGGCCTACTTCCTCGGCGAACCGAGCGTGAGAGGCGCCATCGACTTCGAGAAGGCGAAGGCGGCGCACCACGGGGGCGGCGACGACCCCCTCGTCAGCCGCGCTCTGCAGTCCACCGCCGGACTGTCGACCGGCATCCTCGTCTACGGGGTCGCCTTCGGCGGCATCGCCGCCCTCGCCTACTGTTTCGCGCTCGGCAGGATCGGCCGTTTCGGGCCGCGCGCGAGCGCACTGCTCCTGGCCGCGGCCGTCCTGGTCGCCGTCTACCTCGTCCCGTTCCTCAAGTACCCGGCCAACCCGCCCGCCGTCGGCAACCCCGACACCCTGCAGGAGCGCACCGCGCTGTACTTCCTGATGATCGTGCTCAGTGTGCTGATCGCGGTCGCCACGGTCATCCTGGGCAAGCGCCTCGCGCCCCGCCTGGGCACCTGGAACGCCACCGTCGCGGCGGGGGCGTTCTTCGTCCTGGCCGTCGGCCTGGCGTTCGTCTTCCTGCCCGCCCAGGACAACACCCCGGCCGGCTTCCCCGCCACCCTGCTGTGGGACTTCCGGCTGGCCACCCTGGCCGTCCAGTCGACCCTGTGGACCGTGTTCGGACTGGTCTTCGGGGTGCTGGCCGAACGCGCCCTCGCGCCCGCCCCGGCCGAGCGGCCCGAGACGTCCGCGAGCCCGGCTCCCGTCGCCGGCTGAGGCGCCCGCGACGGCGCACGGCCGCACAGCGCAAGCACACGGCCACACAGCCGAAGCACACTGCCACACGCCGAAGCACACGGCCGCACAGCGGAAGGCCGCCGGTCCGCCGGCGGCCTTTCCGGTCCGCCGCCGCTCTCCCGGTGTCCTCGCCATTCCCAATTTCTGGAACACGTTCTACGGTGTGCGCCGTCAGGACCGGCCTTGGGAGCCTGGAGGCGCCGTGCACCTCGAATACACGCCCGAGCAGCAGCGGCTGCGCAGCGAACTGCGCGCCTACTTCGCCGAGTTGGCACCCGACCAGGCCCATGCCCGCTTCACCGGCCCCGCCGCGCAGAAGCGCCACTACCGCACCACGGTCCGACGGCTCGGCGCGGACGGCTGGCTGGGCGTGGGCTGGCCGAAGGAGTACGGCGGCCGCGGCCTCACCGCCGTCGAGCAGTTCGTCTTCTTCGACGAAGCCGCCCAGGCCGGCGTCCCGCTGCCCCTGATGGCCCTCAACACCGTCGGCCCGACGATCATGCAGTACGGCACCGACGAGCAGAAGGCGTACTTCCTGCCGAGGATCCTCTCCGGCGAGATCGACTTCGCGATCGGCTACAGCGAGCCCGAGGCGGGCACCGACCTCGCCGCGCTCAGGACCCGCGCCGTCCGCGACGGCGACGCCTACGTCGTCGACGGCCAGAAGATCTGGACCACCAACGGCGACACCGCCGACTGGGTCTGGCTGGCCGTGCGCACCGACCCGGCCGCCCCGCCGCACAAGGGCATCACCATGCTCCTCGTGCCGACCTCCGACCCCGGCTACTCCTGCACCCCGATCAACACCCTCGCCTCCCACGACACCACCGCCAGCCACTACGAGAACGTCCGCGTCCCCCTCTCCCGCCGGGTCGGGGAGGAGAACCAGGGCTGGCGGCTGATCACCAACCAGCTCAACCACGAACGCGTCACCCTCGCGGCCCACGGCACCATGGCCGTGCGCGCCCTGCACGACGTCCAGCGCTGGGCGGCGCAGACCAAGCTCACCGACGGCCGCCGCGTCATCGACCTGCCCTGGGTGCGCCGCCTCCTCGCCCGCACCCACACCAGACTGGACGCGCTCAGACTCCTCAACTGGAAGATGGTCGGCGCCGTCCAGGACGGCACGCTCACCCCGCAGGACGCCTCCGCCGTCAAGGTCTACGGCTCCGAGGCACGCCGCGACGCCTACGCCTGGCTGATGGAGGTCGCCGCCGCCCCCGGCGCGCTGAAGGAGGGCTCCGCCGGCGCGGTCCTGCACGGCGAACTCGAACGCGGCTACCGCTCGGCCGTCATCTTCACCTTCGGCGGCGGCAACAACGAGATCCAGCGGGAGATCATCTCCTGGATCGGCCTGGGGATGCCGCGCGTACGGCGTTAGCCCGCGCGAGGACGACCACGTGAGGCAGCGGCGGAGCCGACCGCTGCCTCGCCGAACACCGCGCCGTGGCACGCCCGGTGGAGCCCGCCCCCGGCGCGCGAGGCGCCGTGGCGGCACGCCGTCCACCCGGCGCACGCCGATCTGCCGTCGTACGCCGACGAGTTGTACGGCCGCAGCGGCCCCCACCGGTCGCCGTCACTCGCCGGACGCGCGCAACGGGCGTCCCCCCGCGGCGTGTTCCCGCACGTGCGCACCGGCGACTCCCGCCCTGACACGTCCCGCACGCGAGGGACCGGCCCGTGTCCGGCACCGTAAGAACGCGGACGACGGTCCGCCGTACCGGAGGAGCCGGGGCGGTCGCGGCGGACCACGACGGGGGCGGTCGCGGCAGACGGGGGAGAGCGGGCTGATCCGGCACCGGCACCGGCACCGGCACCGGCTGCCGGAGCTGACCTGAGCTGACCGGACGCGGCGCGACGCCGTCCGGGAGGGGCGAGCGCGGCCCGCCGCCCCTGGCCGCACCGGATCATCACGTGTTACCAAGAGGCATGCCTGCCGACGAGGGACACCCCGGACACCGCACCTACGACGCCGTGATCGTCGGCGGCGGCCACAACGGCCTGGTCGCCGCCGCCTACCTGGCGCGGGCCGGCCGGTCCGTGCTGGTGCTGGAGCGGCTGGCCCGCACGGGCGGCGCCGCCGTCTCCACCCGCCCCTTCGCCGGGGTGGACGCCCGGCTGTCCCGCTACTCGTACCTGGTCAGCCTGCTGCCCGACAAGATCGTCCGCGATCTCGGCCTCGCCTTCCGGGTCCGCACCCGCGACGTCTCCTCGTACACCCCCGTCGAGCGCGCCGGCCGGGCGACCGGCCTGCTGGTCGGCGGCGGCGAGCACCGCACCCGGCGCGCCTTCGCCGAACTGACCGGCGGCGCACGCGAGTACGCGGCCTGGCAGCGCTTCTACGGCATGACGGGCGAGGTCGCCCGGCGGGTGTTCCCGACCCTGACCGAACCGCTGCCGACCCGCGCCGAACTGCGCCGCCGGGTCGACGACGAGGAGGCGTGGCGGGTCCTGTTCGAGGAGCCGATCGGCGTCGCGATCGAGGAGCGCTTCGCCGACGACCTGGTACGGGGCGTGGTCCTCACGGACGCCCTGATCGGCACCTTCGCCGACGCCCACGACCCCTCGCTGCGGCAGAACCGCTGCTTCCTCTACCACGTCATCGGCGGCGGCACCGGCGCCTGGGACGTCCCCGTCGGCGGCATGGGCGCGCTCACCGACGCCCTCGCCCGTGCCGCCCGCGAGGCCGGCGCGGTGCTCGTCACCGGCCACGAGGCCGTGCGGATCGACACGGACGGCCGCAGCGCCGAGGTCAGCTACCGCACCGCGGACGGCGAGGGCGTCGCCGCCGCCCGGCACGTGCTGGTCAACGCCTCGCCGCAGGAGCTGGCCGCCCTCACCGGCGACGCGGCCCCCGCCCCGGCCGAGGGCGCCCAGCTCAAGGTGAACATGCTGCTCACGCGCCTCCCCCGGTTGCGCGACAGCGCCGTCGACCCCCGCGAGGCGTTCGCCGGCACCTTCCACATCGCCGAGGGCTACGCGCAGCTCGCCGCGGCCCACGCCCAGGCCGCCGCCGGTCACCTCCCCGCCGCGCCGCCGTCCGAGATCTACTGCCACTCCCTGACCGACCCGACGATCCTCGGCCCCGCCCTCGCCGAGAGCGGCCACCAGACGCTCACCCTGTTCGGTCTGCACACCCCGGCCCGGCTCTTCGCGCACGACAACGACGCCGTGCGCGAGGAACTGCTGCAGTCCACCCTGGCCCAGCTGGACGCCCATCTCGCCGAGCCTCTCGCCGACTGCCTGGCCACCGACGCGGACGGCCGCCCCTGCATCGAGGCGAAGACGCCCCTGGACCTCGAACGCGACCTGCGGCTGCCCGGCGGCAACATCTTCCACCGCGACCTGTCCTGGCCCCACACCCACGACGACACCGGCCGCTGGGGCGTGGAGACCCCCCACCCGAACGTCCTGCTGTGCGGGGCGGGCGCGGTGCGCGGCGGAGGGGTGAGCGGGGTGCCGGGGCACAACGCGGCCATGGCCGTGCTGGAGCGCGGCGACGGCTGACCGGGAGTGACGGGGCCGCTCAGTCCCGGGCGGCGGTCCAGCCGCCACAGGTCGCAGCCGAGCCGCGCGTCGCCGGACGCGGTGTCCGGCGCGGGCAGCGCCAGGGTCGCGGAGGTGGCGGACGCCGTGCCGGAGAACCACGCGGTACGGCCGCGGCGCGGAGGGCCGGCACCGCGCCCGCGTACCAGGGGTACGTGGGGGAGGAGCCGAGGAACGCCTCAGCTCCGGCGGCCAGTTGCGCAGAGGCCCGGCAGGCCGGCCCGCTCGGGGGAGCCGCGGCGCAGGGTGGCGCGGCTCC
>NZ_AGBF01000304.1 GCF_000225525.1 Streptomyces zinciresistens K42 | reverse complement strand
GGCGAGGCGTCCTACGCGGCGGCCGAGCGGCTCGGCATCCCGCCGGACCCGGCGCGGGGCGGCGCCGCCTCCGGCGTGACGTACATCGTCTTCAAGAACTCCCGCGTCTCACCCCTGGAGAGCCGGGACGCCGCTGTCGCGCTGGGCGGGAAGCTCGCGGAGGAGTTCGCCGCGGGCGGCTGAGACGACCGCGGTCAGCGGGTGCGGACCGCGGTGAACACCGTCTGCGCGGCGAGCACGAACACGTCGGGGCGGTGGTGCACGCTCGCCCTGTCGCCGGGGTCGAGCAGCCGGTCCAGGCTCGCGCGGTCCTCGGCGTCCAGGTGCTCGGCGAGGCCGTCGCGGGTGCGGGCGAGGATGTCGGCGGCGTAGGCGCGGGCGCGGTCCGGGGTGGGGGCGGGCAGATCGAGGAGGAAGGTGCGGGTGCCGGTGGGCCGCAGTCCGGCGGAGCCGAGCAGCGCGGGCCAGTCCTCGGTCTCGGCGACGGAGCCGGGCAGTTCGGCGCGCATCCGGGTGAAGCGGTCCGCCTCCAGCGCGTCGAGCCGGCTCTGGAGGCCGGGTTTGCCGAAACCGATGTCCCGCGGCAGGAACCGGGACGTGAGGCCGCCCTCCTGGAGGGCCAGCGTGCCGCCGGGCGTCAGGCGCTCGGCGAAGGCGGCGAGGGCCGCGCGCTGGTCGCCGAGGTGGTGCAGGCTGCGGCCGGCCCAGAGCAGATCGGCGGGATAGTCCAACTCGTCCAGGACACCGGGGAGTTCACCGGTGAGTGTGTCGAACCGGTCGGCGACGCCGAGGCGCTCGGCGCGGGCCCGCGCCCGGTCCAGGAGCGGGCCCGAACCGTCGACGGCGACGATGCGCGCGCCGGGGAAGGTGTCGGCGAGCAGGCAGGAGACGACGCCGGGGCCGCTGCCCGCGTCGACGATCAGCCCCGGCTCGGTCTGCCGCTTGGCCAGCCAGGCGAGGGCGTGCTCGTACAGCGGTGTGAACAGCTCCGCCTGCGCCTCCAGCATCGGAGCCAGCTCGCCCCAGTCGACTCCGGTGTGGTCGTGGCCCTGGTGGCCCGCGGGGCGGTCGCCGTGCCGGTGGTCTCCGTGGTGGTCGTGCGCCATGCCGTCAGCCTCTCGTCAGGATGCGCCCAGAATGCGCCGGCGCACCGGCATGAGGCCACTGTCCTTGCCGTAACGGCAAAACGGAGGCAAAGAATCCGAGTGCGGCGGGCGGTGCGGACCGGTCCTGCCGGTCCGCACCGCCCGCCGCGGTGGCGTACGCGATCCGCCGGACCCGGCCCGTGCGGCGGGCCGGCCCCGGCGGAAGGCGGGACGCGGTTACGGCAGCGGCGGGTACGCGTTCTGCATCAGCTGCCGGAACTGCGCCGAGAACCACTTGCCGGACAGCGGGGCGTTCGGCAGGGCACCGGACATGCTGTTGCCGTTGCGCGCGTTACCCGTGTAGGTCGGGTCGCACATCCGGTCGAAGCCCTTGCCCTCGTCGTTCGGGATCGCCTGGCTGGAGCCGTCGGACTCACCCGGGGGCTTCATCCACACGTACGCGTCGACACCGGCCGCAGGGTTGGCCCGCGGCCGCTCGCCGAGACCGGCGCCGGACTGGTTGCACCAGTTGCCCACGTGGATGCGGCGGTCGTAGCGGCCGCCGTTGACGTAGGTGTCGACGTTGGTCGTCGCGCCCGGTCCGGTGGGCCGGGCGGTGCCGCCCCAGCCGTTGCGGGAGGTGTCGATGAGCATGCCGACCCCGGCGTTGAACCCGGCGCTGACCAGCTGGTTGCGGAAGCCCTGCGCGAAGGACTGCTCGTCGACGTAGCGGTTCCAGTCGACCCACTTGGACTCGCGCACCGACTTGCCGCCCACGGAGTCGTTGATGCTGAAGTTGTCCTCCTTCAGGGCGCTGTAGTTGGCGGTGTTGGTGATGAAGCCGGCGACGTCGTTGACGGTGGCGCCCTCGGAGGTGGCGGCCTCCTTCATGATCGCGGCGCTGGCGGCGAAGTTGTCGTCCCAGCCGATCCAGCCGTGGTGGCCGGCGTCGATGTAGTTGTAGACGTTGGGCGCGTCGCCGAGCTTGTTCAGGGCGTAGCCCACGCCCTTCTGGTAGTTGCCGTTGGCCTTCATCACGTCGCACTGCGGGGTGGCCGTGGGCCGGCTGCCGGTGTTGGTGACCAGGTTCGGCAGCGAGTCGATCTCGATGGTGGTGACGATCCGCAGCGAGGCGTACTTCGGGTCGGCGAGGATCGCGGCGATCGGGTCGATGTACTCCGTCTTGTAGCGGCCGATCTCCGTCGGGCCCAGCTCTCCGTTGGAGGCGAGGGCGGCGCAGTCCCGGCCGGGGAGGTTGTAGATCACCAGCTGGACGACGAGTTCACCGCTGCCCTTCTGGGTCAGCGCGTTGTTGAGGTGGTCGCGCAGGCCCATGCCACCGTTCACGCCCGCGATGGCGGCGGTCCGGTCCAGCCACACGCCGGTCGGCTGGTTGGCGACCCGGCTTCCGCCCGGCTCGGCGGCGGCCTTCGCCGACCACTCGGGGTTCACGTACACCTTGGCCCCGTCGTAGGGGTTGTCGACCCGCGAACCGCCGGGTCCGCCCGGTCCGCCGGGTCCGCCCGGGTCGGTCGGGTCGGTCGGGTCGGTGGGACCGCCGTCGTCGACGTTGCAGGTCACGCCGTCGAGGGTGAAGGCCGTCGGGACGGCGTTGGTGCCGCTGAAGCTGCCCTGGAAGCCGAAGCTGACCGAACCGCCCGTTAAGAGCGAGCCGTTGTAGCCCTCGTTGGCGGCGGTGACGTTCGCGCCGCTCTGGCTGATGCGCGCGTTCCAGCCGTTGGTGACCTTCTGGTCACCGGCGAAGGACCACTTCACCGACCAGTTCGACTTGGCCGCGCCCTGGTTGGTGACGGTCACGGCGGTGGTGAAGCCGGTGTTCCACTGGTTCTGCACCGTGTAGGTGACGGTACAGGGGACGGCGGCGGCGCCGACGGCGCCGGGGTCCGCGGCGAGCGCGGCCCCCGAGGCCCCGACGACCAGCGCCAGGGCGGCGAGTATCGCTGTTCTCGTACGACTCATGGGTGCGGGTTTCCTTCTCCTTGAGAGGCGTCGTCCCGTCGAGGGCGCGCGGATGCGCACGCGGCCGTGCCGGGCGCGACGTGAGGGTTCGTGCAGGACGGAGGATCAGGTCCGGAGCCCGGGAACGGGCCTGGCGACGGCGGGTCGCGAGGCGTCCCGGGCCGCGGACCGCCGCGCGGCGGTGCCCGCGCCGAGCTGCGCGGGCACCGGTCGCGCGGAAACCGGCCGAGCTGGCACCGGCTGGGCTGCCACCGACCGAGCTGACACCGGCTGTGGTGACACCGGCCGAGCGGGCGGCGGCGGGCCGCGCCGCGGCGTCCGGTCCGGCCGGGTGAACGCCGCCGCCCGACGGGCGGCGGATGCGAGAAGTGAACGCGGGGCGTGTCGCATGAGCGACTCCTTGCAGATCAGGCACGCCGTGAACGGACGAGCCGACTGATGGAACCGCTCCCACTGGTGCCATGAAGTTAGCGCCAAGTGACGGTTATGCCCAGAGGTGTTACCGACATTTACAGCGGACGGCGCGTCGAATTAATTCGACTCTTCAAGCACCTTGACCCCTCGCACGCGGGTCCGCACTATGGGAGCGCTCCCACTGGTTCAAGCCTTGACCTCTCCGAGCCGCGAGGAGGACCAGCACGTGCATTCCCCGCACAGACGCCGGGTGCCGGCGTCCACCCGCCGCCGCTCCCGGGCCCGCTCGGACGGCGCCTCGGACGACGGTTCCGACCCGGACCCGGACGCGTACGCGGAGTCGCCCGTACCGCTGTCCCCGCCGGGCACTCCGCGTGGTCCCGCCACCTGACGGCGGGGCCGCACGGGCGGGCGGCTCCCTCCCGCACACGGGACCGCCCGCCCCTCGCCCGCCCGGCGCCGCCGCGGACATCCCGGCGGCGCCGGGCCGGCGCGGTCGCCCCGGGCGGGCGACCGAGGGTCATTCCGGGACTGATGGCGACCGGGACTTCCTTGATTCCAGGGCTACTTGAAGGACTCACCGTCGGAGGGGACCGCCAGGGGAACGCCCCGAAACGGCTCCTGCGGCCCGCGTTGCCCTGGGTCTGGGGTGCCGGGGCCGGGTGTGGGTGCCCGGTCCTGATCGCCGGGTCCGGGCCGCGCGCGGCCCGGGTTCAGCCGTCCCGGCGGAACGCCCGTACGCTGAAGACCGGTTCGGGACGCGACCGGTCCTGGTCGGGCAGGGCGGCGAGGCGGGCGGCGAACCCGTCGGCGAGGGCGTCCCCGGGCGGCAGCGTGACGAACCACCCGCGGCGCAGGTCGGCGAGGGTGCGGCGGGGGCTGCGGCCCTGGCCGCGTCCGGTGAACCCGGTGCGGCCCGCGGGAACCAGGCCGTGGGCGCGGGCGCAGGACTCCACGGCGTCCGCCGCGTCCAGGGCGGCGACCCGCGGGCGCGCGGCCATCACGGCGTCGATGTCGCTGCCCACGTTGTGCGCGGCCGCCTTGTCGACGGTGGTGACGTACACCCCGCCGGGGCGCAGTACGCGGGCGCACTCGGCGACGACTGCCGCCACGTCCTCGGGGGTGGCGGCCAGGTGCAGCAGCCAGACACTGCTCACGGCGTCGAACCGGCCGCCGCGGAACGGCAGCCGCCGGCTGTCGGCGCGCACGACGGCGCCGGGCAGGCGGGCCGCGGCATGCCGGGCCATGGCGGGCGAGAGGTCGACCCCGGTCACGGAGAGGCCGGGGCGCCCGGTGGCGAGCCTGCGGGTCACGATGCCGGTACCGCAGGCGACGTCGAGCAGGGTCCGGGTGCCGTCCGGCAGGAGGCCCAGCACCGCGTCGGCCGCGGCGGCGGCGCGGGGTTCGCCGCCGCGCGAGGCGTCGTACCGCTCGGCTTCCTCGTCGTAGTCGAGCACGGCCGTCACTGGGCTCCGTGGCCGGGGGCGAGCTCCTCGATCCTGCGCGCGAGGGCGAAGTCCCGCTCGGTGACCCCGCCCGCGGTGTGGGTGTTGACGGTGACGGACACGGTGTCGTAGCCGAGGGTGAGGTCGCTGTGGTGGTCGAGTTCCTCCTGCACCTGGGCGATGTGCACGACCATCGCCGTGGCCGCGAAGTGCGAGGCGAGCCGGTAGGCGCGGGCGATCCGGTCGCCCTCCCGGGACCAGCCCGGCAGCCGCGCGAGCCGCTCGTCGACCTCTGTCTGCGACAGCGGTTCCTGGGGCATGGTCGCGCTCCTTCCTCGACGGGCCTGCTCTCGCCCTCAGCGTCCCACAGCACGGGCGCCAAGGCCCTGGCGGAGACGTTTCCCGCCGGGGGCCGGCGGGCGGGCTGCCCCGCCGTCCCCGCTGAACGGGTGCCCC
>NZ_AGBF01000305.1 GCF_000225525.1 Streptomyces zinciresistens K42 | reverse complement strand
GGTGCACCGGCGGGCCCCCGCGGCGGCGGAGCCCCTGCCGCGCGCCCCGTCCCCGGCACGCCGCGCGCGGCGGTGTCACGGACAGGGACGGGAACAGGGGCGGGAACAGGGCCGCTCGGGCAGGTGCCGGGGCTCATCGGCCCTGGCGGCGTCGTCCCGGGCGGGAGAGGCTGGACGAAGGAGCGGCACCGGTCCCCCGCGGTGTCGCTCCGTCCTCGGGCAGAGCGGACCGGACCATGAGCGACACACCCCTGCGGATGCCACCGGCGGCACCGGACGACCGGCGCACCGCCCCGCCCGCGCCGCGCCGCCGGGTCGAGCTCGACGGCGCGGAGGCGCTGCGGCTGCTGGGCAGCGTCTCCCTGGGCAGGATCGTCTTCACCCGGCACGCGCTGCCGACCGTGCGCCCGGTCAACCACGCCCTGGACGGCGGCGACATCGTCATCCGCGTCCACGAGGGCGCCGCCCTCGTCTCCTCCGCCGCGCGGGCCGGCGACCCGGGGGTGGTGGTGGCCTACGAGGCGGACGTCATCGACCCGCGGACGCATCTCGGCTGGAGCGTGGTCGTGACCGGGTACGCGCGGCTGGTGACCGACCCGGCCGACCTGGTCCGCTGCCGGGCGCTGGTGCGTCCGTGGGTGGAGCAGGCCATGGACCAGGCGATCCGGATCAGCCCCGAGGTGGTCACGGGCGTCCTGCTCACCGCGGACGCGTAGCCGTCAGGCCGCGTCCACCGCCACCACCTCGTGCTGCGCGCCGCCGAGGACGACCTTGAGGGCGCCCGTGCCGGCCGCGCCGGCGAAGACGTCGTACGCCTCCTGCATGCGCTCCAGCGGGAAGACATGGGTGACCAGCCGCGCGGCGGGCAGCCGGCCGGCCGCCGCCATCCGCAGCAGCATCGGCGTCGAGTACGTGTCGACCAGCCCGGTGGTGAGGGTGACGTTCTTGATCCACAGGTCTTCCAGGTGCAGGGTCGCGGGGGCGCCGTGCACGCCGACGTTGGCGACATGGCCGCCGGGCCGGACCATCCGGGTGCACAGTTCGAAGGTCTCCGGCACTCCGACCGCCTCGATGACGACGTCCGCGCCGAGGCCGTCGGTGAGATCGGCGACCAGCTGCTCGGGGCCCTCCCCGGGCTCGGCCACGGCGTCGGCGCCCAGCCCGCGGGCCGCCTCCAGCCGGGCGGGTGCCAGGTCGACGACGACGATCCGCTCGGGTGAGTACAGCCGGGCGGTGCTGATCGCGGCCAGTCCGACGGGGCCGGCGCCGACCACGGCGACGGTGTCGCCCGGCCGGACCCGGCCGTTGAGGACGCCGACCTCGTAGGCGGTCGGGAAGATGTCGGCCAGCAGGACGGCGTCCTTGCTGTCCAGGGCGCCGGGCAGCGGGTGCACCGACAGGTCCGCGTGGGGCACCCGGACGTACTCCGCCTGGGTGCCGTCGGTCAGGTGGCCGAGGATCCAGCCGCCCCCGCCGCGGCACTGGCCGTACGCGCCGCGGCGGCAGTACGCGCAGCGCCCGCAGGCGGTGATGCAGGAGACGAGGACGCGGTCGCCCGGACGCACCGTCCGCACGTCGGCACCCACCTCCACGACCTCGCCGACGGCCTCGTGGCCGAGGACCGTGCCGGGACGCACCTCGGGCACGTCGCCCTTGAGGATGTGCAGGTCGGTGCCGCAGATGGTGACGGCGCCGACCCGCACGATCGCGTCGGTCGGGTCCTTGAGGGCCGGGTCCGGGACCTCTTCCCAGGCGGACCGTCCGGCACCGTGGAACACATAGCCCTTCATGGCACTCCTCACCCCGCTCGTGTGGGGCGGGGCCGGGGCCGGCGGTGACGTCTCGGCGGCGGTGCCGACCGGGGACCGTGCCCCGCCGGGGTGACCCCGCATGTCCAGGGTGACGCAGGCCGGGCCGGGGCGCATGGGCCGGACGGCCCCTCCCGGGGTCGTGCCGGGCGCGCCGGGCGGTGCCCTCCGCGGTGGCCCGCGGGTGGGGCCGGCGGACCCGCCCGGCAGGGACCGTTCGGCCCTACCGCGCTCTCCTCCGGCAGAGGTTTGATCCTGCCATGCCCGAGAACCCTCCGAGGCCCGCCGGGTCCCCGGCACCGCGCGCCGTCCGCGGCACCACCGTGCTGGCGCTCGACGGTGAGATCGACCTCGTCGCCGCGACCCCGCTCGCCTCCCGCCTCGACGCCCTCACCTGCGTCGACGGAGCCGACCTGGTGCTCGACCTGCGGGACGTGTCGTTCATCGACTGCGCGGGCCTCGGCGTCCTGTGCCGGACCCGCAACCGCGTCCGGGCCCGCAACGGCCGGCTCCGCCTGGTGACCCGCGACGGCGCCTTCCTGCGGCTGCTGCGGGTCGTCGGGCTGGCCGGGGCGTTCGAGGTACAGCCGCATCCGCCGACGGGCCCGGCGACGGGCCTCGCACCCGGCTGAGACCCGCGCACCGGGCCGCGTGCCCCGGCGGGCGGCGTCCTCCCGCCGGGGAGCGGCCCGCCGTGCGGGGCGCTCCCCGCACGGCGGCCCGTACCGGGCCCGCCCGGCCCCACCGGGCCCTTTCAGGCGTTCCAGGACCAGTCGGCGACCTCGGGCAGGTCCGTGCCGTGCTCGCGGATCCAGGCGTGGTGCCGGGTGCGGGCGTCGGCCATGGACTGCCGTACGGCGGCGGCGCGCACTGCGAGGCCGGGCACGCGGTCGATGACGTCCATGACGAGGCGGTAGCGGTCCAGGTCGTTGCGAACGACCATGTCGAAGGGCGTGGTCGTGGTGCCGGACTCCTTGTAGCCGCGCACGTGCAGGTTCGGGTGGCCGGCGCGGCGGTAGGCGAGGCGGTGGATCAGCCAGGGGTAGCCGTGGTAGGCGAAGATCACCGGCTTGTCCGCGGTGAACAGGCCGTCGTACTCGAAGTCCGGCATGCCGTGCGGGTGTTCCTCGCGCGGCAGCAGCCGGGTCATGTCGACCACGTTGACGACGCGAACGGCGAGCCGGGGCAGGTGGCGGCGCAGCAGTTGGGCGGCGGCCAGCACCTCCTGGGTGGGCACGTCGCCCGCGCAGGCGAGGACGACGTCCGGTTCGGCGCCGTTCTCGGTGCCCGCCCAGTCCCAGATGCCGGCGCCGCGCGCGCAGTGGGCGCGGGCCTCGTCGAGGGACAGCCAGTCGAAGCAGGGCTGCTTGCCGGCCACGATCACGTTGACGTGGTCCCGGCTGCGCAGGGCGTGGTCGGCGACGGACAGCAGGGTGTTGGCGTCCGGCGGGAGGTAGACGCGCACGACCTCGGGGCTCTTGTTGAGGACGTGGTCGACGAAGCCGGGGTCCTGGTGGGAGAAGCCGTTGTGGTCCTGGCGCCACACGTGCGAGGTGAGCAGGTAGTTGAGGGAGGCGACGGGCGCGCGCCAGGGCAGCCGGCGTGCGGTCCTGAGCCATTTGATGTGCTGGTTGACCATGGAGTCGACGATGTGCACGAACGCCTCGTAGCAGGAGAACAGCCCGTGCCGGCCGGTGAGCAGGTAGCCCTCCAGCCAGCCCTGGCACAGGTGTTCGGAGAGGATCTCCATCACCCTGCCGTGCCGGTCGAGGTGCTCGTCCACCGGCAGGGTCGCCTCCTGCCATGCCTTGCCGCTGGCGTCGAAGACGGCCTGGAGCCGGTTGGAGGCGGTCTCGTCGGGGCCGACGAGCCGGAAGTCGCGGCGCGCGCGGGTGTCGTTCATGACCTGTTCGAGGAGGCCGCCGAGGACACGGGTCGGCTCGTGCACGGTGGCGCCGGGCTTGTCGACGGGCACGGCGAAGGTGTCCAGGGGGCGGATGGGCAGATCGCGCAGCAGGAGGCCGCCGTTGGCGTGCGGGGTGGCGCCCAGGCGGCGCGCGCCCTCGGGCACGCAGGCGAGGACGTCGGCGGCGGGCCGCCCGTCCGGGTGGAACAGCTCCGCGGGCCGGTACGAGCGCAGCCACGCCTCCAGTTGCCGCAGGTGCTCGGGGTTGTCGCGCACGCCGGACAGCGGGACCTGGTGGGAGCGCCAGGTGCCTTCCACGGGGAGGCCGTCGACCTCGGCGGGCCCGGTCCAGCCCTTCGGGGTGCGCAGCACGACGACCGGCCAGCGGACCCGCTCGGTGACGCCGTCCTCGCGGGCGGAGCGCTGCATCAGGGCGATACGGTCCAGCGCGGTGTCCAGGGCCTGGGCCATCGCGAGGTGGACGGTGAGCGGGTCGTCGCCGGCGACGTGGACCGGCTCGTGTCCGTAGCCGCGCAGCAGATCGTCGAGCTCGGCCTCGGGCAGCCGGGAGAGCACGGTGGGGTTGGCGATCTTGTAGCCGTTGAGGTGCAGGATCGGCAGGACGGCCCCGTCGTGGACGGGGTCGAGGAACTTGTTGGCGTGCCAGGAGCCGGCCAGCGGACCGGTCTCGGCCTCGCCGTCGCCGATGACGCAGGCGACGAGCAGGTCCGGGTTGTCCAGGGCCGCGCCGTAGGCGTGGGCGAGGGAGTAGCCGAGCTCACCGCCCTCGTGCAGGGAGCCGGGCACCTCCGGCGCCACATGGCTGGGCACCCCGCCGGGGAAGGAGAACTGCCGGAACAGCCGCTCCATGCCGCGGGCGTCCCGTGACACGTCCGGGTAGACGTCGCTGTAGCTGCCGTCCAGCCAGGACCCGGCGAGCACGGACGGCCCGCCGTGCCCGGGGCCCCACACGCACAGGGCGTTCAGCGCCCGCGCCCTGATGACCCGGTTGAGGTGGGTGTAGACGAGGTTCAGGCCGGGGGAGGTGCCCCAGTGGCCGAGCAGCCGGGGCTTGATGTGCTCGGGCCGCAGCGGCTCGGTCAGCAGGGGGTTGGCCATGAGGTAGATCTGTCCGGCGGCCAGGTAGTTGGCGGCCCGCCAGTGGGCGTCGAGCGCGCGCAGTTCGTCGTCGGCCGGTGCGGTGGGGCTCGGGTGTGCCACCTGGGACATGGGATTCTCCGGAAGTCTGTCGGGGTCGGGTCACGGCGGGGGTACGGGCGGCGGGGCCGGCCGCGGGGGCGGCGGCCCGCCGGACGGGGCGTCTGTCTCGCATCTCACTCCGGCTCGGGCACGACGGCGACCGGGCAGGCCGCGTGGCGCGGCACCCCGTGGGCCACCCGGCCCGGTCGCGGGCCGAAGCGCCGGTGCCGCCGTCCGGCACCGGCGACCAGCAGATCGGCGGCGCGCGTGGCGGCCACGAGCACGTCGCGCGGGGTGCCCTCGACCGCGCGGCGCTGCGTCCCGGCCCCGGCGGGGAGGCCGTTCAGCGCCTTCTCCAGTACCTCGGCCGGCCGCCGCTCATGCGTCCGGGCGGGTTCCCGCCTCACGGCGGGTGGCCGGTGCTCTCCCGCGCGGGGCCGCGCCGGGCCCGTA
>NZ_AGBF01000306.1 GCF_000225525.1 Streptomyces zinciresistens K42 | reverse complement strand
AGACACCACCACCCCTCGGACACATCACCGCTTCGGGATTCCCTTTCCAAATTGCACTCCACATTCCACGAAAAGGAGAAAGCGGGAATGGCCGTGAAACTGCGTGACCACCAGACCGAGGCCGTTGCCGCCATTGTGCGCGGGCTCGACATTCCGCCGGGCGGTATTCCCGTGAATGGGTTGCGGGGTCAGGTGCACTCCGCGTGTGGGACGGGAAAGACCATCATTGCGGCTGCGGCGGCAAAGCGGCTCGCGCCGAAGGGGCGCATTTTGGCGCTGGTGCCGACGCTGGATTTGCTGAGTCAGACGGTGCAGGCGTGGAATGCTGCCGGGCATACGGGCCCGGCTGTTGCTGTGTGTTCCCTTCAGGACGACCCTGAATTGTGGGGCCTTGGCGTCCGGAGTACCACCAACCCGGTGCAGCTGGCGCTGTGGCATGGGCAGGGGCAGGTGACCATCTTCGCGACGTACGCCAGTCTCGGAGTCCTGGCAGAGGCTTTCGAGGGCGCCTACGGCCAGCAGCTTGATCCCATGGACCTGACGTGTGTCGACGAGGCGCACCGGACCAGCGGTTCGATGGGTAAGGCGTGGGCGGCCGTGCACGACCAGGGCGTGATCCCGTCGGCGCGCCGGCTGTATCTGACGGCGACGCCGCGGATCTGGCAGGAGCGGCCCCCGAGCTGGGAAGTTGCTGAGGGTGTGCGGGATGCGCTGCCTGCGGAGATGGCGGCCTCGATGGACGATGAGGAAGTCTTCGGGCCCGTTCTGTACAAGCTGTCGCTTGCGTCTGCGGTCTCCCGTGGGCTGCTGGCGCGGTATCAGATCATCGTGCTGGAGCTTCAGGACCCGGTCGTCACGCCGGAGCGGCTGATGGGTGAGGACCGGCGCAGTGAGGAAGTGCGTGGGCAGCGTCTCGGAGCCCTTCAGGCCGCGCTGTTGCACACCATGGCCGAGCACAGCCTCCAGACCTGCATCACCTTCCACCACCGGACGATAGAGGCGCAGGCTCATGCGGAGGGCCTGGAGCGCGTGGCCAAGCGGCTGCACGCGGACCATCCGGACCGGTACCCGGCGCAGATCTGGGCGGACTGGCTGTGCGGCGAACATGCTCCCGAGCGCCGGCGTGGGGTGTTGGGCGAGTTCGGGAGCACGGCGCTGCGTGCCATCCTTTCGAATTGCCGTGTATTGGGTGAGGGTGTTGATATTCGCACCGTGGATTCCGTAGCTCTCCTCGATCCCAAGGGTGCGCCGCACGATATTGTGCAGGCGATCGGGCGGGCTTTGCGGCAGAAGCCTGGAGAGGGGAAACTGGCCTCTCTGATTGTGCCGGTTTTTTTGCAGCCGGGTGAAAAGCCGGAGGATATGTTCACTTCCGCCTCTTACCGCCCGTTGGTGAAGGTATTGGAAGGTCTGCAGGCTCATGATGAAGAGGCCGTGGAATTGCTGGCGATCCCTCAGGAGCCTCAGAAGGACGTGGCGCAGCCCTCCGTGAACATCGGTACGCCGCCGGAGGAAGGTGAGGAAGAATCTCGTCTGCTGCTCCGGTTCGCTGCTCCCAGGGATCCGGCGATGGTCGCGGAGTGGGTGAGCTTCAACGTGATCGACACGGAGCGGCAGGACTGGGCGCGTGGCTGGGCGAAGCTGAAGCAGTTCGTGGAGCGCGAGCACCACGCCCGAGTTCCATATGGTCACAAAGAGGGCGCGACTCCGCTTGGGCAATGGGTGGCGGAACAGCGACGGGCCTATCAGGCCGGGCAGTTGAGCGGCCTGCGCGCCCGGCGGCTGGAGAAGCTGGGCATGGTCTGGTCAGTGGCCGATGAGAAGTTCCAGGAGAACCTGGAGGCCGCCAAGGCGTACTACGAGGGCCACTGGACCCTTTGCGCTCCGAGGTCCGCCGTGGCCCTTTCCCGGCCGGTAGGACAGTGGTTGAGCAATTTGCGCCGCCCGGGTGCGCTGGACGATCACCCGGAGTGGAAGGCCGCGCTGGAGGCGGTCGATCCGGACTGGAACCCGGAGTGGCCGGCCGACTGGCAGCGGCACTACGCGGCTCTGCGGGAGATGCTCGTGGAGGAGAGCGTGCTCGCGTACGTGGAGCCGGGTGTCACGGTACATGGGATGGACGTCGGGCGGTGGTTCAACAAGCAGCGTGAGCACGCCACTTGGACGGCCCTGACAGACGGGCAGCGTGAGCGCCTGGAGCAGGTCGGCATCGTGCCCCTGCCCCCGGAGCAGGAGACGCCCGCCGAGGCCCCCACAACGGCCTCTAACGCCTTCGAGCGGGGCGTTGCGGCCCTGGCGCAGTACAAGGGGCGCACGGGCTCCGTGACGGTCCCCAGGGGCCACGTGGAGACGATCGTGATCGACGGCCAGGAGCACCCCGTCAAACTCGGCGTCTGGATCATGAACCAGAAGGTGCGCCGCGCGAAGCTCACCGCCGACAAACTCGCCGCGCTCGCCGTGCTGGGGTTGGAGTGGGCGCAGGAAGGTTAAGGAGTGGGATAAGTTTTTGGTTAAGCAGTATCGAGTCCTGACGTGAAGGTGCAGGGAATGGCATCTGAGGAAGAGCTGTTCGCGTCTGTCGACGCTCTGTTGAACGAGGAGCCGCATCTTCCGCCTCCGGCGGAGCGTGCCCGGCTGCGTGAGGCCGCCGGCATCACGCAGGCCCGCCTCGCCACTGCGTTGAAGACGACGACCCAGTCGGTGAAGAACTGGGAGAACGGCCGCTCGGAGCCGAAGTCGCCGCGCCTGGATGCCTACCAGCGGCTGCTGAACGGGTGGGCAGCGAAGTATCCCGCACACGGTGCAGCCTCGGCTGTCGCTCCGGCACCGGCGGCGTCCAGTGAACCGGCCGCGTCCGAGGTGACGACAGACGCCCCAGGGACTCCCACCGTTCCAGCCGCCGGGCCGGCACGTCTCACCACCCGGCCGCCCGCGGCATCGCACCGCCCGGCCGCGAAGAACACAGCCCAGCCCACAGCTGATCTGCGCTTCCCGCACGGCCCGCTCGCGGTCCTCGACGCCAACGGGTCCGCGTACGGCATCGACGGCATCGTGCTCGACTGCCCCGCGACCACCGTGGTGGAACTGGTGGAGTGGACGCTGCGCGAGTCCGGCCTCGGGGCGGCGAAGCTCAATCGGTACGGCAAGGACTCCGACCCGCTGATCGTGCTCACCGCCGCGGCCGCCGTGAAGCTGGGGCTGCCGGAGCGTCTCGAGGGCCATGAGCAGCGCCGCTCGCTGCGCCTGCCCGAGGACCACCCGGTCATCAAGCAGGTGGCGAAGGCCAAGTGGCAGCTCACGCAGCGCGGGTTCGGCCCGTGGGCGCGGATCTACCGCAAGGCGCAGGGGCGCGAGCGGCAGTGCGTGCAGCTCGCGATCCTGTCGTGGGATGCCCTCGATGAGCGGTCCTGGCCCGGTGTGACAGACATGGAGGCGGCCGACATCGCCCGCGTCCTCGGCGTGTACGCGACCCGGGTCATCACCCCGCGCGGGTCGACGGCCGTGTCCGGGCTGGAGTTGATGACGGCACTGCGCCCGCCGACGAAGGCCGTGCAGGACCCGGCAACCGGGAACTGGGTGTCCGGCTACAACGCGGGCTCGCTGGGGACGGAGCCCATGGATCCCGCGCCGCCGGAGGCCACCCCGGAGCACCCCGTCGTCGTGCACTCCGGCTGGAGTGGCGGGTTCCTCAACGAAGAGGCGTACCAGTGGGTGCGGCCGGTGGACCTGCTGACCGACGAGGAGTGCACCCTGCCGTACGCGGTCGGCCTGGACCTCAACACCGCGTTCCTCGCCGCCGCGGCCCGCCTGGTCGTCGGCCTGTCCGCCCCGGACCACTTCCACGCCCCGAAGTTCAACCCGAAGATCCCCGGGAGCTGGCTGGTCGACCTGAGCCATGTGGAACTGGACCTGCGCCTGCCGTCGCCGTTCACGCCGACCGACGAGCGTCCGACGGGACCGGCCTGGTACCAGACGCACACCGTTGCCTACGCCCAGGAGCTCGGCTACAACGTCGCCCCGATCGAGGCATACCTGCGGCGTGAGACCGGCGCGTACCTGGACCCGTGGCACGACCGGCTCAAGAACGCCTACGTCGACACGCTCGCCGACCTCGGCGTCTCCAAGGACCTGGACGACCGCGCGTTCCTCGAGGCGATGGAGCGGCACAAGGACATCGACCCCGCGCTGGCGGCCGTCCTCGCTGCCATCAAGGCCACCGTCAAGGGAGGCATCGGCAAACTGCGCGAGCGTCCGCAGGGCAAGAAATACAAGGACGGCGACCGGTGGCCGGCCCTGGAACGCCCGACCTGGCGCCCCGACATCCGCGCCGCCGTCATCAGCAAGGCCCGGGTCAACATGCACCGCAAGCTCAACAACATGGCCAAGATGACCGGCCTGTACCCGCTCGCCGTGCTGTCCGACTGCGTCGTCTACCCGAGCCCCGGCCCCTCGCCGCTGGACTTCCTGCCGTACGCGGCCTCCGGCAAGCCGCAGCCCGGCGGCTTCCGCCTCGGACCGACGCCGGGCCTGGCCAAGCTGGAAGGCGTCCAGGAGCTGCTCTGGGCAGTCGATCTGATGGAGAAGGGCTACAACCCCGCCCGGCACATCAAGGGCGGCGACGCCGTCCTGGACGAAGGGGAGTAGGCCCATGGCCGGAGAGATCGACGACGCGATCGAGCGGGCTGACCGTGAGTCGTTTACTCGGGAGCCGCCCAAGACCCTCCAGGGCCGCATCAACTTCCTGATGAAGCAGCTCAAGACGACCAAGGCCGTCGCTCAGGAGCTCGGAGTCAGCCAGCGGTCGGTGGAGCGCTACCGCAAGGGGGAGCGCAAGCACCCTCCCCAGCACATCGTCGACAAGATCGACGCGGCAGTGCGGTCCCGGTGGCAGCCCCTGGTCCGCAGGCGCCGCCGGAAACAGGCCGCCGCCACCGGCGGGATCACGGTGGAGACGAGGGCCCGCTTCGGCTACACCGCACCGGTCGGCACGACCGACGACGGCCGCTTCCGGCGACTCACCGTGCGCCTCCCCCCGGCCTACGCCCGCCGCCTCTTCGACGCCCGCGAATCGGGCGCCAGCGACCAGGAGATGCGCGCGATCATCGCCGAAGGCTTCAAAAACGTGTACTTCCAAGACGACGGGAGCCGCGCGCTGGGACTCTCAGACGTCACCCTCAACGACATCGACTACCTCGACCTCGACTACTGACCTGGCGCCAGCTCGCAGGTCCGCCACCTGCTTG
>NZ_AGBF01000307.1 GCF_000225525.1 Streptomyces zinciresistens K42 | reverse complement strand
CCGCGAAGCCCCGGAAACCGCGCCCGCCCCGGGCCACGCCCAGCGCGAGCGCGCACGGACCCGCCGCCGCGCGGCCCTCCCCGTCCGGCGAGCCGTCCCGCGCGGGCAGCCGGGCCGGTGAGGGACGGGAGCGGCCGGGCCGGGAGAAGCCGCCGCTGGAGGAGCGCGAGGCGGCCGCCCGGCAGCGGGTGGACCACGACAGCGACGACACCGCCGTACCGGACCCGGCCGGGGACGGGCAGGAGGCCGGCGAGACCGCGTCCGCCGCCTCTCCGCCGCCGACCGCCCCGCCCGGCCGCTCCGCGCGGCAGCCCGTCACCCGGGCCGAGCCCGTGATCCAACTGCTCCCCCTCGGAACCGGTCTCGTGCTGATCGGCCTCGGCCTGGGCCTGGCCTTCATCGGCCTGCGGCTGCGGCGCGGCTGACCCGGACCGGCCCCGCGGGGCGTCACGGCACGACCAGGAGCACCTTCCCCACGTGGCCGCTCTCCTCCAGCACCCGGTGCGCCTCGGCCGCGTCGTCCATCGCGATCTCGCGGTCGACGACCGGACGCACCCGCCCGGCCTCCAGCAGCGGCCACACGTGCTCCCGTACGGCCGCCACGATCGCCGCCTTCTCGGCGAGCGGCCGGGCGCGCAGCGAGGTCGCGCTGATCGCGGCGCGCTTGGCCAGCAGGGCGCCGATGTCGAGCTCGCCCTTGACGCCGCCCTGCATCCCGATGATCGCGAGCCGCCCGTTGACGGCGAGGGCCCTGACGTTGCGGTCCAGGTACTTGGCGCCCATGTTGTCGAGGATCACGTCGGCACCGGCGCCGCCCGTGGCCTCCTTGATCTCGGCCACGAAGTCCTGTTCCCGGTAGTTGATCAGGATGTCCGCGCCCAGTTCGGCACACCGGTCGAGCTTCTGCCGGGTGCCCGCCGTCACGGCGACCCTGGCGCCCACGGCCTTGGCGAGCTGGATCGCCATGGTGCCAATGCCGCTCGACCCGCCGTGCACCAGCAGGGTCTCGCCGGGCCGCAGATGGGCGACCATGAAGACGTTCGACCAGACCGTGCAGACCACCTCGGGCAGCGCCGCGGCGCGCGTCAGGCCCACGTCCCCCGGCACCGGCAGCAGCTGCCCGGCCGGGACGGCGACCTTCTCGGCGTAGCCGCCGCCGGAGAGCAGCGCGCAGACCTCGTCGCCGACACTCCAGCCGGAGACGCCGGGGCCGAGCCCGGCGATCCGGCCGGAGCACTCCAGGCCGGGGTGGGGTGACGCGCCGGGGGGCGGGTCGTAGAAGCCCTGCCGCTGGAGGACGTCGGCGCGGTTGACCGCCCCGGCCACCACCTCGACCAGTACCTCGCCCTCGCCGGGTACGGGATCGGGGGCCTCCCGCCACACCAGCGCCTCGGGTCCGCCAGGTTCCGAAATCGTGATCGCATGCATGACAGGGACGCTACTCCCCGGCCCCCGCCTCCCGGCCGAGGCGAACCGCCCGGTGCGCCACCGACGAGTCCACCCGACCGCGGAAGTCCGCCCCCGCGTGACCCGTGGCTTCGCCCCGTGGCCGGTGCGTCCCCGCCAGTGTGATCGGAGGGATCACGAGTACCGCGGCGGGCGGCGTCCGCCCGTCGGGAACGGGGTCCGGCGCGGGGAGTCGGGGGACCTTCCACGCCCTCGGGGCAGCGAGGGAGTGCCGGGCGTCGCGACGGGCGTCACCTTGATCCCGTCCCCCGGCGGTCGGCGCCGTAGGGGCGTCCCCGGTGCCGCCCGCCGCGAGGGCGGGCCCGGCGCTCCGGGGCGGGCCTCAGCCCTGCGGCAGGCGTCGGGCGTCGGGGGTGATCTGGGCGCTCGGCGTGACGCGGACGATGGTGATGAGCCGGTCCGTCAACTGGAGCGTGCCGACGTCCGTGTCGTCGTAGCCGAGCACCCGGTGGCCGCGGATCACGCTGACCACGAGGTCGTCCGTCTGCCGCGGGTTCTTGCCCACCTCGGCCTTTATGACCGGCCGTTCGACGATGTCCAGCCCCGTCCCCTGGTGGATCAGGTCCTCCAGGACCATGCCCGCGGCGGGGCTGAGGACGGACAGCCCGAGCAGGCGGCCGGCCGCGCTGGCGCTGGTGATGACGGCGTCGGCGCCGGACTGCTTCAGCAGGGGCGCGTTCTCCTCCTCGCGGACCGCGGCGACGATCTTCGCGCCACGGTTGAGCTGCCGTGCCGTCAGCGTGACCAGCACGGCCGTGTCGTCGCGCTGGGTCGCGATGATGATCTTCCGGGCCCGGTGCACCTCGGCCCGCTTCAGGACCTCGCTGCGCGTCGCGTCCCCCGTGACCCCGGCGTAGCCGTCCGCGACGGCCGCCTCGATCACCTTGGAACTCGGGTCGACCACGACCACCTGGTCCTTTCGCAGCCCCGTCGCGCAGACGGTCTCGATCGCCGAACGGCCCTTCGTACCGAAGCCGATGACGACGGTGTGGTCGCGCAAGGTGGACCTCCAGCGGGTCAGGCGCCATTCCTCCCGGGTGCGTTCGGTGAGGACCTCCAGCGTGGTGCCGACCAGGATGATCAGGAACAGCACCCGCATGGGCGTGATGACAAGGATGTTGGTGATCCGGGCGGCGTCACTGACCGGGGTGATGTCGCCGTAACCGGTGGTGGAGAGGCTGACGGTCGCGTAGTAGAACGCGTCGAGCAGGTCGACCGAACCGTCGGAGCTGTCGTTGTAGCCGTCGTGATCGGCGTAGACGATCAGCGCGGTCAGCACGAGCAGGCTCAGCGCCAGTGTGACCCGCTTGGCGACCTGGCGGAGCGGGTGCTCCACTATTTTCTTCGGCAGCTTGACCCGGTAGGTCTCGACGCGTTCGTCCGCGCGGCGGGCGATCGCGTCCTGGCCCGGAAGTTTCACGTGAAACACACCTCGATGCCCGCCGCCGCCCAGGGCAGATCCAGCAGCTCGGCCTCCTGACCGGCGCGGGTCCCGCCCGGCGGGACGACGGCCACGGCATCGGCAGCCGCCATGCCGCGCAGCATCGCGGGCCCGTGGTAGCGCAGCGGCACGGCCTGGTCGCCGCGCAGCACCACGGGGATGAGCCGGGTGTCGTACGGGTGCCCCTGCACCGCTTCCTTCAGGGCCAGCGTGTACGGCTCCGGCGCGGGACGGGCCGCGAGGGTGCGCAGCAGCGGCTCGGCGAGGGTGAGCAGCCCGGAGACGGCGGCGAGCGGGTTGCCCGGCAGGCCGACGAGGTGCTGGTCCTCCTTGGTGCGGGCCAGCAGCATGGGGTGGCCGGGGCGCACCTTGACGCCGTCGACCAGCAGTTCGGCGCCGAGCCGCTCCAGCGTGGGATGGACATGGTCGACGGGCCCGGCAGCGGTGCCTCCGGTGGTGATCACCAGGTCGGCGGCGGACGCGGTCAGCGCCTTGTGCAGGGCCTTGGCGTCGTCGCCGAGCCGGCGCAGCGCGACGACGTCGGCGCCGAGCGCGCGCAGCCAGGGCGGGAGCAGCGGTCCGAGCGCGTCCCGGATCAGGCCGTCGTGGGGGAGGCCCTGGGTGAGCAGTTCGTCGCCGAGCACGAACACCTCGACCCGGGGCCGCGGGACGGCGGTGACGGTGTCGTAGCCCGCCGCCGCGGCCAGTCCGAGGACGGCCGGGGTCACGAGGGTGCCGGCGGCGAGGAGTCGGTCGCCGTTGCGGCACTCCTGGCCGCGGGAGCGGATGTCCTGGCCGGGCTGGATCTCCCGGGTGGCGTGCAGCCGGCCCTGGGGGTCCCAGCGGCCGTGCTCGCTGCGCAGGACGGCGGTGGTGTCGGGCGGGACACGGGCGCCGGTCGCGATCCGCACCGCCTCGCCGTCGGTGAGCGCGGCGGTCTCTCCGTGTCCGGCCAGCACCCCCGCCGCCGCACCTGCCCGTCCTTCCCGTCCTTCCCCTCCTTCCCGTCCCTCCCGTCCTTCCTCCCGTACGGACCAGGGACCTGGGCCCGCGATGGCCCAGCCGTCCATCGCCGAGGTGTCGAAGGAGGGCAGGTCGGTGAGGGCGGTGAGGGGGGCGGCCAGGGTGAGGCCGAGCGCGGCGTCCAGGGGGACGGTGGCGGGGGCGCGGCGGGCGGCCCGGGAGGCGTCGCGCGCGGCACGGGCGGCGGTCTCGCGGGCCTCGGGCCAGGCGGTGGCCCGGTGATGACCGCCCCCGTGCCGGGGCCCCGGCTCGCTGTTCGGCTGCTCGGTACGCGCGGTGGCGGCGGGCGCCGGAACCGGGTCGGCGGGCGGACGGTGGCCGGTGTCGTCCTTCACGAGGGCGAGCGCCTCCTCGATGTAGAGGTCCTCGGCGTCCTCGTCCGCCCGGATGCCGCGGGGGGTCATCCGGCGCCCGGTCCGCTGCCGGGGCCGGCGCCGGGTGCCGGGTCGCCCTGTCCGGACTCCTCCGCCCAGCGCAGGGCGAGCGCGGCGGCCTTGCGGGAGGCTTCGGCGACGGCCTCGTCCCCCCCGCCGGCCCGCGCCGCCGCGTAGCCGACGAGGAAGGTGGTCAGAGGGGCCGCGGGCCGCGCCACCCCGTGGGCGGCGTCACGGGCGAGGTCCAGCAGGACCTTGATGTCGACGTCGAGGTCGATGCCCAGTTCGTCCTTGACTGCGGAAATCCATTCATCCAACACGTGCCCATGCTCCCTGATCCGTGCCCTGGCGGTGGCGATGTCGTCCCAGGTGTCGCAGTCGAAGGACGCGACGGCGTCGGGGACGCGGGTGAGATCGAGCGCGCCGGTCAGCCGGCGCAGCGGCAGGCCGGCGAGCCCGCCGTGTTCCCCGGTGAGCGCGGTGAGTCCACGGCGCAGCGCGCTCGCGCGATAGGCGGCGACGAGCGGCTGGTCCCGGCCGTCGGCGTCGGTGAGCAGCGCGCCGTCGGCGCCGCCGGTGCGCAGCGCGGCCAGCAGCCGCCGTACGGTGTCCCCGCCGAGGAAGGGCAGGTCGGCGGAGAGGACGACGACGTGCCGGGCGGCGGTGTGGCGCAGCCCGGCGTCGAGCGCGGCCAGCGGGCCGCCGCCGGGCGGGTCCTCGCGCGCCCAGGTCACCGGCCGCGCGGTGGGCCGGGGTGCGGCGACGACGACGGTGGCCGAGGCGTCGGCGCAGGCGGCGAGCACCCGGTCGAGCAGGGGCCGGCCGCCGACCCGCACGCCGGGCTTGTCCGCGCCGCCGAGCCGGCGGGCGG
>NZ_AGBF01000308.1 GCF_000225525.1 Streptomyces zinciresistens K42 | reverse complement strand
CTGGCCGGTGATGGTGTACCCGCACACGTACATGCCCTTGTCGTCCGGGGTGAGCAGCTCGCGGGTCGCCCGGAAGATCTGCGACAGCGGCGGCTCATCGAACACGCTGATCAGGAACTCGCTGCCGTCCACGAGGACGAACACGCAGGAGTCGTCCTCGGGAATCTTCAGTCCGCGGCAGACCTTGGCGAGGTCGATGCGCGGCGTCTCGGTGGAGTCGGACATCTTCGCCCGGTAGAACGTCACCCCGCGTTCGTCGTCGCGGGTCTTGTGGACCAGCTCGGAGCCAGGGGCGCCGCCCTTGGGCGAGCCGACCTTGTCCATCCAGCGCTCCTGGTCGGTGGGGGCCTTGCGGCGGCGCTGGTTGGCGTCGGGGGTGATGCGGGCCTCCATCCAGCCGGGTCCGCCCTGGCGGCCGGGCTGGATGGCGACCTCCGCCAGGACCACGTCGCTGGAGTGCACGCCGAACGGCGCGGCGACCGCGGCCTCCGTGAGGCCGGTGATCGGCCGTCCGGTCTCCGAGGCGCGCAGCAGGATCGTCATGTCGTGCTGCATGCCGGTGTGGCGGGTGGCCTTGACGATGTGCGTGCGGCCGGGCATCCCGGCCTGCTCCCACAGCAGCCGCGCGTCGCGGGTGAGCAGGTCGGCTCCGTCGTCCGGGACGACTGGGGACGGCTCGGGCGCTTCGGCCAGTACCGGCTGCGGGGCCGGGGCAGCGACGGCGGGACGGTGACGGCGGCGGGTGTGCCGGGAGAACGGCATCACCAGGTAGCCGGCCGCCGCCCATCCGGCGGCGAGCAGCCCGTCCAGCCAGTACGGGCCGAAGCCGGTGGTGTGCCCGGCGGCGACGTCGACGGCGGCGGCCAGGACCAGCGGCGACCAGCGCAGGATCTTGCGCCCGGCGCCGGGCTCATCGCTCTTGTAGGCGAGGAACCATGCGCCGAGCCCGGCCGCGCCGGCGAGCTGCACGACCTGGTTGACGGGGCTGTCGGGGTAGACGTTGGGGGCCACGGCCAGCACGGGCGCGGCGAGGGTGTAGGCGAGGCGTTCGAGCGCGACACTGCGCGGCGTGGTCACCGGCTTCTCCTTCGGGAAACGGTACGGGCGGCCCCGTGATCTGCGGGGCCGCCCGTGGCGGGGTGGGTGGGGGAGTGGGGGTCAGTCGTTGAAGAAGCCCGGCTTGGGCGTCCTCTCGCGCCGGTTGGAGCGGATGTCGTCCAGCGCGCCGTACAGCTTGGAGTGGGTGCGCTTGGTCTCGTAGGTGAGGTCGGCGGTCTCCTGCGCGGTCTCGTGCAGCTTCTTGACCTGCACGCCGGCGCCCCCGAGGGCGACGCCGACGTTGCTGGTCAGCTCCACGAACTTCGGGTCGAGTTCCGCGTTGGCGACGTCGCGGGCCGCGTCCTCGGCACGCTTGCGGTTCTTCGCGATGCTGCGCACGAGTTCCTCGAGGCCGAGCCCGGCGTCGTCGAGCGCGCGACCGAGGGCGTCGAGCTTGGTCTGGACGGCCTTGTAGCGGTTGTCGCCGTCGGCCACGGCGGGCGCCGCGCTGCTGGGGCGGGGTGCGAGTTCGCTGCTCATCAGCGGGTTTCCTCCCTCGTCTTAGTCGTGGTGGGCGGCGGCCGACGTGTACTTCAGGCCCGCTTCTTCCTTCGCGGCCATGTCCTGGCCGTACACGCGGGCGACCATCGCGGCCGCGAGCTTGGCGGCCTCCAGGGCCAGACCGCACTCGGACGCGCACCGTTCGGCCAGCTGCTTCAACCGGGCCGCGGAGTCGGCCAGGTCCGAGATCAGCTCGGTGACTTCGGTGCTGACGTTGTGGTCGCCGATCAGGTCGGCGGCCATGTCCCGCAGGGCGTCGGCGACCTTGTCGAGGGCCTCCGCGAGGGCTTCGGCCCGCTCCTGGTCGGACGCGGCCTGGATGGCGATGTTCGCCATCTCCATCAGGTACTCGCCGAACGTGATGTCCGTGCGGTGCTGGGCGGCGAGGCCGCCCGCGCCGGACGGCCTGCTGACCTCCGAACTGCTCACGCTGCTCCCTTCCGTGCTGGTCGGCCGACTGGTGCCGGGCCGTGCGGTGTGCCGCTCCGGCGCGGGCGGCAGGCCCCGCACGCCGGTCGTGACGGCCGCCGGGCCGTCGGGGACGATGTCGGCGTCGACGATGTCGTCCTCGCCCTTGGCGTCGGTGCGCGGCGGGCGGGTGGGGCGGTCGGGCCACTCCACTGTCGGGGTGGAGTCCTCCGCGCCGAACGGGCTGTCCGCCCAACGGCCGCGCCGACCGGCACGCCCCGTGCGACCGCGCCCCGTCCGGCCGGTGCGACCGGTGCGGCGGGTACGTCCGCGCCGTCCGGCCCGGCCCGTGCTGCCCGTGCGCCGGCGCCGGAACCGCCGCCGCTTCTTCGCACCGTCAGACGCCCCGTCACCGGCCGTTGAGTCGGTGCCCGGCGTGTCACCCGCCTTGCCGTCCTTCGCGGCGCTGGAGGCCCCGTCGGGGGCGTCCTTGCCGGTCTTGGCGTCCTTGCCGTCGGTGCCCTTGGCCTTGGACTCCTTGTCCTTGTCCTTGGTCAGGTCCACCTTCTCGGTGCCGGCCGCCTTGGCGTCCTTCGCATCGGCCGCGGCCTTCGCGTCGGCGCGGCGCTTGTCGAAGCGGCGCTGGGCTTCCTCACCGATGGCCTTGCCCAGCGTGGTGCGGCCCGGGTCAGCCGACGCCGCGGCTTCCCGCTTCGCCTTCCGCGCCTCCGCCCGCTGAGCCTTCTTGGCCCGGCGGTCCTCCCACGCCTGCTGCCGCTGGGCGCGGGCCTGGTCGCGGTCCTTGCTCCGGTCTGCGACACCGGCGGCGTGCCCGGCGGTGCGCCGCTCCTGCCGCCCGGCCTGCCGGACCCCGGCGCGCTCCTGGCGGCCGCGGGCCCGCTCCACGCGGGCACCGGATGCCTGACTGGCGCCGTCACCACGGGAGTTGCCGTTCCGGCCGGAGCCGCCAGAGCCCGTCTGAGAGCCTTTCGACCCCCCGGACGGACCGCTGCGCCCGGAACCGGCTGCGCGGCCGCCAGAGCCCGACTGGGAGCCCTTCGTGCCGCCCTTGCCGCCTCCGCCGCCCCCGGTCGATCCCGTTCCCGAACGGCCGCCAGGGCCGCCGGAGTTGGAGCCGCGGGAGGATCCGGACCGGTTCGGCCCGGCGCCGGAGTTGTTGCGGGAGGCACCGCTGCCGCCCCCGCCGCGCGAGGACCCGCCCCCGCCGCCGGCCTTCGAGCGGCCCTTGTCCGCCCCCAGGCCGGAAGCGGACGACTTCGTGCGGTCGGCGTCCGCCTTTCCGCGCGCCGCCGCCTTGTCGCCCTTCGCTTTCATCATCGCGGCGTGGAGCTTTCCGTTCTGCTCCATCATCGCGACTTCCTGCGCGGTGCGGCCCTCCAGCAGCGCCGCCTTCCGTGCTATTTCAGCCTCACGGAAAGGCGCTTCGCTTTCGTGATTGGCCCGCGCCATTTCCAGGCGGAATTCCAACCAGTCACCGAGACGGTCAGCGAGAGAACGAGGCTGCTCATATTCGCCTTCCTCGTATTCGCCTTCATCTTCGCCGGTTTCCGGTGCGGCAATTCCTTCGGAGCGCAGCGCAGCGGACGGGTCCGGGACGGCCGGAATCGGCGGCAGTTCCATCGTCGTCTCCTCCGGGCTCTCCGGGGGAGCGGGCGGAATGTCTTCCGGCGGCGGAATGGTGTCGATGAAATCCGGCGTCGGCGGCAGTGAGTACGTGGAATCGCCGCTCCACGGGCCGTGGACCAGGGTTCCGCCGCCGGTGTCGTCGGGGTCGTCGGACACGGGCACCTCCCTTCCAGGGGACTTGACAGACGGTGGGGTCTCGTGTGCACGCGCGTGCACGTGCACGTGTGCACGCTTTACGCGCGCGAGGCCCCGCCGGAGCCCGGCGGGGCCTTCGTGGGTGACGGTCAGTTACGCGGGCCGTGCTGCTTCAGGACGGTGTCCGCGTACTGCATGAGGTGGTCGAACAGCCGCGGGTCGCCCGCCTGCCGCTTCTCCAGGACCAGCTTGAAGAGGCGGCAGACCAGCGTGAAAGCGGCGATGGCATCGCCGCGTCCGGCCTTGATTTCCCTCGTGATTTCGGACCGAGTAACGCGGAGCCAGAATTCCATCCGGCCGACTTCCCCGCGACTTTCGATCGCCTTGCGCTCTTCGTCCTGCAGCCAGCGGTTCCGCCCTTGAATGGAGCGTTCGGCGCTGCTGAGGGGGCGCGTCACGCCGACTCCCTCTTACCGAGGTCGTAAATCGACGTGGGACCACCATACCCGGAATTCTGGCCCTGCGCACCCTGCTGGGGCGGATTGGGTGCGGCCTGGAGGCTCGGCGGGTTCTTCTTCCGCTGCCTTTCCAGCTCCTTTTCCTTCCTGTCCTTGGCCGTATTCACCACGGCCTCGTCGTGGGCACGGCGCTTATAGGCGCTCTTTTCCAGGCCCTCGGTGAGGTTGTTCAGGTTCTTGAGGACCTGTCCGAGGGCCTTTTCCACGGGCATCGCCCGCAGCCGGGCGTGGTACCAGCGGTCGCCCTCCACGTGCGTGTCACGCAGGTGCACGCGGGTCTCGTGCGCGAGGGTCTCCAGGTTCTTGCCGATGTCCAGCAGGACCCGCTGAACGTCGGCCAGGTACCGGGCGGTTGCCTCCGGGCTCTGCGCAACGTCGCGCAGAGGGGAGTAGTTCGGGTCGTTGTTGCTGTTCACGGCGGGGATTCCCTCCTGGTGTACTGGTGGGGCTGGACTGCTTCCGGCAGTCGCAGCGAGGGCCAGCCCGCTTCCTTCGGGCTGGCCCTCACTGGTGTGTGCCGGACGGTGGATCAGGGGCGGTAGCCGTCGGCGATCAGCGCGGCGGCCTCCTGGCGGTACTTGGAGGCGGTGTCGGTGGACGACACGTTGAACTCGCGCTGCACGTCGGCGATCGAGACGACCCGGCACAGCTCCGGGTGGATGCCGTCAGCCTCCAGGCCGACGAACACCGCGCCGGCCGCGAACGCCATGCGCGCGACCTTGCGGACCGCCCGCTCGCGCGGCGTCAGCTTCGCCTCATCCTCGATTTCGGCGGCACGCTGCTCGACTTCGGCGGCGGCGAGCCGCCTTTCGGCAGCGGCGTACTCCGTTTCGGCCTCACGCTTGCGGGCCTCCTGCGTG
>NZ_AGBF01000309.1 GCF_000225525.1 Streptomyces zinciresistens K42 | reverse complement strand
GGTCCGGCGGCCGGAGCCCGGGACGGCGGCGCCGTACGGGCTGCGGCGCGGGGCCGTCAGTACCAGTCGGTCCACGTCAAGACGTTGCCGTCGCAGGTCAGCAGGGCCCGCGAGACACGGCCGTCGAGGTTGACGCCGATCATGGTGTATGCGTAGTTGATGCCGGGGTCGACGGTCTCCGAGACCCAGCCGTCCGCGCGTCCCACCCCGTTGTTCGAACGCTCCAGCACCGCGGCGCAGTTGGCGCGGGAGTTCTCGATGCGGGCGAAGGAACCGCACCTGTCCGAGTAGAAGTACTTCAGCGACATGGCCCCGGCGGTCCGGGTCGGCCCGACCTGCCGGAAGGTACCCGCGCAGCCGCCGACGGTGGGGTACTGGCCCTCCCAGCTGTAGAGGCCGTAGTTGCCGCCGCTGAACGCCTGGGCCTGGGCGGTGGCGGGCGAGAGCGTCAGCAGGGCGATGGCGGCTCCTGCGGCGGTCAGCAGGGTCCGGAGCGATCGGCGGAGCATGGAGGTCCCCCTCGGTGGTTCGCGGGTGTCGGTCGCGCTCCGCGGTGCCGGCCCTCGTCCGGCCGGTGCGCCGCGGGTCGAGGCCCACGGTAGGGCCGGCCGCGCGGCGCCGGTCCCTGACATCTCTCAGGGTCCCCGCGGGCCCGTGCCTCCCTACAGTTCTCGGCGCCGGCCGCCGCGCCGCGGTGACCGAACCGGAACAGGGGGAACCTGTCGTGTCCACTCGTGTCCTGACCAGGGCCGCGCTCGTCGGAGCCGGGGCGCTCGCGCTCCTCGGACCGCTCACCGCGGGAACGGCCGCCGCCGCGTCCTCCCTTGAGGCGGGCGCCGCGCGCGTCATGGCGGCACCGTACGCCGTCGAGGCGTACGAGGCCGTCAACATCCGCTCCCAGCCGACGAGTTCGTCGGACCTGGTCGGCAGCCTGCCGGCCGGCCAGCCGCGCGGCGCGTACTGCTGGACGCGCGGCCAGAGCATCTCGGACCACGGCTACACCAACAACGTGTGGGTCAAGCTCCTTGAGGGCTACGTGAGCGCGGTCTACCTCAAGGGCGACGAGTACGGCGGCCTGCCCGCCGGCGCGACCTGCTGACCACCGGCCGACCGACCCGTCGACCGATCGGCCCGTCGACCGACCGACCCGTCGACCGATCGGCCCGCCGGCTCATCGACCGGTCAACTCATCGGCCCATCGACCGACTTCACCCATTGGGGGACGACATGAAGAACGTACTGCGCCGGGGCGCCACCGCTCTGGCCGTCGCCGCGCTCGCGCTCGGCACGCTCGCGACCACCGCCGAGGCCGCGCCGACCGGCGGCGACCCGAACCTGACCGATGTGTACGTCTGGGCGACGGACGTGAACGTGCGCAGCGAGCCCACGTCCGCCTCGCCGCGGCTGGGAGTGCTCTCGACGACGTGGCTGGACGCGGTGTGCCAGAAACAGGGCCAGTTCGTCAACGACCCGGCCGTCGGCTCCAACAGCTGGTGGACCGCGGTGATGCTGTTCGGCGGCAGTGACGTCGGCTGGGTGAGCAACCTCTACATCCAGGGCGGCGAGAAGATCGCCGGAGTGCCCGACTGCTGAGCCTCGCCGGGTGGCGGGGCGGCCGGGAAAACGCGTTGCGGCCGCCCCGCCCCACCACCGACCCTTGGGCCATGCCCTACGCCCTTCGTCCCGCCCGTCCCGCCGACGCTCCCGCCGTGACCGACCTGCTCAACGACATCGACCGGATCGAGATCGGCCGGCCCGAGACGGATCTGCACACCGTCGAGACCGACCTGACGCGGCCCGACGTGCGGCTGCAGAGCGACTCGTGGCTCGCCTTCGACGGCGACCGGCTGGTGGCGTACGGACTGCTGTGGGACGAGTCCGGGGGCGAGCGCGTCGACGTCGACCACTATGTGCTGCCCGGCCACCAGGACGCCGGGCAGCTCCTGTTCGACGCGATGGAGCGCCGCGCCCCGGCGAGGGCCCGGGAGAACGGCGCACACCGGGCCGTGGTGCATCTGCATCTCAACACCCGCCCCACGCTGGACACTTCGCTCATCGAGCGGCGCGGCTGGCGCGTCGTGCGCCGCTATCACGTGCTGCAACGGCCGCTGGACGCCGCCGCGGACGCCGCGCCGGAGGTCCCGCCCGGGGTGCGGCTGCGGCCGTGCACCGACGAGGCGGACCGCGCACGGGTGCACGCCCTGCACCAGGCCGCGTTCGCCGGGCACTTCGACTTCCGGCCGCGCCCCTGTGAGCAGTGGCTGAACGACGTCGACGCCGAGGTGCTCGACTGGTCGCTGGTGTGGATCGCCTCCACCGGCGAGCTGGGCGACGCCGGGTTCCTGATGGCCCGCGACGACCGTGAGGCGATGGGCTGGATCCCGCGCCTCGGTGTGCTGCGCGAGGCACGCGGGCAGGGGCTGGCCGGACTGCTGCTGCGCACCGCCTTCGCCGCGTTCGCCGCGCGCGGGCGGGCCACCGTGGGCCTGGGTGTCGACACCGCCAACGACACCGGGGCGCCCGCCCTGTACGCCCGCCACGGGCTGGAGGTGCACTACGCCGTCGCCACCTGGGAGACCGTCCTGACGTGACCTCCTGACGTGCCGTCATGCCGTGCCGGGTCGCCCCGGGCCCCGCCCGGCCCTGAGTGCGCGCACCCGGGGCGGGGCCGGGGGCCGGGGCCCCTACCGGCCCGGCAGGCCGTCGCGCGCGCCGCTTCTTCGCGCGTTGTTGTACCTGCGCAGCAGGTGTTTGGCGACCTGGCACGGCGCCGAGTCGGCATGGCACTGCCGGCAGGTCCGCTTGTGCTGCTCGTGGTCGGCACGCGCCTGGTGCAGAGCGTCACCTGAACTCGACATCGATGTCCTCGGGGTCCTCGGGTGTGACGGCGAACGGGCTGAGGGCGAACGGGGCGGTGCCCCGGCCTGCGCCGCGGCGGTCCGGTGGGGCACCCGGGGGACGAGTTGATCATGTTACTCAGGGTAGCGGGAAGTCGAGTTCCACCGTCGACCGGATACTCCCAACTCGCCCTCGCTGCGCGGAAAATGCTTGGACGTCAGGGCCGTCGTCACGGGACACTGCCGTACTCACGCCGTAACTCCACGTAATCGTCGCGGTGCTGTCCCCTGCCCTGAGGGCGCCCGGTGGACCGCCGCATGATCTCCACAGGGGTGGTATGGGTACGCCGCAATCGCGCAGGGTCCTGCCGGGCAGGCGCTCGGTGCTGCTCGCACTTCGTCACTACGGAAGCGAGTTGGCCCGCCTGAAGTGGCTGACGCTGCCCGCCATGCTGCTGTCGGCGGCGGGGAACATCGGCATCAACTACGTCGCGCCGCTGATCGTCGCCAAGCTCGTCGGCGATCTCGCCTCGGGCGCCGGCCTCACCGTGGCCTCGGCGCTGCCGTACGTCGCCGGCTTCGTGGGCGTGCTGCTGCTCGCGGAGGCGCTGTGGCGCGTGGCGCTGCACTGCATGAACCGGCTCGACGCCCTCGGCATCGAGCACCTGTACGTGATCGGGATGGACGAACTGTTCGCCAAGGACACGGCGTTCTTCCACGACAACTTCGCCGGAGCGCTGACCAAGCGCGTCCTCAGCTTCGCCTCCCGCTTCGAGCAGTTCGTCGACACGCTGACGTTCCAGGTCGTCGGCAGCTTCGTACCGCTGGCGTTCGGCGCGGTGGTGCTGTGGCGCTACGAACCGCTGCTCGTCGTCGGGCTGCTGGTGATGATCACGGTCACGGCGGTCTGCGTGGTACCCCTGATCCGGCGCCGGCAGGCGCTGGTCGACCTGCGGGAGGAGGCCATCGCCCGGGTGTCGGGGCATGTCGCCGACAGCCTGATGAACATGGACACGGTGCGGGCGTTCGCCGCGGAGGAGCGCGAGGCCGCCGAGCACCGCTCACGCGTCGCCGCCTCCCGCCGGCTGACCCTGCGGTCGTGGGACTACGGCAATCTGCGCATCGACACCCTGGTCGCGCCGATGTCGGTGCTGACCAACGCGCTGGGGCTGCTGCTCGCGGTCACCCTCGGCGGGGGCTCGTACGGGGTGGAGGCGACCGTGGTCGCGTTCACCTACTACAGCAACGCCACCCGGATCATGTTCGAGTTCAACCAGATCTACCGGCGGCTGGAGAGCTCGATGACGGAGGCCGCGCAGTTCACCGAGCTGCTGCTGACACCGCCGACGGTGCTCGACCCGCCCGTGCCCGAGCCGGCGCCGGCCGGCCGGGCCGACGTCCGCTTCGAGAACGTCGACTTCGCCCACGCGGGCGGCCGTCCGCTGTTCGAGGGCCTGGACCTGGACGTGCCCGAGGGGGCACGGGTCGGCCTCGTGGGCCGCTCCGGCGGCGGCAAGACGACCCTGACCCGGCTGCTGCTGCGGATGACGGACGTCGACGGCGGACGCATCCTGCTCGGCGGGCAGGACATCAGCCGGATGCGCCAGGCGGACCTGCGCGGGCTGATGGCCTACGTGCCCCAGGACCCGGCGATGTTCCACCGCACGCTGCGGGACAACATCGCCTTCGCCCGGCCGGGCGCCACCGACGCCGAGATCCGCCGCGCGGCCGGGGCGGCGCACGTGAGCGAGTTCGCCGACGGCCTGCCGCACGGCTTCGACACCATGGTGGGCGAGCGCGGGATCAAGCTGTCCGGCGGTCAGCGCCAGCGGGTCGCCCTGGCACGGGCGATCCTGCGGGACGCGCCGGTGCTGCTGCTCGACGAGGCGACCAGCGCCCTGGACTCCGAGAGCGAGATCCTCGTCCAGGAGGCGCTGTGGCGGCTCATGGAGGGGCGGACGGCGCTCGTGGTGGCGCACCGGCTGAGCACCGTGGCGGGCATGGACCGGCTGATCGTCCTGGACCGCGGCCGGATCGTCGAGCAGGGCTCGCACGACGAACTGCTCGCCCTGGACGGGGCGTACGCCCGGCTGTGGCAGCACCAGTCCGGGGGCTTCCTCGACGAGGGCTTCCTCGACGACGGCAGCCCCGCGCGGGCCGAGTCGCCCTGAACCCGGCCCGCGCGGCGGGTCCGCTATCCGCGCGCCGTGCGGCGTCGGCGCAGCACCAGCAGGGTGCCCGCGCCGATGCCCACGGCCGCGGCCGCCGCGCCCGCGAGGGGCAGGACGGAACTCGAACCGGTGTTCGCCAAGTCGCCGGTGGGGGTGTC
>NZ_AGBF01000310.1 GCF_000225525.1 Streptomyces zinciresistens K42 | reverse complement strand
CCCGGCTGCTGCTCGCCGCGCTCGGCACCGCGCTGGCCCTCGCGCTGCTCGGCGTCGGCGCGGGCGTCTTCCTCGCGGGCCCGGACACGGCCACCGCCACCGCCTCCGACCCGCCCGCCGCCCGGACCGCCGCGCTGCCCGAGGGCTGGCGGCCCTGGCGCACGGCCCTGCGCCGCGACACGGACGGCATCCCCCTCGACTACCGGCGTCTCGGATGCGTGACCGACGCGGGCGCCCTGTTCTGCGGCGGGACGGGCTTCACGGTCGCCCGGATCGACGCCGCCTCCGGCCGCACCCTGTGGCGGGCCGGGACCCGCCCCCAGGGAGCGCGGCCGGTCGGCGCCCGGGACGGCCTCGTCTACGTGTACGAGGACCCGGACGACACCGTCCGGCGCCTGGTCGCCCTCGACGCCGGGACCGGCCGGCGGCGCTGGCAGCGCGACATCAGCAAGTCCGAGGACGCGGTCCTCTACGACAAGGGCCTGCTCACCCTCTCCCCGGACCACTCGTCGTTCGTCGCCTACGGGCGGTCCGGCGAGGCACTGTGGCGGGCGCCCGCGCCCGACCGGTACTGCACCCCTTCGGTGCTGGGAGGCGCGCCGTACGCCCTGTGCTCGGCCGGCACCGAGCCCGGCAGCGCCCCGGTCGACCTGATGAGGCTCGCACCGGGCGCCCTGACCGAGGTCGCCGCGCTGCCCCGCAAGGCCCTGGCCCTCGGCGCGGTCGGCGGACAGCCCCTGTTCCTCGCCCCGAAGACCGCGAAGGACGTCTACGAGGCCGGGTACGAGCGGCCGTACGACGCACTGCTGCGGGTGGACCCGGCGACCGGGAAAACCGTACGAACGCCGCTGGACCCTGCGCTGACCGGCGCGGCCACCCTCGTGGACGGCGTCGTCCACTTCGTGCGGGCCGACGGGTCGGTCACCGCGGTGTCGGCGGCGAGCGGAAAGCGGCTGTGGCGGCGGGCGACGGACATGGAGAGCCTGTCCGAGCCGGTGGTGTCGGCGACGTACCGGCGGGTCTACTTCGCCAACCGGTTCGGCCGCCTGCTGGCCCTGGACGCCCGTACCGGCGCGGAGGTCTGGCGCACCCCGGCGCTGGACGACCCCGGTGACAAGGCGCTGGACGCCGCGCCGCGCGTGCTGCTCGTCAAGGACGCGATCGTGGCCACCGCCGGTGACACGGCGTTCTCCCGCGGCCCGGACCGGGTGACGGCCCGGACCGGGTGACAGGGCTCGACGACGGCTGACCGGGCCGACGACGGGCGACCGGGCGGCGACGGCCGACCGGGCGGGCCGACCGGCCCCGGTGACCGGCCCCGGTGACCGGCCCCGGTGACCGGTCGCGCGGGAGTCGGGCGGGGCTCCGGTGGAGTGGCCGATTGTCGACGAAGCGGGGCAGGTTCGCGAAACCGTCGTACGCGGGAAAATCGGATAGTCCGGCAAAGGGAATTCCGGTCGGATTCTGAGCTGCCCGGGGACGGAAATCGCTGGTCAGTGGCGTGACCACACTGTTACCCTGCGGATCTGTGCCGATGGCCACACCAAGGGGGCTGACCGTGGGTTCATACTGAGCCATGACAAAGCCTGCGGCACCCAAGCGTCATCTGCCCACCAGCCCCTTCAAGGCCCCGGTCACGGCTGCACCGAAGCACTTCACCGTGGGCGACCAGGTCACCCATGACATGTACGGACTCGGCCGGGTGATCGGCGTCGAGGACGGCATCGCCGCGCTGGTCGACTTCGGCTCGGCGCAGCGCCGGATTCCCAGTCCGTACGCGAAGATGACCAAGCTGTAGAACCGCCGTGCCCGGTCGCGGCACGCCCGGGGCCCTGTCGGGTCCCGTCATGAAAGGCAGACCTCTCATCGAACCGACGACGCTGTTCTCGGCCCTGGAAGGGCACCCCCGTCGCTCCGCCGCGGTGTCGCCGCCGCCGACGACAACTCCCTTCCAGGCCCCGGACTTCGGCGAGGACGAGTTCCTCTGGTCCGAGGACGCACCGGAGCCCGCCCCCGGCCCCGCCGCCGGACGCACCAGGGCCGCGTAGACCGGGGCCGCCGGGTCCAGCACCGCCCCGGTGGGGGACCGGTGGCAGTCCGCCCCCGCCCCCGGGCGGAACCCCTCCCCCCGCGCGTACGGCCGCCCCCTGTGCCCGCCCGCCCCTGCCGGTCCGTGTGTCCCGCCGTGCCCGCCGAGTGGCGGGGCCGGCCGGGTTGTCCCTGAAACCCCCCGGGATTGTCCGTGATCGGTAACGGACGGATCCGACGGGCGCCGTTCCTCGTCCTGCCAGTTGGTCGCGCGGCGGCCGGCACGGTCAACGGGGCGGAAGCGGGGCGGACATGGCGCGGCACGGTGGCGGACGGGGCTGGTACGGCAAGCTGATCGGCGCGGCGCTCGGGGTGACCCTGCTCGCCACCGGCGCCTCGCTGTGGACCGCGCAGGCCGGTGTCGCGGACGGGGTGCCGCCGAAGGCCGCCGCGTCCGCCCGGCCCGCCGCCGTCAAGAAGGTCTCGGAGAGCATCGAGCACGCCTCCGACAAGGGGCCGCGCGGTGTCAACATCACCATCGACGACGGCCCCGACCCCTCCTGGACCCCCCAGATGCTCGACGTGCTCAAGGAGCGCGGGGTCAAGGCCACCTTCTGCATGGTCGGCACACAGGCGCAGGCGTACCCGGACCTCGTGAAGAAGGTCGTCGCGGCCGGGCACCAGCTGTGCAACCACTCCCTGTCGCACGACACCGCCATGGACCGCAAGCCCGAGTCCTACCAGGCGAAGCAGATCCTCGACGCCGAGCGCCTGATCACCAAGGCGTCCGGAGGAGTGCGCCCGCTCTACTACCGCGCCCCGGGCGGGGCGTTCACCCCCTTCAGCCGCAAGACCGCCGCCGCCCGCGGGATGCGTCCGCTGGGCTGGAACGTCGACACCAAGGACTTCGAACGGCCGGGCTCGGACGCGATCGTCGCCACCGTCCAGCGCGAACTGCCCAACGGGCCCACCGTGCTCCTCCACGACGCGGGCGGCGACCGCTCGCAGACCGTCGAGGCGCTGCGCCGCATCCTTCCCTGGCTCCGGGAGCAGGGCTACTCCACCGGGTTCCCGGTGCGCTGAAACCGGCCGGGCGCCGCGCGGCGCCGAGGGGTGTTGGGCGCGCGGCGCCGAAGGGTGGCGCCGGGGTGAGGCCCCGTTCCGGAGGCAGAACCGGACGGGGCCTTTTCGATGCCGCAGGGGCGGATGCGCCCTCCGTTCACCGCTGATGCGGAGCACCCGAACACGGCAGTGAAGTTACCCGTAGGTTGCTCGTGACTTGTTTCACGCTTCTTAGTAGAACCCGTTTCGATTAGGGCGCGAGAAAGGGGATCTACGTGGACTCCGGATCACGCGACATGCAGGAAGGAAGAGGTCTTTCCCGTCGTCGCTTTCTTGGTAGAACTGGTTCTATTTTAGGTGCGGTTTCTCTCGGTGCGTTCGATCTGCCGGCCGCCGCGGCCCGCCCGCTGGACAGCGGCCCCATCGAACCCGGCGCGCAGGTCGCCGCCCTGGTGGTCGGCACCGGATACGGCGGATCCGTCACCGCGCTCCGCCTCGCCCAGGCGGGCGTCGACGTGCACATGGTGGAGATGGGCATGGCCTGGGACACCCCCGGACCCGACGGAAAGGTCTTCGCCAACACGACCAGCCCGGACTACCGCTCCTTCTGGCTGCGCACCCGGACCAGGCAGCCGCTCAGCAACTTCCTCGGCTTCCCGCTCGACCGCGACATCCCGCGCCACACCGGCATCCTCGACGCCGAGGAATGGAGCGGCATCACCGTCTACCAGGGCCGCGGGGTCGGCGGCGGCTCACTCGTCAACGGCGGCATGGCGGTGACCCCGGAGCGGTCCCGCTTCCCGGCGGTGCTCCCGTCGGTCGACGCCGACGAGATGTACGACGTCTACTACCCGCGGGCGAACAGCACCCTCGGCGTCGGCATGATCGACCCGGCCTGGTTCGACTCGACCGAGGCGTACAAGTACGCCCGCGTCGGCCGCAAGCACGCCCAACGCTCCGGATTCCGCTTCCTGTTCGTCCCCAACGTCTACGACTGGGACTACATGAAGCAGGAGGCGGCCGGGACGGCGACCCGGTCCGCGCTGGCCGGGGAGATCCTGTACGGCAACAACCACGGCAAGAAGTCCCTGCCCAAGACCTATCTCGCACAGGCCCGCGCGACCGGCCGCGTCAGCATCTCCCCGCTGCACCGCGTGACCGGCGTGACCCCGGCGGCCGGCGGGTACGCCGTGACCATCGAGCAGCTCGACACCAGCGGGGCCGTCACCACCACCAAGACCGTGTCGGCGCGACGGGTGTTCTTCGCCGCGGGCAGTGTCGGCACCAGCAAGCTGCTGGTCCGGCTCAAGGGGACGGGCGCGCTGCCCGGCCTCAGCGACGAGGTCGGCGCCGGCTGGGGCGAGAACGGCAACGTCATGTGCGGCCGCGCCAACCACCTCTGGGATCCGACCGGTTCGCTCCAGTCGTCCATCCCGACGGCCGGTATCGACAACTGGGCCGCGGGCGGCGCGTTCGCCGAGGTGGCGCCGCTGCCGACCGGCATCGAGACCTGGGCGTCGTTCTATCTGTCGATCACCAGGAACCCGAACCGGGGACGTTTCACGTGGAACGCCGCGACGGGCAAGGTGGAGCTGGACTGGCAGACCGCGTGGAAGCAGCCCTCCATCACCATGGCGAAGACGATCTTCGACAAGATCAACGCCACCGAGGGGACCATCTACCGCACGGACCTCTTCGGCACGTACAAGATCTGGGGCGACCACCTCACGTACCACCCGCTCGGCGGGGCGGTCCTCAACAGGGCCACCGACAACTACGGCCGTCTGCGCGGGCATCCGGGGCTCTACGTGATGGACGGCGCGCTGATCCCCGGCAACGTCGGCGTCAATCCGTTCGTCACCATCACCGCGCTCGCCGAGCGCAACATCGAGAAGATCATCGCCGAGGACCTCTGACCGGGCGCGGACGGCGCGTGCCGGCGCCGCGTGCGGACGACCGCGGGCCGCGGGCCGGGCGTCCCGGCCCGCGGCGCC
>NZ_AGBF01000311.1 GCF_000225525.1 Streptomyces zinciresistens K42 | reverse complement strand
CGCGCCGCGCCGACGGCCTTCGGTGCCGCGCTCCCGGCCGGACCCGGCGCGGCGCCGCCCGAAGGCCCCCGGGGCGGTGACGGCGGCTCAGAGCGCCCCCACCGCCCTCGGGCGGGTCACCTGACCCGGCCGTACCAGACGCTCCTGGTCCAGATCCTCTCCAGCTTCACCACGTCACCGGTCTTCGGGGAGTGCCAGATCCTGCCCTTCCCCGCGTAGATGCCGACGTGGTAGATGTACGACCCCGAGTGGAAGAACACCAGGTCACCGGCCTTGCGGTTGCGGGCCGGGAGATGGCGGGTCTTGTTGTACTGCTGGGCCGCGGTGCGGGGCAGCTTCTTGCCCGCCTTCTTGAACGAGTACAGCGTCAGCCCGGAGCAGTCGAACCGGTTCGGCCCGGTGGCGCCCCACTGGTACGGGGAGCCCTTCTTGGAGGCCGCGATCCGCAGTGCCTTCGTCGCCGGGGTGACCGCCTCGGCCTCCTGGCTGAAGCCGGGCGCCACGATCGACCCGCTCACCGCGGCGAGGGTGAGAGCGGAGGCCGTTCCGGCCCGGACCATGAGCGACGGGACACGATTGAGCGCAGTCATGCGCAACCCTTCGTCAGCCGCCTGAGAAGGATGACCTGTCGGATTCGGGCTGGCGAAGTTGCCCGGCCGCGGTGTCGCGGCTTCACCCCAAGGGCTGCTCGGCTCGAACGGACGTCCGCTCCGGCGACCCGTCTTGCTCGGGTCCTCCACTCCTGCCGATCCACTCCTGTCGACCGGTCATCCGCGCGGCGGCAGGACTCGGCGTCCGCCCGGATCGCCCCGCCGCCGTGGCGGGGTCTTGTCGTCAGACAGGGATCTTGGCGCACGAATGAACGAAAATCCCAACGGAACCGGGGATTTATGGTGTTGGTCACCAGTCACCCGTTCGGGTGGACACCCGCGTGTTCGACCCGGTGTCCCCGGGGTGAGGTGCCCCGGACCAGCGGCGAAGCGCTCGACGCCGCCTCGGGGCCATGCCGTCGCGCAAGCCGGGCGGGCACTCGGAAGGACGGATTCCTACGCCGAAAGGGGGTACTCCATTCGGTCCGTTTCGACACGAGCGCGGAGTACCCGCCATCGGCCGGCGCCACCGCCTCCCGAGTACGCGCCGTCAACTGTCGGAGCGCGGCGGCACCGTGACGCGCGCCGCGCGGCGCTCCCCGTCCAGCACGCGCAACGCGCGCGCCAGCGTGCGGGCGTGCAGCTCCGTCTCGCCCCGCTGGTGCATGAGCGCCAGCGCGTCCCGCAGCGCGACGGCCCTGCCCACGAGCGCCTGGGCCGCCCGCAGTCCGCGGTAGGTGTCGCCGTCACGGGCCGGATTGATCCGGCCGAGCAGGTCGACGGCCTCCAGGTAACGGTCGATCAGCTCCCCTTCGGCCCGGGTCAGCGCGGGCAGCGGCGGCAGTTCGGGTGGCAGCACCGGCCGCTCACCGCCCCGCGGGTGCCGCGAGGGTGTCCGCGCGGCCCGGGACGACGCGATCCGCCGGCCCGTGCGCCACCGCTTCCCGGGCGTCGAGGACCTCGTCCCGTCCGATGCCGCCGGACATCTGTGCGCGCGTGCGGCCCGGGTGACGGGCGGGCATCTCCTCGTGCTCCGGGTGCATGGACCGGGCCGCCACGGCGGTGGCCGCGACGGCGTCGATCCGGGTGGCGCGGACGACGACCCGCTCCTCCGGCGGCCTCGGGTACGGATCATCCGGCGTCCTGGCGCCCGAGCTGGTGCGCTCGGTGAACTCGGGCAGCACGGAGCGGGCGGACGGTCGGGTCATGGCTCACGCCTTCCTCAGCGGGGTGTCGATGCAAAATGTACAGGACGTACATGACGTAATGTGGGGAGCATGTCCTACGAGATTCCGGTGACGCAAGCCAGGGCCGAGCTCGCCGAGCTGATCAATCGCGTGGTGTACGGCGGCGAGCGCGTCGTCGTGACCCGGCACGGCAAGCCCCTCGTCGCCCTGGTCTCCGCCGCCGACCTGGAACGGCTGGAGAAGCGCGGGGAGCCGGACGAGCGCCCGGAGGAGCAGGTCGTCAGCGCGGTGTCCGCCGTCCACGACGTCCCCTCCGCCCCCCGCGAACGCCGGCGCTTCGACATCGCCGCGGAACACCGCGGGGCCGGCTCCGCGTAGGCCGGCTCCCGCGCGGAGGAGCCCGGTCCGCGCGCCCTCGGTCCGCGCGCCCTCGGGTCCGCCGCCCGGCAGGCCGTCACCGAACCCGAACGCCACCGAACCCGAACGGTGCCCGCCGGCCAGGGCCGGGGCACGGCCGGTGACCGCGCGGTTAACGTGCCCGAAACGCGTCCCCACTAGCCTGCCGTGCACGCCACCTGGCACTTTGCCCCGTGGCGGCGGCAACCGGACCCCGCACGGCGTCCGGGGCGAGGACTGTGAGGTGGGACGTGCATCTGACCCCGCACGAGCAAGAGCGGCTGCTCATCCACGTGGCGGCCGACGTCGCAGGGAAGCGCAGGGCCCGCGGAGTGAGGCTCAACCACCCCGAAGCCGTCGCCCTGATCACCTCGCACGTCCTCGAAGGCGCCCGGGACGGCCGCACGGTCGCCGAACTCATGTCCACCGGGCGCGGACTGCTCACCCGGGACGACGTCATGGAGGGCATCCCGGAGATGATCCACGACGTCCAGGTCGAGGCGACCTTCCCGGACGGCACCAAGCTCGTCACCGTCCACGACCCGATCGTCTGAGGGCCGCCCGGTGATCCCAGGCGAGATCCTGTTCGGTGACGGCCCGATCGTCCTCAACGAGGGCCGCGCGGTCACCCGGCTGACCGTCCTGAACGCCGCCGACCGGCCCGTCCAGGTCGGCTCCCACTACCACTTCGCCGAGGCCAACCCGGGCCTGGACTTCGACCGCGCCGCGGCGCGCGGCAGACGGCTGAACGTCGCCGCCGGCACCGCCGTCCGCTTCGAGCCCGGCATCCCCGTCGAGGTCGAACTCGTCCCGCTGGCCGGAGCCCGGGTGGTCCCGGGACTGCGCGGGGAGACCGGAGGTGCCCTCGATGCGTGAGATCCAGCGCGCCGCGTACGCCGACCTGTTCGGCCCCACCACCGGCGACCGCATCCGGCTCGCCGACACCGATCTGCTGGTCGAGATCGAGGAGGACCGCAGCGGCGGTCCCGGACACGCCGGTGACGAGGCCGTGTTCGGCGGCGGCAAGGTCATCCGGGAGTCCATGGGCCAGTCCCGCGCCACCCGTGCCGAGGGCACCCCCGACACCGTCGTCACCGGTGTCGTGGTCATCGACCACTGGGGCGTCGTCAAGGCCGACGTCGGCATCCGCGACGGCCGGATCACCGGCATCGGCAAGGCCGGCAACCCCGACACGATGGACGGCGTGCACCCCGACCTCGTCATCGGCCCCGAGACCGAGGTCATCGCGGGCAACGGACGGCTGATGACGGCAGGCGCCGTCGACGCGCACGTCCACTTCATCTGCCCCCAGATCGCCGACGAGGCGCTCGCCTCCGGCGTCACCACCCTCGTCGGCGGCGGCACCGGACCGGCGGAGGGCTCGAAGGCGACCACCGTGACCCCGGGCCCCTGGCATCTGGCCCGGATGCTGGAGGCGATGGAGCACCACCCCGTCAACGTCGGCCTCCTGGGCAAGGGCAACACCGTCTCCCACGAGGCGATGCTGTCCCAGATCCGCGGCGGCGCGCTCGGCCTGAAGCTGCACGAGGACTGGGGCTCCACCCCGGCCGTCATCGACGCCTCGCTGACCGTCGCCGACCGCACCGGCGTCCAGGTCGCCATCCACACCGACACCCTCAACGAGGCCGGATTCGTGGCCGACACGCTCGCCGCGATCGCGGGCCGCGGAATCCACGCCTACCACACCGAGGGCGCGGGCGGCGGGCACGCCCCCGACATCATGACCGTGGTCTCCGAGCCGCACGTGCTGCCGAGTTCGACGAACCCGACCCGGCCCTACACGGTCAACACCGCCGAGGAGCACCTCGACATGCTGATGGTGTGCCACCACCTCAACTCCGCGGTGCCCGAGGACCTCGCCTTCGCCGAGTCCCGCATCCGGCCCTCGACCATCGGCGCGGAGGACATCCTGCACGACCTGGGGGCGATCTCCATCATCTCCTCGGACGCGCAGGCCATGGGGCGCGTCGGCGAGGTCGTCCTGCGCACCTGGCAGACCGCCCATGTGATGAAGCGCCGGCGCGGCCCGCTGCCGGGCGACGGACGTGCGGACAACCGGCGGGTGCGCCGCTACGTGGCCAAGTACACGATCAACCCCGCCCTCGCCCAGGGCCTCGCCCGTGAGATCGGCTCCGTGGAGAGCGGCAAACTCGCCGACCTCGTGCTGTGGGAACCGGCGTTCTTCGGCGTCAGACCGCATCTCGTCCTCAAGGGCGGACAGATCGCGTACGCGCAGATGGGCGACGCCAACGCCTCCATCCCGACTCCGCAACCGGTGCTGCCCCGGCCGATGTTCGGCGCCCTGGGACGGGCTCCCGCGGCCAACTCCCTCAACTTCGTGGCACCCCTGGCCGTCGAGGACGGCCTGCCCGAACGCCTCGGCCTCGGCAAGCGGTTCGTGGCCATCGAGTCGACGCGCGCGGTCACCAAGGCCGACATGCGCGAGAACGACGCCCGGCCCGAGGTGCGGGTCGACCCCGACAGCTTCGCCGTGCACATCGACGGCGAACCGGTCGAGGCCACCCCCGCCGCCGAACTGCCCATGGCCCAGCGCTACTTCCTCTTCTGACGGCCGCCCATGACACGCGCAGCACTCCTCGTCCTGGCCGACGGCCGCTTTCCAGCCGGCGGGCACGCCCACTCCGGCGGGGCGGAGGAGGCCGTCCGGGCGGGCCGGATCACCGGCGCCGCGAGCCTCGCGGACTTCTGCCGGGGCCGGTTGCACACCGCGGGCCTGACCGCGGCCTCGCTCGCCGCGGCCGCGGCCCTCGGCGCCGACCCCGCCGCGCTGGACGAGGCCGCCGACGCCCGCACCCC
>NZ_AGBF01000312.1 GCF_000225525.1 Streptomyces zinciresistens K42 | reverse complement strand
CGCCCGCCCGCGCTGCCGATGCGTGGCCCGTGCGCGTGCCCGTGTTCATCGCCGAAGGACGGGCCATGCGCGCCTTCCCTGCCGGGACCATGGGGGGCCATAGGTTCTCCCTTCTCCGCTGGGGCGGGCGCCCCGGAGTCGGCGGACCCGGCACGTCGGCAAGCCCGCTCCTCCTCGACGCGACTCGGTCCTACGCCAGGTGCAAGCACGTCACCCGCCGAGCGGTCGACGCAGGAGGCAGGGACAGCACATTCTAAGTCGCCCTCTGTTCCAGCCTGCCGCCGCTGCGCGCCGGGCACCAGCCAGCCCGATATCGGCCGGCAGTGCCATCTCCTCACGTGCCGCATGTACTGGTCGGCCGTCCAAGAGGACGGCGTTCAGCCAGGGGCTGTGATCCCGGGGCAGCCGGATCCGGGACGGTCAGCACCTCCCGCACGCCGGGGGAACCTCAACCGCGCGGCCCAACACGGCCTGGCGGTACCGGAGATCAACGAGTTCACGTCCACCACGGGTTTCGGAGTCAGCGCCCTCGTGGACGGCCACCGGGTGCTGGTCGGCCGGCCCGGCTTCCTCACCGACGCCGGCATCGACCTCACCTCCGTGGCCGAGACCATCGGCCGCCTGGAGAGCGAAGGCCACACCGTCGTGGCGGTCGCCCGCGCCGACACACCGCTCGGCGTGATCGCGCTGGCCGACGCACCCCGCCCGCAGGCCGCCGGCACCATCGCACGGCTACGCGTCGAGGGCCTGGTGCCCGTCCTGGTCACCGGGGATAACCCCCGCGCCGCCCGCCACATCGCCCGACACGTGGGCATCGACGAGGTCCGCGCCGAAGTCCTCCCGGCAGGCAAGGCCGACCTGGTGCGCGCGCTCCAGGCCGACGGCGCGAAGGTGGCCATGGTCGGCGACGGCATCAACGACGCCCCCGCCCTGATGCAGGCCGACGTCGGCATCGCCCTGGGCAGCGGCACCGACATCGCCACCGAGTCCGCCGACATCATCATCGTCCGCGACGACGTCGGCCTCGTCCTGACCGCACGGGACATCAGCCGCCGCTCCTACCGGCGCGTGAAGCAGAACGTGGCGCTCGCCTTCACCTTCAACGGCATCGGCATCCCCTTGGCCGCCACCGGCCTGGTCCACCCGGTGTGGGCGATGGTCGCCATGGCCGCCTCGGTTACCACCATCTTCGTCAACTCCATCGGAGGCCGCCCCACCCTGCTGTTCCAGGCCATCACCAGCGTCGGCCGCCGACCGGGGAACACCTAACACCAAACCGGCCGGCTGCCGAGGTCCGCCCGCGCGCCGCGCCCCTCAGATCTTCGCTGCGGATACAGGTGCAACCTCCGGGCGGGGTTGTCGGTCGCGGCCCGGGCGGCCTGGGGCGTACGGCCTGTGAGACCCGGTTCAGCCCCAGCCGCTCGGGGCGGTGCCGGAGAGGATCTGCTCGATGATCGGACGTCCGACCTCGTACGCCTCGGCGACGGGCAGCACCCTCGCGTCGGGGTGTTCGGCGAGCCAGTCCTCAGCGGCGTCGGCGCCGGCGAAGAAGTGGACCTGGTTGCAGAAGGCGGCGCGGACCGAGGACGGCGCGTCGGGGGTGACGAGCGAGACGACGGCGGTGGCCGGCTCCACGTGGGTGGGCCCGTCGGGGGTCACGGTCAGGCGCACGGGCTCCCCGGTGGCCCGGCAGGGGGAGGTGACCCGGGCTGTGTGGCCGAGGATGGCCGGGAAGACCAGGGTGTCCATGGCACACCAGGCGTACAGGGTGCGGCCGCCCGTCTCGTAGCGGTGCGGTGTGGGGTTATGGGTGAGGCCGTTGCCGATGATGCGGCCCTGGGTGTCGTACTCGGTGTCGGCCATGTCTGCCAGCGCCTCGCGGATCTCGTCCACGGTGCGTCCGGCCTGGGCGGCGAGCTGGTCGACGGTGACCGGCTCACCGGTCGCCAGCAGCGTCAGCAGCGGGCGCAGCAGCCAGAGCTTCACTCCGGGGGCACGGTTGACCGTGTCGGTGAAGCGGGCGGCGAGGTTCTGGGTGTCGGTGTTCACGGCGGGTTCTTCCCTTCCTTGTATGGATGGGTCCGATGCCGCCGACCGTAGGGTCTGACCCCGGGGTGAGGGTCAAGCCCGCAGGTCGCAGCCGCGCGGATCACCGGCCCAGCACAGGTCGCCCTCCGCGAGGTGCGCCTCGTGTTCGGTCTCGAACTTCTCGATCCGGTCGAGGATCTGCTGCTGGGCGGCGATGCGCTGCCGCACCCGCTCGCGGGAGCGGGACAGCAGCGCGGCCAGGTGCGAACCGACCGGCTGCCCGGCGCCGTCCGCCCAGCCGGCGGTCAGCTCACGGATCTCGGCCACGGTCAGGCCCAGACCCCGCAGCTCGCCGATCAACCGCACACACCACAGGGCATCGGTGTCGTACAGCCGATAGTTGGCCGGGCTGCGGCCGAGAGTGTAGATCAGCCCCAGGTCGGTGTACTCGCGCAGAGCCTTGACACTCACGCCGGTGCGACGGGCCAGCTCCCCGACGGTAATCGGCCGGGATCGGTTCCTCTCCACGGAACTTCCCTCCACCCTCCAGGCGGCTCAGCCGGCGCAGCAGGAGAGCTTGGCTACGTCGCTGGTGAAGGTCTGGGCAGCGAGTTTGAGGGCTTCGGCCATGGTCAGGTACGGGGCCCAGGTGTGGGCGAGCTGATCGACGGTCATGCCCGCGGTGATCGCGTAAGTGGCGGCGGTGATGAGGTCCCCGGCGCCGTCGGCGATCACGTGGACGCCGAGCACGCGCCGGGTGTCGGCGTCGGCGACGAGCTTGACCAGGCCCCGGGTGTCGCGGTTGGCTAGCGCGCGCGGTACGTACTGAAGTGGCAGGGTGCGGCAGTCGCATCGGATGCCGGCCTCGGCGACCTGGGCGTCGGTCATGCCGACCGCGGCGATAGCGGGGCTGGTGAAGGTGACCCGGGGCAGGGCGGCGTAGTCCAGCGTGCGGTTCGCTCCGGCGAAGGCGTTGTCGGCAACCAGGGTGCCCTGGGCTGCCGCGACGTACACGAACTGCGGGCCTCCGGCGACGTCACCCGCAGCCCAGATCCGCTCGTTCGTGGTGCGCTGACAGTCGTCGACGACCACCTCGCCACGAGTCCCGGTCTTCACCCCCACCACGTCGAGGTTCAGGCCCGCGGTGACCGGGCGGCGGCCGGTGGCGATCAGCAACTGCTCGGCCCGCAGCTCGGTGGAGGCACCGCCACGGCGTGCCGTGAGGGTGTAGCCGTGCTCGTCACGCCGCACAGCGATGAGGGCCGCGCTGGTGTGTACGGCGATGCCCTCGTCAGCGAAGACCTCCTCGATCGCGGCAGAGACTTCGGGCTCCTCGAAGGGGCCGAGCCGGTCCAGCGCCTCGATGACGGTCACCCGGGTGCCGAGGCGGGCGAAGACCTGGGCCTGCTCCAGACCGACCGCGTTCCCGCCGGCCACCACCATCGACTCCGGCAGCACGTCCAGCTCCATGGCCGTGGCGGAGGTCAGGTAGCCGGCCTCGACCAGGCCGTCGACGGGCGGTGCCCAGGGAGCAGAGCCGGTCGCGATCAGATAGTTGGCGGCCTCGATGCGGCGGGAGCCGCCGTCATTCAGGCCGACCTCCAACAATGGGGCCTCGGTGGTCCCGGTGAAGGCGGCGGTGCCGTGCACGATCTCCCAGCCGTAATCGTCCGCGAGGCCGGTGTACTTCTCCGCGCGCAGCTGATCGACCAGGGCCTCCTTGCCATCGATCAACTCCCCGAAGCCGACAGGCAGTTCTGCGGCGCCGAGCCCAGGGAAGCGTCCGGCCGCCTCGGCTCCGTGGCGGACCTCGGCGGCGGCCAGCAGCGCCTTGGACGGCACGCAGCCCACGTTCACGCAGGTGCCGCCCGTGGTGCCGCGCTCGACCATCACCACCCGCCTGCCCTGGTTCGTTGCGGCGATGGCGGCGGCGAACGCCGCCGAGCCGGAGCCGAGGACCGCCAGATCGAAGCCGGATCCCGTCGTGGTCATGGTGCCGCCTCCTCGTGCGGAGCCCGGAATTCCGAGCCCACTGCTATGCGGGTTGCCGAATACGTCAACGACTCCATAGTATGCGCTTAGGCGAATAGTTCCAGTTGTGGAGGCCACCCGTATGCCCCAGCGCCTGAACACCCTCACCCCATCCACCCCGGCCGCAGATGACGTGCCGTGCACCCATCTGGACACGGTGGCGAAGTTCTTCCGCGCCCTGTCCGACCCCACCCGGCTCAAGCTGCTGGAGTTCATCCTGCGCGGCGAACGCACCTCAGCCGAATGCGTCGAGCACGTCGGCATCTCCCAGCCACGCGTCTCGGTACACCTGTCCTGCCTCGTCGACTGCGGCTACGTCACCGCCCGCCGGGACGGCAAAAAACTGCGCTACTCCGCCGGAGACCCCCGCGTGGCCGACCTGGTCGTACTGGCTCGCTCCCTGGCCGCGGACAACGCCGCCGCCCTGACCTGCTGCACCCGCATCCCCGGCAACCAGGGCTGAGAGCCGCAAGGAGAGTCCGCCCATGTCTGCGACCCACCGGCCCCCGGCCGCAACAAGGAGCCCTCCGGCAGCGGCCCGGCCGCGGCCGGGCTCGGCATCGCGCTGCTGATGATCGCCTGCTGCGCCCTGCCCGTCCTCATCGCCGGTGGCGCGATCGCCGGGCTCGGCGGAATCCTGGGCAATCCCTGGCTGATCGCCACCGCCGTCGTGCTCGTCGCCGCCGGGATCACAACGATCGTGCGTCGCCGTCGCTCCGGCCGCGACGCCTGCTGCCCGCCCACCGAGGCGGATAGGAACCGCACCGACCGAGACCACGTGCACGACCCGGCCGACCAGGAAGGTCCGTACAACCGATGACTCCATCCCTGCCCCGCCGCCGCGCCGTTCTCGCCCTCGCCGGGGCCATCGTGGTCGCGGCGGCCGCCACGGCCTGCGGCACCGGGGACACCTCAGCCACCAAGGCCACCTCCGGTGCGGCCCAGGGAGA
>NZ_AGBF01000313.1 GCF_000225525.1 Streptomyces zinciresistens K42 | reverse complement strand
GCGCTGCACCCCGGCCGGGACGGCGCCGCCCACCCCGACGGCAAGGGGACCCTCTCCGAGGCGACCGCCCGGCGCGCGGCCGGGGACCTCGGCCTGACCGTGCCCCAGGTCCGCGCCGACTGGGACACCGCCCGCCTCGCCGGCCTCGTCGAGGTGCACGGCGACAGCGCCCGCCCCGGCTGGCGGCTGCGCGCCTGGGACCGTGACGACAGCGCCGTGCTGCGCGGCTGGGTCGCCCTCTTCGACGCCTGGTCGCTGGTCCACCCGGAACCCGAGCGGCACGAGCACGGGGCCGTCGCCGACGTGGTCTCCGCCCTGCCGCAGGTCCTCTCCTTCCTCCAGCTGTCCGCCGGGCCCGTCCCCGTGGAGCAGCTCCTCGACCTCCTGGAGCAGCGCGTCACCGAGCTGCGCACCGAGAGATGCGAGGTCCCCTACGGGCCCCGCCCCGAGCCGGCCGGCGCCCAGCCGCCCGCGGACCTCGCCTCCCTCGCCCCGCTCCTCGACTGGGCCCTGCACGCCCTCGCCTCCGTCGGAGCCCTCACCTGCGGCGACGGCCAGGCCACCCTCACCCCGCTCGGCAGCTGGGCGGTCTGGGTGAAGCTGGAGCAGATCTGCGTCGCCGCCCAGAGTCCCGCGGGGAACATCGAGCAGGCCGCCGAGGACATGCTGCGCGGCTGCGCCCAACTGCGCCCGAAGGCCGCCCGCGACGAGTACCGCGCCTGGCTCGCCGCCCGCCCCGTCGGCAGCGCCGTCACCGAACTGCTCGGCGCGGCCCGCGGCGACGACGCCCTCCTGCGCGGCCTCGCCTTCGAGGCGCTGCGCGTCGTCGGCGCCCCCGCGGAACCCGATGTGCGCGCCGTCGCCGACGAGCCCACGCTGCGGCCCTACGCGCTGCTCTGGCTGGCCGAGCACGACGGCATCGACCCGGAGGACGCCCACGAGGTGCTGACCCGGCACGAGGCCACCTGGCTCTGGGTCGACACCGCCGCCGCCGTCGCCGACCACGGCGAGGCGCCGATGCTGGTCCGGCATCTGGAGTCCGCGGTCCAGCCGACCGTCCCGGCCCTGCTCGACGAGGTGCGCGCCGTCGGCCACCCCCGCACCGTGCAGGTCCTCGTGGCGCTCGCCGCCGCCCACCCCGACCCCGCCCTCGCCAAGGCCGTCCGCCGCGCCGCCTTCCAGGTGCACACCGGCGGGAGCTGAGCCCCCGCCGGCCGCCCGGCGCCGAACGTCCCCGCGCCCGGCGGCGTCCCGACCGCACCCCCGCCGCGCTGCCGGGCCCCGGCCCGGCACGTGCCGTACGTCACGACGCGCCCCGCCCACGCCCCGGGCCTGCCCGGACACCCGTGCGGCCAGGCCCCGTACCCCCCGACCCGCGAAAAGGGGTTGCACGGCGCCGTTAGACTGGCCCCATGGCCATTCTCCTCGCGCACTAGACGGCGGGAACGCCCTCAGCCGCCCATCCCGCCACCTGACCCGCCCTGGAGCCTGACCGTGATCTCCGCCTCCGGAATCGAGCTGCGCGCCGGCGCGCGCGTGCTCATCGAGTCCGCGACCTTCCGCGTCGCCAAAGGCGACCGCATCGGCCTCGTCGGCCGCAACGGCGCCGGCAAGACGACCCTCACCAAGTGCCTGGCCGGCGAGGGCATCCCGGCCGGCGGCCAGATCAGCCGCTCGGGCGAGGTCGGCTATCTTCCGCAGGACCCCCGCACGGGCGACCTCGACGTGCTCGCCCGCGACCGCGTCCTGTCCGCGCGCGGCCTCGACGTCCTGATCCGCAAGATGCGCGAGAACGAACAGCGCATCGCGAGCGGCCAGGGCGCCACCCGCGAGAAGGCCCTCAAGCAGTACGAGCGCCAGGAGACGGAGTTCCTCACCAAGGGCGGGTACGCCGCCGAGGCCGAGGCCGCCACCATCGCCGCCGCGCTCAACCTGCCCGACCGGGTGCTCGGCCAGCCCCTGCACACCCTCTCCGGCGGCCAGCGCCGCCGTATCGAGCTGGCCCGCATCCTCTTCTCCGACGCGGACACCCTGCTCCTGGACGAGCCGACCAACCACCTCGACGCCGACTCGATCGTCTGGCTGCGGGACTACCTGAAGACCTACCGCGGCGGCTTCATCGTCATCTCCCACGACGTCGACCTCGTGGAGACGGTCGTCAACAAGGTGTTCTACCTGGACGCCAACCGCGCCCAGATCGACGTCTACAACATGGGCTGGAAGCTCTACCAGCAGCAGCGCGAGGCGGACGAGAAGCGCCGCAGGCGCGAGCGGCAGAACGCCGAGAAGAAGGCCGCCGCCCTCAACGCCCAGGCGGACAAGATGCGCGCCAAGGCCACCAAGACGGTCGCCGCGCAGAACATGGCCCGCCGCGCCGAGCGCCTGCTGTCCGGCCTGGAGGACGTCCGCCAGTCCGACAAGGTCGCCAAGCTGCGCTTCCCGGAGCCGGCCCCCTGCGGCAAGACCCCCCTGACGGCCGAGGGACTGTCGAAGTCGTACGGCTCGCTGGAGATCTTCACCGACGTCGACCTCGCCGTCGACAAGGGGTCGCGGGTCGTCATCCTCGGCCTCAACGGCGCGGGCAAGACGACCCTGCTGCGTCTCCTCGGCGGGGTCGAGCAGCCGGACACCGGCGCGGTCGTCCCCGGCCACGGCCTCAAGATCGGCTACTACGCCCAGGAGCACGAGACCCTGGACGCCGGCCGCACCGTCCTGGAGAACATGCGCTCGGCCGCCCCCGACATGGACCTCGTCGAGGTCCGCAAGGTGCTCGGCTCGTTCCTGTTCTCCGGCGACGACGTCGACAAGCCCGCGGGCGTGCTGTCCGGCGGGGAGAAGACGCGCCTCGCGCTCGCGACCCTCGTGGTCTCCTCGGCGAACGTCCTGCTGCTCGACGAGCCCACGAACAACCTCGACCCGGCCAGCCGCGAGGAGATCCTCGGCGCGCTGCGCACCTACAAGGGCGCGGTCGTCCTCGTCACGCACGACGAGGGCGCCGTCGAGGCCCTCCAGCCGGAGCGGATCATCCTGCTTCCGGACGGAGTCGAGGACCTGTGGGGCGCGGACTACGCGGATCTCGTCGCTCTCGCCTGATCGCACGCGTGATCAACGGCGTAGGGATCATTCGGCCCATCGGTGATCCACCATCTGGGTGAGATCTCCTCGTACCGCGGTGTGTGCTCCACGGATTTCCCGGCCGCGTCCCTTATCCGCGGGGGCGCGGCCGACGCACGTCCCTGACCTGGGGGTTCGTGGAAGAGCCCGTTCGGGCGCACAGCTCGCACATGCTGGAATCAGAGATTCCGCATGTGGGGATGCGCTCCTGTCGTCACCGGCGTGTCCCACGGACCTTGCCGAATGGGTGGCCATGGAGCGCCGGAGGGGTGATCATGAGGAGACCAGAGCGCACTTCCCATGAGGAGGCACGGGTGGCCGAGACTCTGAAGAAGGGCAGCCGGGTGACCGGCGCCGCGCGCGACAAGCTCGCGGCAGACCTGAAGAAGAAGTACGACTCCGGTGCGAGCATTCGGGCACTGGCCGAGGAGACCGGCCGCTCGTATGGCTTCGTCCACCGGATGCTCAGCGAGTCGGGCGTCACGCTGCGTGGGCGTGGCGGGGCGACGCGGGGCAAGAAGGCCCCATCGTCCTGAGCCCGAGCGGCCCAGCGGTTTCGATGGTGGCCACCCGGCCGGCCGTTCCCCCGAGTCCGAGTGGGGACCTGGAGGAACACCGGCCCGGCCGGGTGGTTACTGTGCAGTCACTTAGTGGGTGTCCCACCGGCATCCCACGATGACGGCACGCACCGGAGGCACCGCATGGCTTCGTCCGACCAGGAACTCGCTCCCCTGCTCGACAAGAACGGCGTACGGCTCACCGTCGACGGCTCACTCGCGACGGTGTCGCTGACCAACCCGGCCAAGCGCAACGCGCAGAGCCCCGCCATGTGGCGGACGCTCGCCGAGGCCGGGCGGGTCCTGCCGGGCAGCGTGCGGGTCGTCGTCCTGCGCGGTGAGGGCAGGTCCTTCTCCGCCGGGCTCGACCGGCAGATGTTCACGCCCGAGGGGATCGAGGGCGAGCCGTCCTTCGTCGACCTCGCGCGCAGCAGCGACGGGGAACTCGACGCTGCCATCGCCGAGTTCCAGGAGGGCTTCACCTGGTGGCGGCGCAACGACCTCGTGACGGTCGCCGCCGTGCAGGGCCATGCCATCGGGGCGGGCTTCCAGCTCGCGCTCGCCTGCGACGTGCGCGTCGTCGCCGACGACGTGCAGTTCGCCATGCGCGAGACCGCCCTCGGGCTGGTCCCGGACCTGACCGGCACGCACCCCCTCGTCGGGCTCGTCGGCTACGGCCGCGCCCTGGAGATCTGCGTGACGGGCCGCTTCGTCACCGCCGAGGAGGCCGTGAGCAGCGGGCTCGCCAACCTCGCCGTGCCCGCGGACCAGCTCGACGACGCCGTACGCGATCTCGCCGCGGCGATCGCCGCCGCGCCCCGGGACGCCGTCATCGAGACCAAGACCCTGCTGCGCGGCGCCGTGGACCGCACCTACGACGAGCAGCGCGGAGCCGAGCGCGCCGCGCAGGCCCGCCGCCTCCGCGACCTCGCGGGCCTCGGCGACTAGCGCTGTGGCCGGGAGCCGGTGAACCCTCCCGGCCACCGCACCAGGGACGCGGCAGACACCGTCCACCCCGTCGCGGCACTGCGGACGCGCCGGGCAGACGCGGCCCGCGGCGGCACCGGGCGCGCGCCGTATCCGGCACCCGGCGGCGCCGCTCAGCCGACCGCCGTCACCAGCACGGCCACGCTCGGGCGGTCCACCAGGGCCTCGCCGACCCGGGCCCGGACCTCCCGGGCCACGTCCACGGCCCGGTGACCCGCGCCCACCGCGATCTCCACCCGCACATGCCGGCGCGGCAGCGCCGCCTCGCCCCGCCGCGCGTCGACGTGCACCGCCCGGCCCGCCCCGCCCAGGGCGCCCGTC
>NZ_AGBF01000314.1 GCF_000225525.1 Streptomyces zinciresistens K42 | reverse complement strand
GCGGGAACGTGCGGGAACGGGCGGCGGGAGGGGCGCGGCGCGGCTCAGCGGCGGTGGAAGCTGCGCACACTGGCCAGGGCCAGGGCCGCGATCCAGACGAGCGCGACGAGGGCCCCGACGAGCTGAGCGGCCGTCTGCGACATGGGGTCTCCGTACGTGGTGGGGTGGCCAGGGGGCGACGGGCGTACCGACGCAGGTCATGGAGGCACGCGGGCGCCGCCCGGCCGCCTCCCCGGCGCGGACGGGGCCGGGGATTCACCCCCGCGCCGCGCGAGATTTCACCCGGATGTGCTCCGCCCCAGGCAGGGGGCATACGATTCTCTGTTGTGTCCAAACTGACCGACGTGCCCAAGCGGATTCTGATCGGGCGCGCACTGCGCAGCGATCGGCTGGGGGAAACGCTCCTGCCGAAGCGCATCGCCCTGCCCGTCTTCGCCTCCGACCCGCTGTCCTCCGTGGCGTACGCGCCCGGAGAGGTGCTGCTGGTCCTCTCCATCGCGGGTGTGTCGGCCTACCACTTCAGCCCCTGGATCGCGGTCGCGGTCGTCGTGCTGATGTTCACCGTGGTCGCCTCCTACCGGCAGAACGTCCACGCCTATCCCAGCGGCGGCGGCGACTACGAGGTGGCGACCACCAACCTCGGCCCCAAGGCGGGACTGACCGTCGCGAGCGCCCTGCTCGTCGACTACGTCCTGACCGTCGCCGTCTCCATCTCCTCCGGCATCGAGAACCTCGGCTCCGCGGTCCCGTTCGTCGTCGAGCACAAGGTGGAGGCCGCGGTGGCGGTGATCCTCCTGCTGACGCTGATGAACCTGCGCGGCGTCAAGGAGTCCGGGAACCTCTTCGCGATCCCGACCTACGTCTTCGTCGTGGGCGTCTTCATCATGATCGCGTGGGGCGCGTTCCGCGGGCTGATCCTCGGCGACACCATGCGGGCACCCACGGCGTCGTACGAGATCAAGCCCGAGCAGCAGGGCCTCGCCGGCTTCGCGCTGGTCTTCCTGCTGCTGCGCGCCTTCTCCTCCGGCTGCGCGGCGCTCACCGGCGTCGAGGCCATCTCCAACGGCGTCCCCGCCTTCCGCAAGCCCAAGTCCAAGAACGCCGCGAACACGCTGGCGATGATGGGCCTGCTGGCCGTCACCATGTTCTGCGGCATCATCGCCCTGGCGATGACGACCAACGTCCGCATGGCCGAGAACCCGGCCGTCGACCTGGTCAAGAACGGCGTCGCGGCCGGCTCCGGCTATGTCCAGAACCCGGTGATCACCCAGGTCGCCGAGGCCGTCTTCGGCAAGGGCACCTTCCTGTTCGTCGTCCTCGCCGCGGCCACCGCCCTGGTCCTCTTCCTCGCCGCGAACACCGCCTACAACGGCTTCCCCGTCCTCGGCTCGATCCTCGCCCAGGACCGCTACCTGCCCCGCCAGCTCCACACCCGCGGCGACCGGCTCGCCTTCTCCAACGGGATCGTCCTGCTGGCCGGCGCGGCCGCCCTGCTCGTGTGGATCTACGGCGCCGACTCCACCCGGCTGATCCAGCTCTACATCGTCGGCGTGTTCGTGTCGTTCACGCTCAGCCAGACCGGCATGGTCCGCCACTGGAACCGCCTGCTGGCCACGGAGAAGGACCAGGACAAGCGCCGGCACATGGTCCGCTCGCGCGCCATCAACGCCTTCGGCGCCTTCTTCACCGGCGTGGTCCTGATCGTCGTGCTCGTCACGAAGTTCACCCACGGCGCCTGGGTGGCCCTGGTCGGCATGGTCATCTTCTTCGGCACCATGACGGCCATCCGCCGCCACTACGACCGCGTATCCGAGGAACTCGCCGCCCCCGAGGGCCCCACCGACGACAGCGTACGGCCGTCCCGCGTGCACTCCGTCGTCCTGGTCTCCAAGATCCACCGCCCCGCGCTGCGCGCCCTCGCCTACGCCAAGCTGCTGCGCTCGGACACCCTGGAGGCGCTCAGCGTCAACGTCGACCCGGCGGAGACCAAGGCGCTGCGCGAGGAGTGGGAGCGGCGCGGCATAGACGTACCGCTGAAGGTGCTCGACTCGCCCTACCGCGAGATCACGCGGCCGATCATCGAGTACGTGAAGGGGCTGCGCAAGGAGTCCCCGCGCGACGCGGTGTCGGTGATCATCCCCGAGTACGTCGTCGGCCACTGGTACGAGCACCTGCTGCACAACCAGAGCGCGCTGCGGCTCAAGGGCAGACTCCTGTTCACGCCGGGCGTCATGGTGACCTCGGTGCCGTACCAGCTCCAGTCCTCCGAGGCGGCCAAGGTCCGCGCCCGCAGGCGCGGCGAGTGGAACGCGCCCGGTGCGGTGCGGCGCGGCCCGGCCCAGGAGCGGTCCAGGGAGAGCGAAGCCCGGAAATGACGGGGGCGGGGAGCACGTAGACTGGTGGGCTGTTGTCGGGCCCGCCGCGGCACCCCAGGGGCGGGCCGTGCCCCTTCTCGATCTGGAGTCACCCCACCATGCAGGCAGAACCGAAGAAGTCGCTGGTGGGGGAGGAGTACGAGGTCGAGGTCGGCCCCGTCGCCCACGGCGGGCACTGCATCGCCCGCACCGAGGCGGGACAGGTCCTCTTCGTCCGGCACACCCTGCCCGGCGAGCGGGTCGTGGCCCGGGTGACCGAGGGCGAGGAGGGCGACCGCTTCCTGCGCGCCGACGCGGTGGAGATCCGCACGGCCGCCAAGGACCGCGTCGAGGCGCCCTGCCCCTTCTCCGGCCCCGGCCGCTGCGGCGGCTGCGACTGGCAGCACGCCAAGCCGGGCGCGCAGCGCCGGATGAAGGGCGAGGTCGTCGCCGAGCAGTTGGAGCGGCTCGCGGGCCTCACGCCCGAGGACGTCGGCTGGGACGGCACGGTCATGCCGGCCGAGGGCGACAAGCTGCCCGCCGGGCAGGTGCCGCAGTGGCGCACCCGCGTGCAGTACGCGGTCGACGCCGACGGGCACGCCGGACTGCGCCGGCACCGCTCGCACGAGGTCGAACCGGTCGACCACTGCATGATCGCCGCCGAGGGCGTCAGCGAACTGGGCATCGAGAAGCGCGACTGGACCGGCATGGCGTCGGTCGAGGCGATCGCGGCGACCGGCTCGCAGGACCGCCAGGTCATCCTGGCCCCGCGGCCCGGCGCGCGGCTTCCCCTCGTCGAGCTGGACCGCCCGGTGTCGGTGATGCGGGTCGGCGAGAAGGACGGCGGCGTCCACCGCGTCCACGGCCGCCCCTTCGTCCGCGAACGCGCCGACGGCCGCACCCACCGCGTCGGCAGCGGCGGCTTCTGGCAGGTCCACCCCAAGGCCGCGGACACCCTGGTGACGGCGGTCATGCAGGGACTGCTGCCCCGCAAGGGCGAGATGGCGCTCGACCTCTACTGCGGCGTCGGCCTCTTCGCGGGCGCCCTCGCCGACCGCCTCGGCGACAAGGGCGCGGTCCTCGGCATCGAGTCCGGCAAGCGCGCGGTGGAGGACGCCCGCCACAACCTGGCCGACTTCGAACGCGTCCGCATCGAGCAGGGCAAGGTCGACGCGGTGCTGCCGCGCACCGGCATCACCGAGGTCGACCTGATCGTTCTGGACCCCCCGCGCGCGGGAGCGGGCCGCAAGACGGTCGAGCACCTGTCGTCCCTGCGCGCCCGCCGCATCGCCTACGTCGCCTGCGACCCGGCCGCCCTGGCCCGGGACCTGGGGTACTTCAGGGACGGGGGGTACCGGGTGCGGACGCTGCGGGCGTTCGATCTGTTTCCGATGACTCATCATGTGGAGTGCGTCGCGATCCTCGAACCGGCCGCGAAGGGCTCCTGACCTCCCGACTTTCTTGGGTTTTCAGGTTTGTCCGGTGGTGCTCGACCTGTTTCCCTCCGCGGCGCGGTTCGAGCGGTCGGGTCGATCTCCACGACTCGCTGACCTGTGGTTTCGTGAGCGGGAGGCTTCCGCGGGTGACGTTCTCCGAGGGGCGTTCGGAGATTCTTGACGCTCGCAGTGGAAGCCTCAGCCGCGCCTCCGCAGACGCTCCAAGCCGCCATCCTGGGGCCCGCATTGCCAGGGGCGAGGATTGACCGCGACCGACATGATACCAGTCTGGTATCATGCCTGTATGGCGATGACACTCCGACTCCCCGACGACCTTGACGCGAAGCTGTCCGAGCGGGCTCGTCGGGAGGGTCGCAGCAAGCAGGAACTTGCCATCGAGGCCATCCGTGACGCCCAGGACCGGGCCGAGCTGAAGGTTGATGACGTCCTGGCCGAGCTGATGGAGAGTGACGCGGAGATTCTGGACTACCTGAAGTGACAGACGTGCGCCACCTCCAGATCGACGAGATCCTGGCCATCGCCCGCACGGTCAACGGCACCGAACACAGCGTGCGGGACATGGGCCTTCTGGTGTCGGCGATCGAGCGGCCCCGGACGAACGTGTTCGGGGCCGAGTTGTATCCCACGCTGCACGAAAAGGCTGCGGCACTCCTGCACTCCGTCGCCCGCAATCACGCGCTGATCGACGGCAACAAGCGCACCGCATGGCTCGCCATGCGCGTCTTCCTGCGGTTCAACGGCGTCAGTGCCGGTGCTGTTCCGCCACCCGTCTCCGTGGCCGGCCCGTTCGTCGAGGACGTCGCACAGGACAACATCGAGGTACCGGCCATCGCCAAGTGTCTTTCGACATGGTTCCCCGTTTCCTGAGGTTCGACGAGGTGAGGGCACATCATGTTGAGCTGTACCTCTTGAACCAGGTGAGGGTGTCAGGTGTGGTCGGGTACTCGGCAGTGTTCATGGCGAGCTCAGAACCTTTCGGTCAACTCCGTTGGCTCTCGGGGAGGGAGCCTGTTTTCGGTGATCCCTTGAAGCGTCGGCCCCTGGACTCGCCACGTTCCGCCGGGTTCGTGCGGTGGGTTAGGGGTGCAGGTGTGTCGGTGGCGTTGCGATGAAGCGGGTCCATGTCTGGGGGGTGATCCGGATGACTGGCCCGGCGAGGTTTTT
>NZ_AGBF01000315.1 GCF_000225525.1 Streptomyces zinciresistens K42 | reverse complement strand
CGGGACGCGCGTCCCCGGGCCCGTGCGGCGTCGACCCGCGACGCCGCACGCCGCGGCGGCGACCGGAGCGGCGGATCAGCGCACCGGGCGCCGGCAGTGGTAGACCAGCGCGGGCGGCAGGTTGTCCCACACGGTGCGGCCCACGACGACCTCCTCGAAGTGGGCGTGCAGCGCCCCGGCGATCCGCCGCGCCGGAGCGCTCCACCGGGCGTGGACGTAGGCGAAGGTGGTGAACGCCCCGTGCGGCGGCAGGACCGCGACGACGGCCGAGAGGATGTCGCTCTGGTCACGCGCCGAGAACGTCGCCCACGGAAGGCCGCTGACCACCACGTCGGCGGTGCTCAGTCCGCGTTCGGCGAGGACGGACGCCAGGGCGCGCGCGTCGGCCTGCGCGACGTCCACCCCCGGGTGGGACAGGACCAGGCCCCGGGCGAGACGCTCGTTGAGCTCCACCGCGACATGCCGGCCCCGGCCGCCCAGGCGCTCCTGGATGCTCGTGGTGAAGGCCCCGGTCCCCGGACCGAGCTCGACCACCACCGGCTCACCGGACCGCGGCACGGCTGACGTCATCACCCGGGCCAGGGACCGGCCGCTCGGCGCCACCGCTCCCACGCTCAGCGGACTTCGGGCAAACTCCATGAGCAACGACACCGGTCGTGGGCCTTTCTGCCGTGCAGGTACGGGAGGCGACGGCGGTCACCGCGCTACGCCTGGCCGCCGGGCCGCGCGTGGCCGACCGCTTCGCGGCCCGCCACGCGCCCGTTCGCGGCCTGTGCCCGACGCTAGGTCCGCCGCCGCCCGCCCCGCCTCCTGCGCCAAGGCCGGACCGGGCGGCCGGGAGCAGGAGCGCGACCGGCCGATGGGAGGAGGCCGCCGCAATCCGGGCGCACTAGGGTGTAGCGGTGAGACCATCCCTGCATCGCCGCCCCTGGCTCGATCCGCTGATCGCGCTCGCGGCGGCAGGGGCCGCCGCCGCCGGTATCGCGCTCGGTCCCGCCACGGACCAGCCGGTGCTCCAGTGGTCGCTCATCGAGGCGGCCGCCCTGACCCTCGCCTTCGCGCGCAGGCTCCCCGTCGTCGGGCTCGCCCTCTGCGTGGTCCTGACCGCCGTCATAGGCGTCGTCCTGCCCGACATCAGCCAGGTGGCCCCTCTGACCTCGGGTTTCCTGCTCGGCGTGGTCGCCTACCGCCACGGCACTGCCGTCACCGTGCCGGCCTGGGCGGTGACGTTCATCGCCGTCGTCGCGGGCATGGGCCAGGACTACGACCGCCTGCTCGACGGCGCCGACGGCGTGCTGATGCTCGTCGCGACCGCCCTGGCCGTGGCCGCCCCGGCCGCCTTCGGCCGCTATCTCGCCGTCCTGCGCCAGGCCGCCGTCGTCGCCGAGGAACGCGTCCGCGAGGCGGAGGAGCGGCGCCTGGTGGAGACCCGCGCGGCCCGCATGGCCGAGCGCGCCCACCTCGCGGGCGACCTGCACGACCTCGTCGCCCACCATGTCTCCGCGATAGCCCTGACGGCAGGCTCGGCCCACTACGCCGCCACCCACGCGCCCGACGAGCGGCAGCGGCTCGACGCGGCGCTCGAGGGCATCACCACCATCCAGACCGCGGCCCGCCAGACCCTCGTCGACCTGCGCGGCCTGCTGCACGTCCTGCGCGACCCGGGCACCCCCGACGTCCTCGCCGATCCGGAACAGATGATCACCGATGCCGTGGAGCGCAGCCGGACCGCCGGGCTGCGCGTCACCCTCACGCACGACGACCGCGCCGGGCAGGCGCCGCTCGCACTGCGCGTCACCACCGCGCGCGTCCTGCAAGAGGCCCTCACCAACGCCCTCAAGCACGGCGGACCCGGCTCCGACGTGGCGGCCACCGTCGCCGTGCGCGACGACCGGATCCTCATCGACGTCACCAACACCCTCCGGCTCGCCCCCGCCGTGCCCCTTCCCGCCTCCGGCCACGGCCTCTCCGGAATGCGCGAACGCGTCGAGGTGCTCGGCGGGACACTCGTCGCCGGCCCCGCCCCCGACGGCTGGCACCTGGCCGCCGCGCTGCCGCTGGCGGTACGCCCGTGATCAGCGTGCTCGTCGTCGACGACCAGGCACTCGTCAGAGCGGGCGTCACCCTGCTGCTGCGCACCGCGGGCGAGGACGTGGTCGGCGAGGCCGCGGACGGCCAGGAAGCCGTCCTGCTCGCCCAGCGGCTGCGCCCCGACGTCATCCTGATGGACCTGCGCATGCCGCGCCTGGACGGCATCGAGGCCACCCGCAGGATTCTCGCCGGCGTGCCGACGACCCGGGTGCTGATGCTGACCACCTTCGACGACGACGCCGACGTGTACGGCGCGCTGAGCGCCGGGGCCATGGGATACCTCCTCAAGGACGGCGCTCCCGACGCGATGATCGACGCCGTGCGCTCGGCCGCGCGGGGCGAGCCGCTCCTCGCGCCCGCGGTGCTGGCCCGCGTGCTGGCCCGCGCCGTCCAGGCCCACCGCGCCACGGCCACCACGACCGGCCCCGGGGTCGGCACGGGAGCCGCGCGGGACGGCTCCCTGACCGAACGCGAGCGGGAGGTGCTGGCCCTCGTCGGCGCCGGGCACTCCAACCCCGAGATCGGCCGGGCCCTCCATCTCGGCATCACCACGGTGAAGACCCACATCGGCGCGATCACCCAGAAGCTGGAGCTGCGCAACCGCGTCCAGGCGGCCGTCGTCGCCCACCGCCTGGGCCTGGTCGACGATCAGTTCCAGCCCGTCGACCGCGCCCTCGCGGCCCCGCCGGGGCCGCACGGCGACTGACCGGCGGGCGCCGTGAACCGGTTCCCGGACAGGCCGACCGGCGACGCCTTCGCGGTGAGGGCCGCGGGGCTGTCACCCCGGTCGAGCAGCACCACGGCGCGGTCGCCGTCGGCCGGCCGCTCGACCGCGCGGGGCGGCGCCCGCGGGTGCCTGCACGACGAGCAGGCTCGCCGACAGGACCAGGAGGACGCTGAGATGTCGTTTCGCATCGGATCCTTCGCTGTCCGATCAGGCGTGCCGACCGCCCGGTCGTGCGCCCGGGGAGCCGCCGCCGGGTGTGCGGCAGCCGCTCGCGGGACCGGCCGAGGCCCGCTCGCCCGCGGGGTGGTAGGCGGGATCTTCCAGCGGTCCTCGGTCCACGCCGCTGTGGACTCCTGAATTACGAGTCAGTGAGGAGCGGGCGGTCGTGCCGGACCGCCCGCACGGCGCCGCACGGCGGCGGGAGCCGGACGCCGCGGGCCCGCGCGGTCACGCGGACGGCGCAGAGGGCGCGCGGTGGGGGAGGCGGGCCCCTCCCGCATGGCCCAGACTCGGAGAGGGAAGGCGCCGGTCGGTGCCGAGGGATTCGAGGGAGGGGTCGGGCCGTGTACGACGTGCCGGTGTGGCTGTGGCTGGTGTTCGCCGTCACCGTGGTGGCGTCCCTTGCGGTGGACCTCCTGGCCCACCGCCAGGCGCACGTCATCGGCTTTCGCGAGGCCGCCGCCTGGAGCGGGGTCTGGGTCGGCCTCGCCGTGGTCTTCGGCGCCGTCGTCTTCGCCGTCGTGGGGACCACGGCGGGCGTCGAGTACACCACCGCCTGGCTGCTGGAGAAGAGCCTGTCGGTGGACAACCTCTTCGTCTTCGCGCTCATCTTCGGCTACTTCAAGGTCCCGCGCGCCTACCAGCACCGCGTGCTGTTCCTCGGCGTCCTGGGCGCCCTGGTCTTCCGCGGCCTCTTCCTGGCCGCCGGTGTGGCGGTGGTCAGCCGCTTCACCGCCGTGCTGTTCGTCTTCGCCGCGATCCTCTTCTACAGCACCTACAAGATCCTCAAGGGCGAGGACGACAGCTTCGACCCCGGCAGGAGCCTGGCCGTGCGCCTGCTGCGCAAGGTCGTTCCCGTGCGCGACGAGTACGCGGGCCCGCACTTCTTCGTCAAGGAGGCCGGGAAGCGCGTCGCCACACCGCTGCTCGCCGTCGTCGTCGCCATCGAGGCCGCCGACCTCGTGTTCGCCGTGGACAGCGTGCCCGCCGTCCTCGCCGTGAGCAGCGACGCGTTCATCGTCTACACCAGCAACGCCTTCGCCATCCTGGGACTGCGCGCCCTGTACTTCATGCTCGCCGGGCTCCTCGACCGCTTCCACTACCTGAGCGTGGGCCTCGCGCTCATCCTGTCCTTCATCGGCGTCAAACTGGTCCTCCAGGCCGCCCACAAGACGATCAGCACCTCCATCCCGGAGATCCCCTCGCTGGTCAGCCTGGCCGTCATCGTCACCGTGCTGGCCGTGTCCGTCGTGCTCAGCATGCTGCGCCCCCCACCGGACCACGACGCCGCGCCCGCCGGGGCGGACGGCTCGCAGGGCGCCGGACCCCCCGAGCCGGACGGCTCCCCGCCCGCACCCCGCCCCGGCCCCTGAGCGGCACCGCGCGGAGCGCCCCGCGGCTTTGGCCGCCCGAAGCGAACTGAAGTCTCATTCCCCCGCATTCCGCCCCCGGCCCTGGTCTACTGGTCCGTGCGGGGTCCGGACCGGCACCGGCCCGCGCGCGAGCGGTGCGCCGATCCGTGCGCCGATCAAAGGGGGCCGCGTGAGCACTGGGGGACGTACGGACGTGTCCGCGCGGGCCGGAGGACGACCGGCCGCACGGCGACCCCCATCGACGCGATGCCACTGGACTGGTTCCTCGGCCCCGGGATCGTCCTCGACGTGCGGGGCCGCGAGGCCGGCGTCGTCGACACGGCCGACCTGCGCAAGGAACTCGACCGGATCGGGCACGTCCTCGCCCCGCGCGACATCGTGCTGCTGCACACCGGTGC
>NZ_AGBF01000316.1 GCF_000225525.1 Streptomyces zinciresistens K42 | reverse complement strand
GATTCGCCCCCGCATTCACCTCGCCATACGTCCACTCCACCCCACCCTGAACCAACGCCACCGCACCCGGCACCACCCGCACCCGAGCCTCGAACACCTCCGGCACCGAACGACCGTCCACCACCCCCGCACCCACACCACTCCACTCCCGCAGCAGGCGCCGCTCCGGGCCGCCGAGCAGCGGGACCGAGGCGATCGGGGTGTCGGCGTCCGCGACGACGGCTTCCATGAGGCGGGTGAGCCGGTCGGTCAGGGCGGCGACCGTGCTCTCGTCGTAGAGGTCGGTGGCGTACTCGACGTCCCAGCTCAGCCCGCCGGGCCGGCCGTCCTCACCCGACGTCTCCGCCACGAAGAACGTCAGATCGAACTTGGCCACCCGGCGCTCCAGGGGCTCGGTGGTGGCCTCGGCGCCGGTGAACTCGTAGCTGCCGTCGATGTTGTTCTGGAGGACGAGCATGGTCTGGAAGAGGGGGTGCCGGGCGGTGGACCGGGCCGGGTTGACCGCCTCCACCACCCGCTCGAACGGCAGATCCTGATGCGCGTACGCCTCCAGATCCGCCGCCCGCACCCGCCCCAGCAGCTCCCGGAACGTCGGATCACCCGACACATCCGTGCGCAGCACCAGCGTGTTGACGAAGAAACCCACCAGATCGTCCAGACCCTCATCCGTACGACCCGCCACCGCCGTCCCCAACGGCACGTCCGTCCCCGCACCCAGCCGGCTCAGCAGCGCCGCCACCGCCGCCTGGAGCACCATGAACAGCGTCGCCCCGCTCTCCCGCGCCAACCGCACCAGACCCGCGTGCAGTTCCGCACCCGAACGCACCCGCACCACCGCACCCCGGTGCGACGCCACCGCCGGACGCGACCGGTCCACCGGCAGCTCCAACTCCTCCGGCAGGCCGGCGAGTGCGCCTGTCCAGTAGGCGAGTTGTCGGGCGGCGAGGCTGTCGGGGTCGTCCTCGTCGCCGAGGAGGCCGCGCTGCCAGAGCGTGTAGTCGGCGTACTGCACCGGCAGCGGCGCCCAGTCGGGGGCGTGTCCGGCGGCGCGGGCGGAGTAGGCGGTGCTCAGGTCGCGGGCGAGCGGCGCCATGGACCAGCCGTCACCGGCGATGTGGTGCAGAGTGAGGGCGAGGACGTGCTCGTCGGGGCCGAGCTCGAACAGTTCGGCGCGCAGCGGGAGTTCGTCAGCCAGGTCGAAGACGTGGGCGGCGGCCCCGGCGAGCAGGGCGGGCAGCCGCTCCTCGGTCGCGGGGGTGCGGTGCAGGGTGAGGCCGGGGGTGGCGAGGATGCGCTGGCGCGGTTCGCCGTCGACGGCCGGGAAGAGGGTGCGCAGCGCCTCGTGGCGCAGGACGACGTCGGAGAGGGCGGCCCGCAGGGCGTCCTGGTCCAGGGCGCCGCGCAGCCGCACGGCCAGCGGGATGTTGTAGGTGGAGCCGCCGTCCTCCCACTCGCGCAGGAACCACAGGCGCAGTTGGGCGAAGGAGAGCGGGACGGGGTCGGGGCGGTGGGCGGCGGCCGTCAGCGCGGGCCGGCGCTCGCCGGACTCGCGCAGTGCCGCGGCGAGTTCGGCGGCGGTGGGCGCGGCGAACAGCATGGGGAAGGTGACCTCGGCGCCGAAGGTGGCGCGGATGCGGCTGATGAGCCGGGAGCCGAGCAGTGAGTGCCCGCCGAGGCGGAAGAAGCTCTCGTCGGCGCCGACGCGTTCGAGGCCCAGGATCTCGGCGTAGAGCCGGCACAGGACTTCCTCGTCGGGGGTGCGGGGTGCCGTGACGGCGTGGGTGCGGGCGGCCGGGGCGGGCAGGGCCGCCCGGTCGACCTTGCCGTTGGAGTTCAGCGGGAGCGAGTCGAGCACCACGAAGGCGGTGGGCACCATGTACGGGGGGAGTTCCCCGGCGGCGCGGGCGGCGAGGTCGTCGGGGTCGGGTGTGCCTTTCTCGCCGGGGACGACGTAGGCGACGAGGCGTTTGTCGCCGGGCCGGTCCTCGCGGACCACGACGACGCGCCGGCCGACGCCGGGGAGCCGTCCCAGCACGGCCTCGATCTCGCCGAGTTCGATGCGGAAGCCGCGGATCTTGACCTGGGCGTCGACCCGGCCCACGAACTCGATGACGCCGTCGGGGAGTTGCCGTACCAGGTCGCCGGTGCGGTACATGCGCTCGCCGGGGCGCTGCGGGCAGGCCACGAACCGCTCCGCAGTGAGTCCGGGGCGGGCGGTGTAGCCGCGGGCGACTCCGGCGCCCGCGAGGTACAGCTCGCCGCACTCCCCCTCGGGCACCTGGCGCAGCGCGTCGTCGAGGACGTGGGCGGCCATGCCGTCCATGGCGCGGCCGATCGGCACGGTGGCGCCGACGCGGTGGGGCGGGCGCAGTGCCAGGAAGGTGGCGAAGGTGGTGGTCTCGGTGGGGCCGTAGACATGCACGAACTCGGTGTGCGGGCAGTGGTCGAGGACGCGTTGGACGGCGTCGGGCGAGCATGCCTCGCCGCCGCTCCACACCTGGCGTACCAGGTCGAAGACCTCGGGGTCCTCCTCGGCGACGAGGTTGAACAGGGCGGTGGTCAGGAACAGGCCGGTGAGGCCGTGCTGTTCGGCGAGGCGGCGCAGGGTGCGCGGGTCGAGCTGTCCGGGCGGGGCGAGGACGGCCTCGTGGCCGGCGAGGAGCGGGACCCACACCTCGTAGGTGGCGGCGTCGAAGGCGTGGGAGGAGTGCACGAGGACGCGGCGCTGGGCCTCGCCGTCCCAGCAGCGGTCGGCGGCCAGGGCGAGGATGTCGCCGTGGGTCACGGCGACGCCCTTGGGGGCGCCCGTCGATCCGGAGGTGAACATGACGTAGGCGAGCGCGCGGGGGTCGAGGGCGGTGCCGGGGTCGGTGGCGGGGCAGTCGGCGAGGGCGGGGTCGTCGTCGACGGCCAGGGTGGTCACGAGGTCGTCGAAGAGGTCGCCGGGGTGGGTGGCGCGGTCGGTGAGCAGGACGGGGGCGCCGGTCTGCTCGATGACCGCGCGCATCCGGGCGGGCGGGTAGGAGGGGTGCAGGGGCGCGTAGGCGGCGCCCGCCTTGAGGACCGCGAGGAGGGCGATCACCAGGTCGGCGGAGCGTTCCATCAGGACGGCCACCGCGGTCTCGGGGCGGTCGCGGACGCCGAGGCCGGCCAGCCGGTGCGCCAACCGGTTGGCGGCGCGGTCGAGTTCGCCGTAGGTGAGGAGGATGCCGTCGCCGCGCAGGGCCACCGCGTCGGGCGCGCGCCGGACCTGTGCGGCGAACGCGGCCACGACGTGGGCGGCGTGCCCGGGGCCGGTCCGGCCGCCGCCGTCGTCGTCCGCCGTGCCGCCGCCCTGCCGGGCTCCGGCCCCGGCTCCGGCCCCGGCTCCGGTCGACGAGATGCGGTCGTCGGACATGTCGGCGTCACGATGGGTCGGCATGGCGTTCCACTCCACCTTGTCTGGGGTTGACGGATCTGGCGAACGGGAGGTGCGTGACCGGCCGGCGGGCCGCGGTTCAGGCGGAGTAGACGCCGGGGAGTTTCGGGTAGGCGCTGGCCTGCCAGACGGATTCGAGTCCGGTGACATAGCGGGTGAGCCGTTCCAGGCCGATACCGAATCCGGCGCTGGCGGGAATTCCGGCGCGGGCCATGTCGAGATACCAGCCGTATTTGGCGGGGTTCTCGCCGGTCTCCCGCATCCGGGTCACGATCCGCTGGTATTCGTGTTCGCGTTCGCTGCCGCTGGCTATCTCGCCGTATCCCTCGGGCAACAGGAGGTCGAAGTTGCGCAGCACGCCCGGGTTCTCGCGGCTTTCGCGGTCGTAGAAGCCGCGGGAGCCCTTCGGGTAGTCGGTGACGAAGAAGGGGCGGGTCGTCTCGCGCGACAGCCGGGCCTCGTCGGCCCAGGCGATCTCGGCGTGCGGGTCGCCGGCGACGCGGGCCACCGCGTCGGCGTGGGACATCACGTCGAAGGGGCCGCCGAGGACGTCCTGGAAGCGGCTCGTGTCGCGGCCGAGGCGGGCCAGCTCCGGCGTCATGGTGGCGGACACCTCGCGGACGGCCGCGACCACGATGCCCTGCGCGACCCGCATGATCTCCTCGCGGCCGTGCCCCGCGGCCTCGACGTCGATCTGGTGGAACTCGGCGAGATGACGGCCGGTGTCGGCGGTCTCCGGCGGTTCCAGGCGGACGTTGGGGGCGATGCAGAAGATCTTGCCGAAGGCGTGCAGCGACGCCTGCTTGTAGAGGATCGCGCTCGTCATCAGCTTGTAGCGGCGGCCGTAGTAGTCGATGTCGACCTGCTTGGCGCCGCGCACGCCGGGGTCGGTGACGGGGCCGATGATCGGCGCCTGCAGTTCCACGAATCCGGCCTCGTCGAGATGTCTGCGGATCGCCATCAGCATGCGGTGCTGAATGCGCAGGACGTCACGGGTGACCGGGTCGGAAAGGTGTTCCTGCGGGGAATTCGGCGGGCGCCGCCGGGAAGGTGCCGCCGTTTCCTTCAGGCCCGTTGCCATGTGAGGTCTCGATTCTCTGGAAAGGGACGTGCCGGCCGGGCCGATCGGGCCCGGCCGACAGCGGCTCCGGTGATTTTCAGCGTGAGATTAGTACGCGCCTTTTCGGTCGATCGGCAGTTGCGTACGGCAGATTCGCGGAACTTCGCGGGCCGCGGCCGGCGCCGGGAACACCCGGAGCGGCGGCGGGCGACCACACCGCGCGGCCCACCGGGACACCCGGCGGGCGGAGCGGCGCACGACGCCCGCGAGCAGCGGCGTGACCTGGGCGGGACAGGGCGCGGCGAGGGCACGGGC
>NZ_AGBF01000317.1 GCF_000225525.1 Streptomyces zinciresistens K42 | reverse complement strand
GTGGGCGTCGGCATCGTCGTGCTCGGCATCGGCGCGGGTGCGCTCCTCGCCGGGGGCGAGGACACCGGGCGGGCCGGCGGCGGCGAGCCCGTCGCCGCCTCGGCCCCCGCGGGCCAGGACGCCTCGCCCTCGCCCTCGCCCTCGGCGACCACCGCCGATCCGGCCGAGCAGCAGGCGGTGGCCCTGGACAAGCTGCTCGCGGACAGCGGCGCCAGCCGCACCGCCGTGATCAAGGCGGTGGCCGACGTGAAGAGCTGCGACAACCTCGGCCAGGCCGGCCAGAACCTGCGGGCCGCGGCCGCGCAGCGCAACCGGCTGGTCACCGACCTGGCGAAGCTCAAGGTCGACCTGCTCCCCGGCAACGCCGCGCTGACGACCGCGCTGAACAAGGCGTGGCGGGCGTCGGCCGCGGCCGACAACCACTACGCGGCCTGGGCGGGCCAGGTCGCCGGCAACAAGAAGCTGTGCAAGAAGGGCCAGGCCCGCCCCACCAGCCGGACCCAGGCCGGCAACCGCGAGAGCGGCACCGCGAGCCGGGAGAAGCAGACGGCGGCGCAGCTGTGGAACGCCGTCGCCAGGAAGTACGCACTGACGGAGCGCCAGCCCGTCCAGCTGTAGGGCGGGCCGGGGCGGTCAGTTCAGGTCGGCCTCGGCCAGGGTGCTCGTCACGTCGATGAAGCCCTTGCGGGCCGCGACCAGCCGGCCGTCCCGGACGACCTGGAGCGTCACCTCGCGGTTGACCAGCCGGGGGTAGCCGACGGAGGCCAGCACGTCCTGGAACTTCCACTGGAGCGTCGGGGTGAGCCCGCCGGTGGACACCTTCAGGCCGTCGTTCAGGCTCTGGCGGACGCGGGCCGCCGTGACCTCGCCGCCGCCGAGCGCCTCGACGGCCTTGCGGAACACGGTGTACGCGATCCAGGTGGTCTGCACCCCGGCGTCCGCGGCGTCGATGCGGTTGTCGCCGAACGCCTGCTCGCTGATCACCTTCTTCATCGGCGCCCAGCGCGCGTCGCTCGTCACCGGGTACCAGCCGGTGATGTACGAGCCGTCGTACGTCGACGCCCCGCCGGTCGCGTTGATCACGGTCTGGTCGACGCTGCCGAGGACCGTGGCGGTCCGCGCATCGGGGTAGTCCTCGCGGGCACGCCGGAAGGAGTCCATGAAGGTGCTGGTGCGGTCGCCCAGGGCGGGTACCACGCAGCCCCGCTTCGTGATGTCGGCCGTGGCGTACTTCAGCGCCTTCTCCGACTGCCCGGCGTACTCGGTGGCGTTGTCGTCGGCGAGCTGGTCGTCCGCGGACGGGTGGCGCCCGGCCTTCAGTCCGGAGTCGAGCAGCGGCGGCAGCTCGTCGCCGGCGATGCTGTCGGGGCGGACCAGAGCGACGGGGCCGCAGGTGCGGGCCAGTTCCCGGCCGAGACCGGCGAGGAGGGTGGGCTGGCCGCCGTTGACCGGGTAGGACAGCGGGCTGGTGAACTCGGCGTTGGTGACGCCGTAGCCGCCGATGTAGGGGATGCCGGCGCCCTCCAGGGCGGGCAGGAAGGTGTCGCCGTACTGGCTGTAGGAGCCGACGACGGCGACCGCGTTCTCCTTGACGGCGCGGTCGGCGCACTGGACGGCGGTCACGCTGTCGTTGCGGTCGTTGCAGGTGATGACCTTCAGCTGGCGGCCGCCGATGCCGCCGCTCGCGTTGACCCAGCGGGCGTACGCCCGCGCGAAGGCGGGCATCCCGGGCTTGTTCGTCGCCTTCGTGCCCTCCGGCGCCCAGGTCATGACGGTGATCGCGCCGTCCCCGGAACTCCCCGTGGTGCCGGGTATGGCACCGCAGCCGACGGCCAGCGACGCGCACGCCACCAGCGCCGCGGCGGCTCTCGCCGAGGCCCGCGCGGGCCGGTGGACGCCCTCGGGGCGGAAGGTGCTGCTACGGATGTGTCGCGCGCCGCTCATGCTTCCGCACGATTCCCTCACACCGCGAACCCGGGCGTGACCCTCGGTTATCCTCGGGTGATCGGAAGGTGAATTGCGGGGGGCGGTGAGACGCCCGCTGGGGGGAACGTACGATCGATGACCGTGCAAGGTTCGGATAGCTCTTCCCGTCGCGGCCGTCGCTCGTCCACCATGGGCGGCATGCCACTCAACGACATGCCGTGGTGGCGCTGGCGCAGCAATGTGCGCTCCGCGCTGCACATGCTCTCCGACCCGGTGTTCCAGCGGGACGTCTGGCTGGCCGGCGTCGACGGCTACGGTGACGTCACCGACGCCGTGTACCGCCTGGTCGAGGACACCTGGCTGGACAACTGGTCCGCCGAGAAGTACGTCGGCACGATCTTCCGGGACTCCCAGGAGGCGGCGCTCGTCGACACCGCCGTGCTGCGGGTGCTGCGGATCATGCACCAGGCCGGCCCGGACGCCCCGGTCTCCGCGTACGTCGACCACCAGGGCTGGCCGGAGGCGGTGCGGGCCGCGCGCGACGCGCATGTCCGGATGGCCGTGGCCGACGGCGAGGACCCCGACACCGCGCCGCGCACGCTGGAGCTGCTGCGCATCATGACGCGCTCCGCCTAGGGCGGTGGCCGGGAGGGTGTGCCGGTGAACCCTCCCGGTCACCGCACCAGCCGGTCAGCGGGGTCCGCGTGGCGGGACGACCGCCCGCGGGGAGGCCCGGATATGGGACCCTGTGCGGCATGAACGAGCAGTCCACCCGAGCCGCGGTCCCCGCCGACCAGTACGTCCTCACGCTCTCGTGCCCGGACAAGCAGGGCATCGTGCACGCCGTGTCGAGCTACCTCTTCATGACCGGCTGCAACATCGAGGACAGCCAGCAGTTCGGCGACCACGACACGGGTCTGTTCTTCATGCGCGTCCACTTCTCGGCGGACTCGCCGGTGACGGTGGACAAGCTGCGCGCGAGCTTCGCCGCGATCGGGGACTCCTTCCACATGGAGTGGCAGATCCACCGCGCCGAGGAGAGGATGCGGGTCCTGCTGATGGTCAGCAGGTTCGGGCACTGCCTGAACGACCTGCTGTTCCGCGCGAGCACCGGGGCGCTGCCCGTGGAGATCGCCGCCGTGGTCTCCAACCACACCGACTTCGCCGAACTCGTGGCGTCGTACGACATCCCCTTCCACCACATCCCGGTGACCAAGGACAACAAGTCCGAGGCCGAGGCGCAGGTGCTGGAGATCGTGCGCGAGGAGGGCGTGGAACTGGTCGTGCTGGCCCGCTACATGCAGGTCCTCTCGGACGACCTGTGCAAGCGGCTCAGCGGGCGGATCATCAACATCCACCACTCCTTCCTGCCGAGCTTCAAGGGCGCGAAGCCGTACCACCAGGCCCATGCCCGCGGCGTGAAGCTGATCGGCGCCACCGCCCACTACGTGACCGCCGACCTCGACGAGGGGCCGATCATCGAGCAGGAGGTCGAGCGGGTCGGGCACGGCGTCACCCCGGACCAGCTGGTCGCGGTCGGCCGGGACGTGGAGTGCCAGGCGCTCGCGCGCGCCGTGAAGTGGCACGCGGAGCGGCGCATCCTGCTGAACGGGCGGCGCACGGTCGTCTTCGCCTAGAAGCGTCCTTCAGCGCTCTCCTGGCAGCGCCGCGAACGGGCGTCGCGAGCCGGCGGACCTTCCCGGTCGCAGCGCTGCTCGGGCCGCGGTGCTCACATACGGCTGAGGCTCGCCGCCGCGAGCAGGAAGTCCCTGATCGCCCCGCGGTCGCCCTGCTGCCCGGCCGCGGCCTCCTCCGGGGGCACATGCCCGGCCGCCAGACGGCAGAACTCCGCGCCGTCCAGCGCCACATGGGCCACCTCGTGGTCGGCCGAGCCCACCGCGGCGGGGGAGTCCAGCGGGATCAGCCACTGCCCGCCGCCCGGTCCCTCGATCTCCAGCCGCAGGCTGCGGCCGGGCTCCCCGGCGGACACGAGGTGCGGACGGCGGCCGTGAGGCGCGGACGACAGTCCCGCGCGCCGCCGGGCCGCCAGCACCGAGGGGAGCAGCCGGGCCGCCAGGTCGACCATGGGGTGCAGATCGCTGCCGGCGGGCGGGTCGTAGGGGTAGTCCACCGCGTGCGCGATGTCCTCGGCGTGCACCCAGCACTCGAACGCGCGGTCCAGCATGGCGTCGCGCAGCGGGAGTGTGAAGTCCCCGTAGGGAACGGCCAGTCCGCCGCTGCCGCCGCTGCCCCCGCCGGTGAAGGAGACAGTGCGCACCAGTTCGTGGCTCTGCCGCCGCCAGGGCGCCCGCACGGCCCGCGTCGGCGGGGCGTGCGCGGCCCGCCAGTACGCCTCGGTGCGCCCCGACGGCGTCGGATGCCCCGCCGGCACCTCGCCCAGCGGGTCGGGCAGGCCGAGGGCGACCGCCACCAGCCCGTCGACCGTCAGCAGATGCGCCATGACCCCGGCGACCGTCGTACGGCGGCTGGTCGGCTCGTCCTTCTCGAACCACCGCAGCCGCACGGGCGCGTGCCACTCGGCGTCCCCGAAGTCCTGGAGCAGGGCGTCGAGCCGGGCGGTCTCGGTGTCGTAGGGCGCCGCCCACCGGGGCACCGGGATGCGCGGCGGGCGCCGCTCCAGGCAGCCCTGGAGCACCCGGGCGCGCAGCGACGGATCGAGGTCCAGGCTCTCGGAGGGGTGCAGCAGGCCCACCGCCCCGCGCAGCCGCAGCGCCTCGTCCGCGCAGGCCGTGCAGTCCACGAGGTGCTCCTCCACGGCGGCGGCCTCCTGCGGCGAGCAGGCGGCCAGTGCCCAGGCCCCGAGGAGCGACTTCAGGACGGGGTGGGCCAGGACGGGCGGCGGCGCC
>NZ_AGBF01000318.1 GCF_000225525.1 Streptomyces zinciresistens K42 | reverse complement strand
ATGCGCCAGCCTCCTCTGGGTCCGGCACCTCGGATCACAGCATTGATCACAACTCCACACAGGCCCTAGGCCGCTCGTCTCTCTTCGGCATCCAGGGCTGCTCGTGCAGGCGCCTGAACGAAGCGTGACTGCGCCACCTCGCCCTGCTCAGATCCCCCCGTGTAAGGGCTGGTTGTTCCCCGGGTGTCCAGGAGGATGATCACGAGCTACGCCGATCTTTGGGCCCGTGTGGTGTGGGTGAACGCGGCAGGTTCCGACCAACCGAACGCGACCGCACGACTGTTCGGCATGTCGATTCCGTGCGCGGTGGGACCGTGGGGCAAGTGTGGGCGGGCGAACTTGCTGAATCGGTGACGTATATACTCTCGTCTGCCTCGCAGGTATCATGCTTTGTTCAAGCGTCACCTGGTTTCTGTTAGAGATCTTGACAGCAGCCAGATTCGTCAATGTTCTGGATTCTGCCGCTGCAGAACCGGGGGAAAATTGCCACGCGTCTTCGAGCAACCTGAATTTCAGCCGGTGGAATTCGATCACACCGGTCTGAACGTGCACGTCCACCCTGGGGGAAAATCCACAGCCGCAGTGGTGTTTGTGCATGGCTTGGGTGGCACAGGTTATGACACGTGGGGCATGTGGCCGGAGCTTGTTTTTACGCAGAAATCCGTCGAACCGCTCGACGTCATTTTGTATCAGTATGCCAGCCTGCATAAGGCTTGGCGTAAATTGCATCTGGGGGCGGACCTCCCTTTTATCTCCAGTCAACTGGCTGATTGGATCAGGGTTCTCGGTGAGGATCACGGCTACACTGACATCTATCTGGTATCGCATAGCCTCGGTGGCCTGGTGGTCGAATCCGCTGTGCAGAAGTATCTAGTCGAACTGGGAACAGGGGCGCCACAAGTCACAGTCGTGGCCGCGATTTTCTTGTTGGCATCTCCCAGAATGGGTGCGGGACTGGCCCTTGGCGCCTTCAGGCAATTGTTGCCAGAAATTGAATGGTTGCGCGATAAATCAGAGCAAGCAATGGTCGCGGAGTCGTATTTCCGTAGCCACGTCGAAAGCTCGGGTACTGTCGCTTCTGCGGGAGACTATGATTTTCTGATTCCGCGGCACTCTGCCATGGCCGGCGATGACCGAGTGGTATCTAAAATGAGCGGCTTATTTGGTGTTCCTGAGCAGCAGCGATTGCGGTTGAATGGAGACCATCGCTCTATCGTGAAACCTGATGCTGTGAATCAAGAACAGCATCGTCGCTTGCTGAAAATCGTTAGACAATCAGGTGAAAACCGGCGCGTGTGGCGCCTTCAGGCTCGACATGACGCGAGATTCGATAAAGTCCCGGGGCCGCAGGGTCCTTTGCTCATCACCGAACTTGGCAGCGATAACGGGAATCACGATTGGGAGCTCGCTTACAATAAAGGCTGCACCTTGGCTTCGTTGGGCGATGTGCAGGTCCGTGACCGTCGTAACCCTGCAATTTCCGCAGTGCAACCTACAGACCTTTTGATCATTGTCCATGATGCCAAGAGTGTCATGGATGGGAACGAGCGCTGCAGGACTGTAGTTGATAAAGCTTTCCAGCGGCATCAGGCCCAAGAGGGGCTAGTTCTGCTCATTGTTCTCGTCGGATCGGATAGCGAAGAAGCTAAGAGTGTTGTGCAGTCCTGGCTGCCTGAACCGCCTTATCGTTCCCTGAGCATTAACGGCGTAGCGACTGTTGATGGCATTACTCATCTCGTTGCTCAGTGGGCTGACGTGGTAGTCGGGCGGGATCCAATTAGGTGGCCTCGAAGCGCTTCCGGGCAGTTTTATGGAGCGGAAGGACGTTATTTCGTATGAACCTGGCGTGGATTGCTGCCGTGCTCCAGCCACACGATGTGGCCATTCATCCCAACTTCCGGGACGAGTCTTATTCACAAGATCCTGTAGGGCAACTCGCCGCACTCATTATTGGTGGGGACTGGGGTAGGGCCCTTCATGATGATTTTCGAAGTGATGAAGCGGTGGCCTATGCCGGGCGGAGCTTCTTCTTTGAAACTATCGCCGAAGGCGCCGAAGGGCTAATTCGGCAAGCCTTTTCACGCAGACAAAAAGATGTGGCACGATCCACAGCTCTGGTGCTGCTTGCATCCTGCGCGTTGGCAGAAATGGAAGAATACGATAAGTGTGATTCCATTCTGACGGAAATGCTCATGCAGACCTCAAAGAGCTCACCTGGCCTGCTTGCTCGAGCTGCCCTTCTGCAACAACGTGCTCTCCGGCGTCGTGATGCAGGAGATGCCTACGTAGGCGACATCTTTGACGCAGCTCGAATTCTCGAGAGTCTCGAAGCCGCGGACCTTCCAGAGTTCCGTCTGGGGCCTGGCGTCAGCGGTTCATCGGTTGACACGATGCGGAGGACTATCTACGCCCTGAAACGTTCTGTGTGGAGCCTCACTCCGCATGAACTGGACGACGAGTTGCCGTTCTCGTCATTCCCTTCGCATTTTGAGCGCCTCAAAAGGCCTCTTTCTGATCGCCTACTCCGGATTGCAGCCGATCGAGCTTCTGACTATTCACAGTATATGCACAGGAGCTTTAGCAGGCATTACGGACGTTCGCAGACTGTCACTATTGGTCAGTCTCCGATTGATCTGTTTCATGAAGCCTTGGCAGTTGAACTCTTGGGGCATGCCGAGGTCTACCGAGCGCGACGGGATCTCGCTCTTCTGCGACTGGTCCAGCATGCCGAAGGCGTGGAGACCATCAATATTCAGGATGCTCTGCGTCTTCTGAGGCATGCTGGGGCCGCAAAAGAGCTCGAACTGACCTTGGAGCACTTCCGATCTGCTGGTCCGCTCTCGGTGCTGAGCCGGGATGCACGCCAAATCCTTCTTCGGCGTTCTTCGCCCACCAAGCTGCGCGTGCCTGAGCTATTGGTTCTGAAGGCGGCAGCGGAAATGATGGCACCGTCGGAGGCTGAGCCCGCCCTACGTGTGGTTCTGGATTCCATCGCGGCAGGAGGGCCACCCGACGTCGTTGGTTCGTGGCAGCACCCCGGGCTCAGGCTTGGTGCGGCGTGGCAAACTGCTGCTGTTCTATCATGGGTGTGCCAGAAGGGCGGTGAGGTTGGCGCGCTTTTGCTATCGGAAGTGCGCGCTAAGCGGTCGTACGACGAGTTGCATGATCAGAGCTTCGCGAAGGCGCTTGAGTTGTTGCCCTGGAGTCAGATTCCTGGCGCGCTGAAAGCGGAGTGGGAGAGCTGGATGACCAGTGACAGTAGCCAAGGTCTTCCCGACACGCTCGAAGCTGTATCAAATGGGATTGGACTCCCAGTGGTCGGGAGGGATCCGCTCTCGGGGCTTAATGAAATTGCAATGAGGCTGAACGCTTCCCTTGGCGAAGGCGCCACGCGGCTTCGGGTGGACGAAGTAACAGAAGCCGCACATTCAGTGAAGGTTGCTCTTGATGCAACTCGCGAATCCGCAGCCCGGGGTTCCTTTTCCATGGGGCGACGCTCAGCATCAGACGTTGGGGCCTTGCTAATTAGCGAGTATGACGTCGCTCGTAGCCTTTGGGATCCTCTGGCGCAATTCCTTACCTCGAACCAGATTTCCCGACTGGATCGCAGTCCGGCTTTTGAGCGTCTGGCTAAAGAAGCGCCAGATATGCCGGATCGGATTCGCGGCGTGTTCCAGGCGAGTGTAACTGACCTCCTGGAGAGTAGGGACGAATCTCTACTGTGGGGAGACTCAACCGTTCCGTATCCTGCTGCTCTCAGATTCTTCATCGCGTACGACCTGGTTGATGATGCGCGCATCATTGCTGCTCTTGCAGAATTGGGTGGGAGCAGAGACCTGGAGGCGAAGAGAGAAGCGGCTAGGACGATTGCCTCCTTGGCTTCATATCGGAGTGACGGTTGGCTTCTGCCATTTGCTTTGCAGATGAGCCACGATTCTGATGTCTCTATCAAGGCCAATGCGGCTCGCTTTCTTGTGCGGATGGCTGCCACCCCTGGAGAGTTGTATGAGGTTGCAGCCAAACGCCTAGTAGACCTTCTTGGTAACGAGGATGGTCTCTTGGTTCCCCTCTTTGTTATGCGGGAATTGAAAGGTCTGTCCGAGCTGCCCCGCTCGGTTACTGACGTCATTGATCAACTGGCTCAAGAGCATCCATCGGGACAGGTCCGCCGCGCAGCGTCCAACCTGTATGAACTGCCTTGACGGTTTATCGATGGGGTCAGCGTAGAATGATCGCAGGTGAGGATCTCCACGGCGACAGCCGAACTACCGGTAACGGCTGGCCAGAAGGCTTCTCCAGCCCACCCTCCACCCCAGCTCCCATCCCGTCTGCCGTCGACCCACACACCGTGGAGCGGGCGTGGTTCAGGGCGTCAAGGTGGAGCGCGCCACTGTACGAACGACCTTGACGCCCTGGGCCGCGACTGCTCGGCTCTGCCTGGGTCGACGGCACAGGGGATGGGAGCACCCCGCGCACGCCACTACGCGGCCGGCACTCGCGAACGGCGCCCCCGCCATCTCGGAGCCTGAGCGCCCCCGCCGGAGGCATGTTCTGACCGGCGCGCTCCGTGTTCAGGTCTCTCCTCATGGGCCGTTGCATGCTGAGGCCCCAGGGGTCGGCCCCGGCGCAGAGGGGCCGGGCCCCAGGGGCCAGCCCGCGCTCGCGCGGGCACTTGAACTAGGGCCTGTGTGGAGTTGTGATCAATGCTGTGATCCGAGGTGCCGGACCCAGAGGAGGCTGGCGCAC
>NZ_AGBF01000319.1 GCF_000225525.1 Streptomyces zinciresistens K42 | reverse complement strand
CGTCGCCGTCGGCCGCCGCCGTCTGCGGACGCCGCTCAGTCGGTCGCCGCGGCCGCGGCGGCGGCTCCCACGCTGACCGCCAGCAGGGTCCGCGTCACCGCGGCGTTCACCGCCTCGGCGCCCCAACTCGCCTGCTCCAGCCGCTTCGCACGCGTGTAGACGGCCCCCGACCAGGGGATGGCGCGGTGCAGGCTCGGCAGGGTGCCGCTCGCGGAGAGCAGGCCGATCAGTGCCGCCGTACGGGTGTCCGGCTCCACGCCGTCCACCAGGGCCGCGCGGACCTCTGCCACCAGGGACTCTTTGTGCCCGGTGTCGGCGGCCCGCCAGGCTGTCGTACGGAACACGCCGAGCGTCGTCCTGCGCTCGCGGCGCACGAGGCCCCGCTCGACGAGCCGGTCGAGCACCGTCTCGCGCAGTCCGGTGCCGATCTCGACGAGCAGCGTCTGCACGCCCCGCGGCCGTGCGGCGACCTTCGCGTGGGCGGCCCGGAGCAGGGGGTCGGACAGGGGCTCGCCCGCGACCGCGCGCACGCGCGGCCCGTTCAGCCCCCTGTCCCGTTCGTCGATCTCCACGCGGCCGGTCCGGGCGAGCTCGACCAGCACCGCGCCGCCGAGGGTGTAGTAGAGCGTGCCGGCCCCGGCGATCGCCCCTGACGCGTCGTCGAACATCAGCAGGGTCAGGTCCTCGACGAGGAGGAGGTCCTTGTCCATGTGCGTTCTCTCCGTTCCGGCCGGTGCGCATCACCGGCCCATGACCACTTGCCCATCAGGAAAGCAGAGAGTAACTTTCCTTCTGGGAAAGTGAAACGGGGACGGAGGGGGCGGGGGCTGTGAGCACGACGGTGGACGCCGAGCAGGCGTGGAAGGATCTCCAGCGCATCCGGGTACCGCAGGAGCGGGTCTACGACGAGGTGGAGCGGTCCGCCGCGGGCGACCGGGGCACCATCTGGGCCACGGCCGTGCTCATGTGGCTGTTCCTCACCGGGCTCGGCCTGGAGCTGCCCTGGTGGGGCGTCGGACTGGCCGTCATCGCGTACTTCGCGGTGCTGGGCGCGCTCGCCGTGCGCCACCACCGCCGCAGCCGGATGCGTCTGCACCACACCCGCTGCACTCCGCGCATGTTCGGCACGTTCGCCGCGGGCGCGGTGCTGACCGGTGGCACGTCCCTGGGGTCCGCGAGACTGGCCGAATCCCTGGACCCCTTGTCGGCGGGTGTCATCCAGGCCACCGCCTCGGCCGCGGCCTTCCTGCTCTTCATGGGACCCGCGGGCCGCTGGGCGGCCGAGTCCGCGCGCAGCCGGGGCGCCGCCGCGGCCGGGGCGGAGGCGGGCCGGTGAGCACGCCCGCGGGCTTCGACGAGCTGATCCATCCCGCCACCCGGCTGTCGGTGGTGGCGCTGCTCGCCGCGACGGAATGGGCGGACTTCGCGTTCGTCCGCGACAGCCTCTCGCTCAGCGACTCCGCGCTCTCCAAGCAGCTGCACACCCTGGAGGGGGCCGGATACCTGGAGCTCCACAAGGAGGGCGGCGACCGCAAGCGGCGCACCCGGGTGCGTCTGACGGACCGCGGCCGTACCGCCTTCGACGGGCATGTCGCGGCGCTCCGGGCGATCGTCGAGGGCGCGGTCCCCCCGGCGGGCGGCCCGGCCTCGGAGCGGCGCCACCCCTCGGGAGCGGGACGGTGACGCCGCGGAGCCCGGACGCGGGGGACGTCGTGCGGGCCCGTGCCGTGACGATGTCCTACGGCGGTGTCGACGTCCTGCACGGCATCGACCTCGACATCCGGCGGGGCGAGGTCTTCGCGCTGCTCGGGCCCAATGGCGCCGGCAAGACCACCACCGTCGAGATCCTGGAGGGCTTCCGGCGCCGCTCGGCCGGGGAGGTGCAGGTCCTGGGCGCCGACCCGGAGCACGGTGACGACGCCTGGCGGGCCCGGATCGGGCTGGTCCTGCAGTCCTGGCGCGACCACCGCCGCTGGCAGGTGGGCGAGTTGCTGACGCACTTCGCCTCGTACTACCCGGACCCGCGCGACCCGGCGGCCCTGCTGAGCCTGGTCGGGCTGGCCGAGCAGGCCGGTCAGCAGGTGGAGCGTCTCTCCGGCGGGCAGCGCCGCCGCCTCGACGTCGCGCTCGGCATCGTCGGCCGCCCCGAACTGCTCTTCCTGGACGAGCCGACCACCGGCTTCGACCCGCAGGCCCGGTACGACTTCCACACCCTGGTCGAGCGGCTCGCCGGGGAGGAGGGCGTCACCGTCCTGCTGACCACCCACGACCTGGCCGAGGCGGAGCGGCTCGCCGACCGGATCGCCATGCTGGTCGGCGGCCGGATCCGGGCCTGCGGCACGCCCGCGGAACTGGCGCGGCGGGCCGCGGCCCGTGCCGAGGTCCGCTGGACGGCCGACGACGGCACCGCCCGCCACGAGCGCACCGCGGACCCCTCGCGGCTGGTCTGGGAACTCCACCGGCAGGCGGAGGGCCCGATCCCCGGCCTGGAGGTCCGGCGCCCGACCCTGGAGGACACCTACCTGCACATGGTGCGCCGGGAAGCCGACGGCGCCGAAAGTGCCGTGCCCGAGGAGGCCACGGCCGTATGAGGGCGACTGCCATGACCCACGCCTGGCGGGCCGGGCTCCGGCGCGGCGCGATCGAGCTGCGGCACTTCGCGCGCAACGGCAAGGAGACGGCGGGTCATCTGTTCAACGTGGTGATCGCGCTCGGTGTCGCGGCCTACATCAGCGAGGACGTGCCGGGCACGCGCACCCCGATGGCCGATCTGGTGCTGTCGGGATTCGCCGCCTATCTGCTGTTCCAGATCGGGCTGGTCAACCTGCCGCAGATCCTCGTCACGGAACGCGAGGAGGGCGCGCTGCTGCGGCTGCGGGCCACGCCCGGTGGGATACCCGCCTACCTCGTCGCCAAGTGCCTGCTGGTGGTCGTGGTGGCGGCGGGGAACATCGCGCTGCTTCTGGCGTCCGCGGCACTGGTGGTGGACGGGCCGCTGCCACGCGATCCGGTCGACTGGCTGACCCTGCTGTGGGTCACCACGCTCGGACTGCTCTCCGTCGTCCCGCTCGGCGCGGCCATCGGTGCCGTGCTGCCCAACCCGCGCGAGGCGCTGGCACTGATCATGCTGCCGACGATGGGGCTGCTGTTCATATCCGGCGCGGTCTTCCCGATCACCTCGCTGCCCGAACCGGTCCAGCGGGTGGCGGCGCTCTTCCCGCTCAAGTGGATCGCGCAGGGCCTGCGTTCGGCGCTGCTCCCGGACTCGGCGCGGGCCGCGGAGGCCGCGGGCGCCTGGGAGTTGCCCATGGTCGCCCTGGTCCTGTCCGTCTGGGCGGTCCTCGGGTTCCTCCTCGCGGTGCCTCTGCTGCGCCGCGCCGCCCGCCGCGAGTCGGGCTCCCGGCTGAGCGCGAGGCAGCACAAGGCCGCCCAGAACGGCGCGGCACCGGCGTAGACGCACGGTGCGGCAGGGGGACGCGCGACGGGAGAGGGCAAGCCGCCCTGAGACGGGGCGTGTCGGACCCGGGCCCCGAGAGCAGTTCTCGGGGCCGGTCGCACCCAGGGTCACGGGGCCGGGACGCCTCTGGGCCCGGACGCCTCCTCTGGGCCCGGGCGGCGGACGGTGGGCCAGTGCTGTGGCCGGGAAGGTTCGCCGGAGGCTCGCGGCGTCCGGTGCGGTGCCTCGCAAGGCGGAGCGTCACCCGCGTACCGGACGTACCCGGGTGACGTGGCAACGCGGCCTGGGGTCCCCCCTGGTCGCAGGCTCGGGGGACGTGCCGGGCGTCGCGAGCCGGTGAACCCTCCCGGTCACGGCACCGGCGCCCCGGTGGCCGGGGGCGGCCAAGCGGCCTTGCCCGACCCTGGGCTGGGCGGCGGCCGAGCGGCGTTGCGGCAGGCCCGCTGTGCGACAGCCTGCGGGCGGCGAGCCCGCCGCGCGACTGCCGCCCGGTCACCTCGGCCACCCTCACCCCACCCCCGCGCCCCCGACGCTACTTGCTCGGCGCGGGCTGGACCGGGCGGTCGGTGCTGGACTCCGGTGTGCGGCCGGCGAGGATGGCGTCGAGCGCGGCGGCGAGCACGGGGCGGTCCGAGGGCCCGGTGATCTTCCCGACGATCTTGCCGGTCCGGTCGAGGAAGTAGGTCTCGGGTACGCCGAAGACCCCGAGGCCGAGCGCCAGTTTCGAGCCGGGGTCGGTGACGTACCGGTACGACGCGGCCTCGCCGCGCCCGAGCTCGTCGAGGAAGGCGACGGCCGATCCGCGCCGGTCCTGGTAGTTGACGCCGACGAAGACGACGCCCGACTTCGCGTAGTCCCGCGCCGTCGAGACGAGCGCCGGGTGCTCCGTGCGGCACGGGACGCACCAGGACGCCCAGAAGTTCACGACCACGACCTTGCCGCGCAGGGAGGCGAGGGAGAGCGATCCCTTGCCCTCCAGGAAGGGAAGCGTCGCGGCCGGCACGGGCTTGCCGATCATCGGGCTGTCGACCAGGTTGGGGTCCTTGCCCAGCCGACTGCCGAACACCGCGCCGGTGACGATGGTGAGCGCCACGACGGCCAGGCTGATCCAGCGGATTCTGCGCCCACGCGGGGTCGGTGCCCGGTCCGGACGGTCGGTCGTGGGCGTGGTGGTGGTCACGGGTGACTCTTTCTGTAGCCGGCTCCGCGTCGGGAGCGGGGCGGGGCGGGGCGCCGCGGCCGTGCGCGGGGGCCCGGCGCGAGGACCGCGCCGCAGCGGT
>NZ_AGBF01000320.1 GCF_000225525.1 Streptomyces zinciresistens K42 | reverse complement strand
ACCTAGGGCGGGTTTCGAAAGTCCCGCCTGCCCGGCGGCGTCTGGCACGCACGCTCGCCGCGTTGTCGGGATCACCCCGATGCGTCCGGTATCGGGGCGGCCCTCCGCCTTGTGATCGCACGCACCAGACGCCGCCGGGCCCGCCCTGCGGGCGGACGACGCTACTTTCGACACACGCCCTGGAAGGCTCATGAAGATCGTGAAACGGCGCCCGGTTTGCCCTGGTCGATGGCCATCGGTATTCATCGGCAATCCAGGGCGGGCCGGGCAGCCGGAGCAAGGTCTTCAGCGGTCTCCCGGTGCGGTGACCGGGGCCGGGGCCGGTCACCAGCCGGCCGACGGGCCCGTCAGCTCGCGGACGGCGGGACGCGCCGCGTCCAGCACGGTCATGAACCAGGACGAGAAGGTGTCCTTCCCGTGCCGCTCCGCCAGCTCGGCCGGGCTCACGAAGGCCGTCTCGCCGACCTCCTCCGCGTCCGGCCGCAGGGGGGCCTGCACCAGCCCGACGAAGAGATGGTTGTACTCCTGCTCCACCAGGCCCGAGGCCGGGTCCGGGTGGTTGTAGCGGACGGTGCCCGCCTCGGCGAGCAGCGACGGCGAGACACCGAGCTCCTCGTGGGTGCGCCGGGCGGCGGCGGCGAAGGGCGCCTCCCCGGGGTAGGGGTGGCCGCAGCAGGTGTTGGACCAGACGCCGGGGGAGTGGTACTTGCCGAGCGCCCGCCGCTGGAGCAGCAGCCGGCCCTGCTCGTCGAAGAGGAACACCGAGAAGGCGCGGTGCAGTTGTCCCGGCGACTGGTGGGCGGCCAGCTTCTCCGCGGTGCCGATCGTCACACCGTTCTCGTCGACCAGTTCCAGCAGAATCTCGTCAGCGGTGCCGTTCGACGGACGGTGCGTCGTGGTGGCAGGTGTGATCGGCATACCCATCCTTCGCATCGGTGTTGCGCCCCAAGTGTGCCGTACGGATCCGACACTCCCGGCACGTGAATGTGCCCGGCGCGGCGGGTGGGGAACCGCCGCGCCGGGCGCTGTGGGCAGCAGGACGCGCGGGACCACCGGATCGCTGCATTCCGTCCGCACGGATGTTCCGGCGGCCCGCACGGCTGTGTCAGTGGCAGACCCGCGACTCGTGCTCGGCGTGCCCCGCCGGCTCCATCTGGAAGGTGCAGTGCCCCACGTCGAAGTGGTCGCCGAGGCAGCCCTGGAGTTCGTGCAGCATCTTCTCGTAGCCGACGCCGCTCAGGACCTCCGGCCGCACCACCACGTGCGCCGACAGCACCGGCATGCCCGAGGTGATCGTCCAGGCGTGCAGGTCGTGCACGTCCTCCACCCCGTCCAGCTCCATGATGTGGGTCCGCACCTGCGCCATGTCGACGTCCTTGGGGGCCGACTCCAGCAGGACGTCCAGGGTCTCGCGCAGCAGCTTGATCGTGCGGGGCACGATCATGAGGCCGATGATCAGCGAGGCGATCGGGTCCGCCGCCTGCCAGCCGGTGGTGAGGATCAGGGTGGCCGACACGAGGACCGCCACCGAGCCCAGCGCGTCCGCCGCCACCTCCAGGAACGCGCCGCGCACGTTCAGGCTCTCCTTCTGGCCCTGCATCAGCAGCGACAGCGAGATGATGTTGGCGACCAGGCCGATGGCGCCGAAGATGAGCGTCAGGCCGCCCTCGGTCTCCGCCGGTGTGACGAACCGCTGGATCGCCTCGTACAGCACGTACACGCCGACACCGAGCAGCAGCAGGCAGTTGGCGAGCGCGGCGAGGATCTCGGCCCGTGCGAAGCCGAAGGTGCGCTTGGTGCTCGCCGGCCGGTTCGCGAAGTGGATGGCCAGCAGGGCCATGCTCAGGCCCACCGCGTCCGTCGCCATGTGCGCCGCGTCGGCGATCAGGGCGAGCGAGTCGGCGATCAGTCCGCCCACGATCTCCACCACCATCACGGTCACCGTGATGCCCAGCGCGATGCGCAGGCGGCCGCGGTACGCCGCCGCCGCCGTCCCGGTGGTGGGCGCGTGTGAGTGCCCGTGGTCGTGCCCAGCTCCCATGAGAGCCGCCTCTCTGTGTCATCGGACGGCCGAAACCCGCCGGCCGGAGCCCCAGTGAACTACGGGAGGGGGGTATCCGGCAACGCGGCACTGAACACCGTTGTCATATGCCGTGACCTGCGGAAACGATCCGCAGGTCACCGCACCTGAATGATCATTCGCCGGGACGGTCACCCTGGTGAAGCAGCCACCCGTCCCACGCCGATCCGACCATCTCGCGCACCCCGCGCCGCGCCGTCCAGCCCAGCTCCCGGGCGGCCAGCGCGGCCGAGGCGACCGCGCGCGGTGCGTCCCCGGGCCGCCGCGCCTCGACCACGGGGGCGCGGTGGTCGCCGGTCACCTCACCGATGACGGTGATCAGCTCCCGGACGGACACGCCCCGGCCGGTGCCGATGTTGACGGTCAGATCGCCGCGCGCGTCCGGCGCGGCGAGCCGGCGGGCCGCCGCGAGGTGCGCCTCCGCCAGGTCGGCGACATGGATGTAGTCCCGGACGCACGTGCCGTCCGGCGTCGGATGGTCCGCGCCGAAGATCCGCGGGGCCTCGCCCCGGGTGAGCCGGTCGAAGACCATCGGCACGATGTTGAAGACCCCCGTGTCGGCCAGTTCCGGCGCCGCCGAGCCCGCCACGTTGAAGTAGCGCAGGCACACCGTCGCGATGCCGTGCGCCGCGCCCGCCGCCCGCACCAGCCACTCGCCGGCGAGCTTGGTCTCGCCGTAGGGGTTCACCGGCGCGCACGGGGTGTCCTCCGTGATGAGGTCCACCTCCGGAGTGCCGTACACCGCGGCGGACGACGAGAAGACGAACCGCCCGACCCCCGCCTCGGCGACGGCCTCCAGCAGCGTGGCGAGGCCGCCCACGTTCTCCCGGTAGTAGCGGGCGGGCTGCGCCACCGACTCACCGACCTGCTTGCGGGCGGCGAGATGCACCACCCCCGTCACCCCGTGCTCGGCGCACACCCGCTTCAGCAGGCCGCCGTCCAGCGACGACCCCTCGACGAGCGGGACGCCCTGCGGGAGCCGCGACGGCCGGCCGGCCGAGAGGTCGTCGAGGACGAGGACATGTTCTCCGGCACCGGTCATGGCGCTCGCCACATGTGCCCCGATGTAGCCGGCTCCGCCTGTGATCAGCCAAGTCATGGTCGCCCACCCTATGTGCAGCCGCCGTCCCGGAGCGCAATGTCCTCGATGCCCCGGTCTGGTGGGCCGGGTTTGTGGGCGGAGCCCGCGATCACCGATGATGAGCGCGGCGAAGCACCGGCGAACCGCACGGATCGCTGCGCCCAACGGCCGGTGAACGTGGCCCTCCCGCCATCCGATAGCCTCTGCCGACACGCCGCCCGGACGCCACCGGCAAGGGGCGCCGCCACCATGAACACGACCGGTGCGCTGACGCCGGCACCCAGGGAGTGAGTTCGGTTGCCGACCGCCATCCTCACCGGTCAGCCGGTCCCCGGATCGTCGATCGAGGGCGATCTGCGGTCCCTCGGCTACGACGTGCGGGTCGCCGCCGACCCGGCCGAGACCGAGACGCTCCTCGCCCAGGTGCCCGGTGACCGGCGCGTCGCCCTGGTCGACGCCCGCTTCGTCGGCCACCCGCACGCGCTGCGCCTCGGCCTGACCGACCCCCGCTTCCCGCTCGCCGCGATCCCCGGCGCCCTGACCGCCCGGCCCGACGGGCGCCAGGCCCTCACCCGCGCCATGGCCCGCGAGACCAGCGCGGGCGGCGGCACGGCCGTGGCCCCGGACAGCCTCGCCGACCGCGTCGCGGCCGCCCTCGGCGACGAGGGCACCGGCGTCCACCGGCCCGACCTCGGCAGCCTGGTCGCCGCCGTCCCGGCCGACCCGCAGGCCCGCAACGAGGCCCGGCAGGCCGTCGCCGCCGTCGACGACGAGGCCGTCCGCCTGAAGTCGGCCGTGAAGTCCCGCGACGGCTTCTTCACGACCTTCTTCATCAGCCCCTACTCCCGCTACCTCGCCCGCTGGTGCGCCCGCCGGGGCATGACCCCCAACCAGGTCACCACCGCCTCCCTGATCACCGCGCTGATCGCGGCGGGCTGCGCCGCCACCGGCACCCGGGGCGGCTTCGTCGCGGCGGGGCTCCTGCTGATCCTCTCGTTCGTCCTGGACTGCACCGACGGCCAGCTCGCGCGCTACTCCCTGCAGTACTCCACCCTCGGCGCCTGGCTCGACGCCACCTTCGACCGCGCCAAGGAGTACGCCTACTACGCCGGTCTCGCCCTGGGCGCCGCCCGCGGCGGCGACGACGTATGGGGCCTCGCCCTCGGCGCGATGGTCCTGCAGACCTGCCGGCACGTCGTGGACTTCTCCTTCAACGAGGCCAACCACGACGCCGCCGCCAACACCAGCCCCACCGCCGCCCTGTCCGACCGGCTCGACAGCGTCGGCTGGACCGTCTGGGCCCGCCGCATGATCGTCCTGCCCATCGGTGAGCGCTGGGCCATGATCGCGGTCCTGACGGCGCTGACCACCCCCCGCATCACCTTCTACGCGCTCCTCGCCGGCTGCGCCCTCGCCGCCGCCTACACCACCGCCGGCCGGGTGCTGCGCTCGCTGACCCGCAAGGCCCGCCGCACCGACCGCGCCGCCCGCGCGCTCGCCGACCTCGCCGACTCCGGGCCGCTCGCCCAGGCCCTCGCGCGGCCCCTCGGCACGGCGG
>NZ_AGBF01000321.1 GCF_000225525.1 Streptomyces zinciresistens K42 | reverse complement strand
GGTGCCCGCTCTCCCGCGCGCCGCCGCCCCGCGCCCTCGCCGTCCGGGACCGGGAGCGCGCCGACCTTCGCGTCGTACGTCAGCCGCGCACGATCTCCTTGAAGGGGGCGCGGCGGCCGACCGCGACGACCGTGTGCGTCATGACCTCGCCGACCTTCTGCGCGGTGCCGTCCACGGTGACTCCGGAAGAGGGGCGGGCGGTCCCGCGCGGACTCACCCGGGGCTCCCCGCCCCGTAGGGGGCGTACAGGTCCAGCAGCCGGGACCGCGCGGAGCGCAGGCGGTGGGCGAGCACGTCCCCGACCCACTGGGAGACCGCCTGCCCGAGGGCCGGGTCGTCGCGGCACATCGACCGTACGGCCGCGGCGTCGAACTCGTAGGCGCGCACCGGCGTCGTCGCCTCGGCGCCGAGGTGCCACACGTGCGGGGTGAACAGCCAGGACCAGCCGATGAGTTCGTTGTGGTGCAGGCACTCGATGACGGCCGGGCGGCGGCCGGGCACCCGCATGTCGAGCTCCACGGTGCCGGTCCGCACGATCCAGAACCGGTCGGCCCTGCCGCCCTCCTCGAACAGGCGCGTGCCCTGCGCGAACGTGACCTCCCGCGCGAGACGCATCAGGCGCTGCCGGTGCTCGGCGGGCAGGGCGCGCAGCATGCTGGGAGCGGACGTGGTGATCATGGCGTGCCTCCGGCGGACGCAGGGACTTCCACGACCAGCGTCCGCCCGCCGCGCCCGGCGGACCATGGGCCACCCGGCCCCTCGCCCGGCCCGGACGGCTCTCCCGCGCGAGGCGCCTGCGCGGCCGCCGCGCGAGGGGTCGCCCACGGCTCTCCCGCGGCGCACGTGTCCACGGCTTCCGGGTGAGCGGCCGTCCGGGCCCTCCCGCGGCGGACGAGTTGACGGCTCGCACGCGAGCCGCCGCCGCGGCACTGCCGCACGAGGCGCGGCTACGGTTCGCCGACCCGGGCGCGGTAGGCGGCGACGGCCGTCGGGAGCGTCGGAAAGATCAGGTCCGCCCCGACCGCGTCCGCGAGGCCGTACGCCCGCAGATCAGCGAGCAGGTCCTGCTTGACCCGGGCGAGGGCGAACACGACGCCCCGCCGCCCGAGTTCGCGGCGCAGCTCGTCGAGCGCGTCCAGCGCGGTGATGTCGACCTCCACGTTGGCCTCGGCGTTCAGGACGAACCAGCGCACGGGGCCGCGGTGCGCGTCCACCGCGGCCAGGGCGCGGCGGCGGAAGTCCTCGGCGTTCGCGAAGAACAGCGGCGAGTCGTAGCGGTAGACCAGCAGTCCCGGGACGGTACGGGCGGCCGGGTAGTCGGCGACGTCGTGCATGCCCGCGACGCCCGGCACCACGCCGAGGACCGCGTCGTGCGGCCGGGCCACCCGGGTCAGCAGCTCGGCCACGGACAGGCCGACCGCGACCAGGACGCCGTACAGGATGTCCAGGGCGAGCACGCCGGCCAGGCAGCCGGCGGCGAGCAGGAGTTCGCGGCGGCGGAAGGACTTCAGCCGCCGGAAGCCGGCGAGGTCGATCATGCGCACGGCCGCGTACACGACGAGCGCGCCGAGCACGGCGGAGGGCGTACGGGCAAGCAGCGGGCCGAGGAAGAGCAGGACCGCGAGCACCACCGCCCCGGCGACGAGCGAGTACGCCTGGCTGCGGGCGCCGGAGGAGTCGGCGAGCGCCGTGCGGCTGGCACTGCTGCTCACCGGGAAGCCGTGCAGCACGCCCGCGCCGAGGTTGGCCGCGCCCAGCGCCAGGAACTCCTGGTCGGCGTCGAGCCGCGGACCGGTCCCCGCGTCCCGCGCGCCGCCGGTGAACGCCCGCGCGGTGAGGATGACGTCCGTGTACGCGACGAGGAGCACGCCCAGCGCGGGCAGCACGAGCCCCGGCACCGCCGTCCAGTCGGGCCGGGCCGGAGCGGGCAGGCCCGAGGGGATCTCGCCGATGACCTCGACGCCGTGGCGGGCGTCGAGACCGAGGGCCACGACGGCGACGGTCGCGAGGACCACGGCGAGCAGGGGACCGGGGACCGCGGGTGCGCTCCGGGCCACGAGGAACAGCAGGACCAGGGAGCCGGCCGACAGCAGTACCGTCGCGGGGTCGGCGTCCGCCAGGTCCCCTGCGAACGACCACACCTGGGGGAAGAACCGGGTCTCCGCCGTCCCGACGCCCGTGAGCTTGGGCAACTGGTCCGCCATCATGATCAGCGCGACGCCCGCCATGTAGCCGATCAGCACCGGGCGGGAGAGCAGGTCGGCGACGAAGCCCAGCCGCAGTGCCCACGCGACCAGGCACAGCAGTCCCACCGTCACCGCCAGGGTGAGCGCCAGGGTGGCGTGGCGCGCGGGACCGGCGGCGGCCAGCGGGCCGACCACCGTCGCGGTCATCAGCGCCGTCGTCGACTCCGGGCCCACCGAGAGCAGCCGCGAGGAGCCGAACAGGGCGTAGAGCGCGAGCGCGGGCAGGATCGCCCACAGCCCGGCCACCGGCGGCAGCCCGGCCACCCCCGCGTACGCCATGACCTGCGGGACGAGGTACGCCGCCACCGTCACCCCGGCCACCAGGTCGCCCCGCAGCCAGGAGCGCCGGTAGCCGAGCAGGACCACGGCACCCGGCAGGAGGCGCCCCCGTCGCGGGACGCGCCCGCGCCCGTCCTGTTCCATCGGCCCGCCCTTCTCGCCCGTCACCGCGCCCAGCATTCCCCGCGCGGGCCGCGGCGGCGAGGGGGTTCGCGCGCCGCCGGGCCCGTGCACCCCGACGGGCCCTGGGAGCAGGGCCGTTCAGCCCTGTGGACACGGACCTTCGGCATCGGGCGGCCGGTGTCCGTACACCGCCACAGTGGCGGCGGCGGACACCGACCGGGACCGCCGAACCCCGCCGAAGGGACACCCGTCATGGCCGTGCACGAGCACTCTCACCGGAGTCCGGCCCCGCACCAGCCGTCCGCGGCCGGGCCCGCCGCACGGGCCGGGACGCGCCCCGGCCGGACCCATGCCCTCGCCCTGCTGCGCCTGGTCACCGGGTTCGTCTTCCTGTGGGCCTTCCTCGACAAGACCTTCGGCCTCGGCTACGCCACCCCCTCCGGCCGCGGCTGGATCGACGGCGGCTCGCCCACCAAGGGCTTCCTCGGCTCGGTGGCCGCCGGACCGATGCGGTCCACCTTCCACTCCTGGGCCGGCGCCGCCTGGGTGGACGTGCTGTTCATGCTCGGCATGCTCGGCATCGGGCTCGCGCTCGTCGCCGGGGTGGCGCTGCGGCTCACGGCCGTCGCGGGCACCGTGATGATGGTGCTGATGTGGGCCGCCGAATGGCCGCCCGCCCGGACCCTGGCCGACGGCACCCCGAGCATGTCGACGAACCCCTTCGCCGACTACCACGTCGTCTACGCCCTCGTCCTCGTCGTCCTGGCGGCCTGCTCCGCCGGCGACACCCTCGGGCTCGGCCGGCTCTGGTCCGGGCTCCCGTTCGTCCGCCGCGGCCCCTGGCTGCGCTGACCCGGGGAGGGGGAGGCGCGGTGGGCCCCGTCGACGGCCCACCGGACCCGCCCCGCACCGCGACAGGCCCCGGGCGGACGGCGGCGTCGCCCTCCGCCCGGGGAGACCCGGGGGCCGACCGGCCCCCCACCGGGACCTGCGGCCCCTGCCGTGTCCCGGGTCCGAGGACCAGACTCGAATCGGGACCGCCGATTCAGGAGGTGGACATCATGACCCGCACCCTCACCCACACGGTCACCACCGGGCTCGACGGCTCGCGCGAGAGCCGTGCCGCCGCCGAATGGGCCGCCCGCGAAGCGGGGCTGCTCGGCCTGCCGCTGAAGCTGGTCCACGTCCGCGAGCCGGTACCGGCGCCCATGGCGCAGGCCCCGCTGCTCGGCGCCGAGACCAGCCAGCACTGGACCGAGCGGGTGCCGCGCGAGGCGGCCGAGGGCATCCGGGCACGCCACCCCGGCCTCGACGTCAGCAGCGTGCAGCTGTCCGGCCGGCCCGCCGACGCCCTCGCCGAGGAGGCGCGGGACGCCGAACTGCTGGTCCTCGGCTCGCGCGGGCTCAGCGGCATCGGCGGCTTCCTGGTCGGATCGGTCGGGCTCTCCGTCGTCGCCCGCACCGAGCGGCCCGTCGTCCTGGTCCGGGCCGGCCGGGAGGCCGCCGACGAGCACGAGAAGGACCCCGCGGGCATCCCGTCCGCGGCCACCGCGTACCTGCCCGTCGTGCTCGGCCTCGACGTCGAGAGCCCCGACGGCGAACTGATCGCGTTCGCGTTCGCCGCCGCCGCGCGCCGCGGCACGGGCCTGCGCGTGGTGCACGGCTGGAACGTGCCGCCCTCCTACGCCTACGGCCTGTCGGCCGACCTCGAACTCCACGGCTCCCTCGCCCGCGCCGAGACCGTCGCACTCTGCGAGGCCCTGCGTCCCTGGCGCCGCAAGTTCCCCGACGTCGACGTCGTCGAGAACTCCCACTACGGCACCCCCGCCGCACACCTGGTCGACGTCTCCCGCGAGGCGTCCCTGGTCGTCGTGGGCCGCCGCGTCCGGCGCGGGGCCGTCGGCGCGCACATCGGGCCGGTCACCCACGCCGTCCTGCACCACTGCGCCGCGCCGGTCGCGGTCGTCCCGCACCACTGAGGCGCCCCTGACGCGGACCTGCGCGGCCACAGCCGTGCACACGCCCCCTGCCCGCCGGCCGTC
>NZ_AGBF01000322.1 GCF_000225525.1 Streptomyces zinciresistens K42 | reverse complement strand
GCAGCACACGCCCCCAGCGCCTTGTCGAACACCGGGAAAGCATCAGCGAGTTCCAACCCCATACGCGACCACTGCGCACCCTGCCCCGGAAACACGAACACCGGCCGCACACCCGCACCCGCGACACCCGACACCACACCCGGCTCACCCGCCGCGACCGCGTACAGACCGGCGAGGAGCTCCTCACGGTCATGGCCCACGACCACCGCTCGATGCTCCAGTCGTGCCCGCGAGCGCAACAGCGCGCCGGCGACGGAGAGCAGGTCCTGATCCGCGTCGGTCACGGACTGGAGGTGCGTGAGGAGCCTCTCGGCGGTGGCGCGCAGGGCGTCCTCGGAGGCGGCCGACAGGACCCACGGGGTCGCTCCCCCGCCAACGGCGGGCGTGGAGTGCGCGGGGGCGTCCGTGTGCTCGACGGCTTCGAGGATGACGTGGGCGTTGGTGCCGCTGACGCCGAAGGAGGAGACGCCCGCGCGGCGCGGACGACCCGTCTCCGGCCACTCCCGGGACTCCGTCAGCAACGACACATCACCCGCGGACCAGTCGACATGCGACGACGGCTCATCCACATGCAACGTCCGCGGCAACACCCCGTGCCGCATCGCCATCACCATCTTGATCACACCAGCCACACCCGCAGCCGCCTGCGCATGACCGATGTTCGATTTCAACGAACCCAACAGCAGCGCAGCACCCTCCTCGCGCCCCTGCCCGTACGTCGCCAACAACGCCTGCGCCTCGATCGGATCACCCAACCGCGTCCCCGTACCATGCGCCTCCACCGCATCCACATCGGTCGGGGACAGGCGGGCGCTCTCCAGTGCCTGGCGGATGACGCGCTGCTGGGCCGGGCCGTTGGGGGCGGTGAGCCCGTTGGAAGCACCGTCCTGGTTCACGGCCGAACCCCGCACCACCGCCAGCACCCGGTGCCCGTTGCGGACGGCGTCCGAGAGGCGCTCCACGAGGAGCACGCCGACGCCCTCGGCCCAGCCGGTGCCGTCGGCGGCGTCGGCGAACGACTTGCAGCGTCCGTCGGTGGCGAGGCCCTGCTGTCGGCTGAACTCGGAGAAGACACTGGGACTGGAGAGGACGGTGACGCCGCCGGCGAGGGCCATCGTGCACTCGCCCTGCCGCAGGGCCTGCGCCGCCAGGTGCAGGGCGACCAGCGACGACGAGCACGCGGTGTCGACGGTCACGGCCGGGCCTTCGAGGCCCAGGGTGTACGCGACCCGGCCCGAGGCGACGCTCCCGGAGGTACCGGTGGCGAGGTAGCCGCCGACCTCCTCCGGGACGCGGTCGAGACGGCTGGCGTAGTCATGGTACATGACGCCGGTGAAAACGCCGGTACGGGTGCCGTTGAGCGAAGTGGGGTCGATTCCGGCCCGCTCCAGCGCCTCCCAGGACGTCTCCAGCAGCAGCCGCTGCTGGGGGTCCATCGCCAGCGCCTCACGCGGCGAGATCCCGAAGAACCCCGCGTCGAAGTCGGCGGCGTCGTAGAGGAATCCGCCTTCGCGGACGTAGGAGGTGCCGCCGGTCCCGTCGGTGGCTCCGAGCAGCGCGTCCATGTCCCAGCCGCGGTCGGTGGGGAGCGGGGACACGGCGTCGACACCGTCGGCGACGAGATGCCACAGCTCCTCCGGGGAGCCCACGCCGCCGGGAAGGCGGCATGCCATGCCGACGATGGCGATCGGCTCGTCGACGGCGGAGGCGCGCGAGGCACCCGGGCCACCTGGAGCACTCGGCTGTGTGCGCGCCTCCGGGCCGTCGTCGAGCAGGGTGCCGATGTGGGCGGCGAGGCGGTCCGGTGTCGGGTGGTCGAAGACGGCGGTGGTCGGCAGGCGCAGGCCGGTCGCCGTGTTGAGGCGGTTGCGCAGTTCGACGGCGGCGAGTGAGTCGAAGCCGAGGGTACGGAACGGCTGCCCGGCATCGACGGCGGCGGCCGAGTCGTGGCCGAGCACCGCGCCGGCCTGGGCGCGCACCAGTTCCGTCAGGGTGTGCTCCCGCTGCTCGGGCGTCAGCCCGACGAGGGCACGCGCGAGGTCGCTGACGGCGGAGGTCCCCCGGGCGGCAGCGGCGGTGGTGGTGCGGCGCCGAGGGCGGGGCGCGTACGTGCGCAGGAGCGGTGACAGAGTCTCGCTGCGGGCGGCGTCGTGCAGGGCGGCACGGTCCAGCACGAGCGGAACGACCGCCGGGTGCGGGGTGCGCAGGCCTGCGTCGAAGAGGGCGAGGCCCTGGGCGGTGGTCATGGGTGCCACGCCGGTTCTGGCGAGGCGCAGCACGTCGCCGCGGTCCAGGTGGCCGGTGAGACCGCTGGCCTGCTCCCAGTAGCCCCAGGCCAGCGAGACGGCGGGCAGGCCCTCCTGCCGGCGCCGGACGGCGAGGGCGTCGAGGTAGGCGTTGGCAGCCGCGTAGTTGGCCTGGCCGGCGGTGCCGAGGACGCCGGCGGCGGAGGAGAAGAACACGAAGGCGGAGAGGCCGAGGTGCGCGGTGAGGTCGTGGAGGTGCTGGGCGGCGTCGGACTTGGGGCGGAGCACCTGGTCGACGTGGTCGTCGGTGAGGGAGGTGACGACGGTGTCGGCGAGCGCGCCGGCGGTGTGGACGACGGCGGTCAGCGGGTGCGCGGGGTCGATGTCGGCGAGGACCGCGGCGAGGGCGTCACGGTCTGCCGCGTCGCAGGCGACGATGTGCGCGTCGGCTCCGTGGGCCGCGAGGTCGGCGGCCAGTTCGGGTGCGCCGGGGGCGTCGGGGCCGCCTCGGCTGAGGAGCAGCAGGTGGCGCACGCCGTGTGCGGTGACGAGGTGCCGGGCGAGGAGGCTCCCGAGGGTGCCGGTGCCGCCGGTGACGAGGACGGTGCCCTCGGTGTCGATGGGGGTGCTGGTGGTGTCGGGGTCGGCGGGTACGGGGGCGAGGCGAGGTGTGCTGATGCCGGTCGGGCCGAGGGCGAGCTGCGGTTCGCCGGTGGCGAGGGCGGCGGCCACCGCGTCCGGCGACGGCTCGGAGTCCCGCTCGGTTTCGAGGAGTTGGAAGCGACCGGGGTGCTCGGTCTGTGCGGACCGTACGAAACCCCGGACGGCGGCGTGCGCGAGGGAGTCGCGTCGGGTGACGAAGGCGAGGCGCGAGGTGCTCCAGCGGTCGTCGGAGAGCCAACGACGGACCAGTGCGAGTACCGAGCCGACGAGGCCGCGCACGTCGGTGGCGTCGTCGGGCAGGGCGAGCGCGACGACGTCGGGAGCCGGGCCGTCGGGGGTAGCGACGGTGTCGAGATCCGGGGCCCCGGTGTCCAGGAAGACGATGTCGGCCGCGTCGGTCGGGGCCGGGAGGCCGACGATCGGCTCCCACACGACGTGCAGGAGGTCGGCGGCGCCCTTCGTGCCGAGGGTGTCGGTGGCCGGAGCGCGCAGGGCAAGCGACTCCACGCGGGCGACGGGCGTCCCGTCGGTGTCGGTGAGGCGCACGCTCACGGTGTCGTCGCCGGTCCGGGTGAGCTGGACGCGCAGGTCGGCCGTACCGGTGGCGTACACCTCGACGCCGCTCCACGAGAACGGCAGCCGCAGGGTGGCGGTGTCTCCGGCGTCGCCGGTCCGGACGAGGATCGCGTGGAGCGCCGCGTCGAGGGCCGCCGGGTGCAGCAGGAATCGTTCGGCTTCCTCGGGCTCGACCGAGGTGACCTCGGCGTACACCTCGTCTCCGGCGGTCCACACGGCGCGCAGCCCCTGGAAGGCGGGGCCGTATCCGTACCCTGCGGCGGTGACGTCGTCGTAGAAGGTGTCGAGAGGGACGGCGGAGGCACCGGGCGGCGGCCAGGCGGTGAGGCCGAAGGAGGGTTCGGCGGCGTCGGCCGGAGCGAGGGTGCCGGTGGCATGGCACGTCCACGAGGCGTCGCCGGAGTCGTCCCTGCGGGCGTGCACGGTCAGGGGGCGGCTGCCGTCCGCATCGGCGGTGCCCACGGCGACCTGGACGGCGACGGGCCTGCCGTCGACCAGTTCCAGCGGCGCCTGGAGCGTGAGCTCGGCGAGCCGTCCGCACCCGACCTCGTCGCCCGCGCGCACCGCGAGTTCCACGTAGGCCGCGCCGGGCAGGATGGCGTGTCCGTCGACGGTGTGGTCGGCGAGCCACGGGTGGTCGGCGAGCGAGAGGCGCCCGGTCAGCAGGGCGCCGTCGGTGTCGGCGAGCCTGACGACGGCTCCGAGCAGCGGATGCTGTGCCGCGCCCAGTCCGGCGGCGTTGAAGTCGGTTCGGCCGGCCGTCGGGCGCAGCCAGTAGTGCGTGCCCTGGAAGGCGTACGTGGGCAGGTCAACAGCGTGTCCGTCAGCGACGAGGGGTGCCAGATCGACGGGCAGTCCGTTGACGTAGGCCTGTGCCAGTGACGTCACGAACCGCTGGGCCCCACCGTCCTCACGGCGCAGGGACCCGACCACCGTGGACGCACCGGACTCCTCCACACCCACGGCGAGGACGGGGTGAGCGCTGCACTCCACGAAGGCGGACAGCCCGTCGGCTATCAGCGCCCTGGTCGTGGCCTCGAACTCGACGGTCTGCCGCAGATTCCGCACCCAGTACGCGGCATCGAGCCGCTCGGTGTCCAGCAGACCACCGGTCACCGTCGAATAGAACGGCACCGTCGCCGAACGCGGCGCAATCGGAGCAAGAA
>NZ_AGBF01000323.1 GCF_000225525.1 Streptomyces zinciresistens K42 | reverse complement strand
GCGAGGGAGACCGGATGGGCCGCGACCGCGCCGACCGGTACGGCGATGCCGTAGCCGGCGAGCAGGCCCGCGAGGAGCGCGGCGGTCACGACGCGGGACGCGCGGGCCTCCGGGGCCGGCCGGACCGCCGCCGGAGACGCGCCGGACGGTCGGCGGCGGTCGGTGGCGGAAAGGCGGCCATCGCGGACATGGCCGGATTGCGGGGGCTTTCGGTGGTCCGGACAAGTGGTTTTCCGCTGCGCGCCCGCGCCGCCGGACCGCCCGGAATTCCGCCGGTCCCCGCTCGCCCGGCGCGCGGAATTCGGGACAGCGGACCCGCCGGTGGGGAAAATCCCGGCAGTCGGCCCGAGAACGCGCGGAGGCCGCGTCACCGGCCCGTGAGGACGCCGAACGCGGCGTGGGAGCGCTTCCGCGATTGCCGGACCGAAGTCCTGTGCGATCATCCCCGGCCAGAATCCCGGCCCGCGCGATGTGGCCGAAGTCGGCGTCGTCCTTTAGGTGCCCGGGGCATCTAATGAAGACCGGCACGACGCACCCTTCGTCTGCGAGGTCTCCCATGACGGACTTGACGGAATCGCCCACCGTCGCCTTCCCCCAGAGCCGCGGCTGCCCCTACCACCCGCCCGCCGCCTACGACTCCCTGCGCGAGGAGCGCCCGCTGGCCCGCGTCCGGCTCTACGACGGACGCCCGGTGTGGATGGTCACCGGCCACGCCCTCGCCCGCACCCTGCTGGCCGACCCGCGCCTGTCCACCGACCCCCAGCGGCCCGGGTTCCCCGCGACCAGCGAACGCGTCGCGCGGATACGGCGCCGCAGGACCGCGCTCCTCGGGGTCGACGACCCCGAACACCGCGTCCAGCGGCGCATGATGATCCCCGGCTTCACCCTCAAGCGTGCGACCGCCCTGCGCCCGCGGATCCAGCGGATCGTGGACGAGCGCATCGATGCGATGATCGCCCAGGGCCCGCCCGCGGAACTGGTCGGCGCCTTCGCGCTGCCGGTGCCCTCGATGGTGATCTGCGCCCTGCTGGGAGTGCCCTACGACGACCACGAGTTCTTCGAGGGCCAGTCGCGCCGGCTGCTGCGCGGGCCCACGGCCGACGACTCGATGGACGCCCGCGCCCGTATGGAGGCGTACTTCGAGGAGCTGATCGACAGCAAGGAGCGGCAGGACACACCCGGCGACGGAGTCCTGGACGAACTCGTCCACCGGCAGTTGCGCGACGGCGACCTCGACCGCGAGGGGGTGATCGCCCTGGCGGTCATCCTGCTGGTCGCCGGACACGAGACGACCGCCAACATGATCTCCCTGGGCACCTTCACCCTGCTCCGGCACCCCGCCCGGCTGGCCGAACTGCGCGCCGACCCCGCCCTGCTGCCCGCGGCGGTGGAGGAGCTGATGCGGATGCTCTCCATCGCCGACGGACTGGTGCGGGTCGCCGCCGAGGACATGGAGGTGGCCGGCGAGACGATCCGCGCCGGTGACGGCGTGCTCTTCTCGACGTCGGTCATCAACCGCGACGAGGCCGTCTACCCCGAGCCCGACACCCTCGACTGGCACCGGCCCGCCCGCCATCACCTCGCCTTCGGGTTCGGCATCCACCAGTGCCTCGGCCAGAACCTCGCCCGCGCGGAGATGGAGATCGCGCTGCGCACCCTCTTCGCCCGGCTGCCGCACCTGCGCCTTGCCGTCCCTGCGGAGGACATTCCGTTCAAACCCGGCGACACGATCCAGGGGATGCTGGAACTCCCCGTGACCTGGTAAGAGGCTCCGGTCATGCACAACGAGACGCACGAGACGCACCCCACGACCGAAACCCACCGGACCACCGAAGCGGGCGAGACGCACGAGACGCGCATCGCCGTCGACCACGACCGCTGTGTCGGGGCAGGCCAGTGCGCCCTGGCCGCACCGGCCGTCTTCACCCAGGACGACGACGGCTACAGCTCCCTGCTGCCCGGCATGGAGGACGGCGGCGGCGACCCGATGGTGCGGGACGCCGCCCGCGCCTGCCCGGTCGGCGCCATCACCGTCTCCGAGGGCTGAGCCGGCCGCGCGACCGCCCCCGCGGACCGGGGAACCGACCTGACCGGGTCCGGCCCCGCCGGACCCGGTCACCCGTCACCCGTCACCCGTGACCCGCGACCCGCGGCCTCGGGGAACCCGGAGGACGCCGTGGCCGCCCGCCCGCCCCTGCCCCCGTTCATCCGCCGCGCGGGGCGACGTACGCTCCACGCGTACCCACTGCGACGGCAGGAGCAGCAACGATGCAGTACGTGAAGCTCGGTTCGACCGGCCTGGACGTCTCGCGGATCTGTCTGGGCTGCATGACCTACGGGCAGCCCGAGCGCGGCGCGCACGGGTGGACCCTCGACGAGGCGGCCTCGCGCCCGCTGATCCGGCAGGCGCTGGACGCCGGGATCACCTTCTTCGACACCGCCAACGTCTACTCCGACGGCACCAGCGAGGAGATCGTCGGCAAGGCGCTGCGCGACTTCGCCCGCCGCGACGACATCGTGCTCGCGACGAAGGTCAACGGGCGGATGCGGCCGGGTCCCAACGGCGCCGGGCTCTCCCGCAAGGCCGTCATGACGGAGATCGACCACAGCCTCACCCGGCTGGGCACCGACCACGTCGACCTCTACCAGATCCACCGCTTCGACCCGCACACCCCGGTCGAGGAGACCATGGAGGCCCTGCACGACCTGGTGAAGGCGGGCAAGGTCCGCTACATCGGGGCGAGTTCGATGGACGCCTGGCAGTTCTCCAAGATGCAGTACACCGCCGAGCGGGGCGGCTGGACCAAGTTCGTCTCGATGCAGAACCACTACAACCTCCTCTACCGCGAGGAGGAGCGCGAGATGCTGCCGCTCTGCGCCGACCAGGGCGTCGGCGTCCTGCCGTGGAGCCCGCTGGCCCGCGGCCGGCTCACCCGCGACTGGGGCACGGTCACCGGGCGCAGCGCGGACGACGCGTTCGGCAGCGGGCTGTACGCCGACGGCGACCGGGCCGTGGTCGAGGCCGTCACCCGCGTCGCGGACCGGCGGGGCGTCCCGCGCGCCCAGGTCGCCCTGGCCTGGCTGCTGCACCAGGACACCGTGTCCGCCCCGATCGTCGGCGCCGCGCGGCCCGGCCACCTCCAGGACGCGGTGGCCGCGGTCGGCCTGGAGCTCGACGCCGGGGAACGGGAGGAGCTGGAGCGGCCCTACGCGCCCCACCCGGTCGCCGGCCACTGACCCGCGGCCCGGCGCGGTCCGTGCGGCGCGCGCCCCGTGCCGCACGGACCCGTCCCCGCCGAACTCCCCGGCCCGGAGCGACAGCCAAAGGTTGGCATCCCACTTGTGAACGAGCTGTGAAGGCGCCGATGTCGGCATGACCAGCGGGAAATGCGCGGGCGCGGCAGGTCAATGGTTTGCGTTCGGGCCGGAAGGCTGCCGAGTGAATCCCTTTTCCCCACGCTTTGCGGATATCGCGCAATGCGCGGGAAGCGGTTATTGACAATTCGTCAAAAACTGATCGCCGCGTACGTGGTGCACAAAAAACGGAGCGGCTTGTTCTCTCTCCCTGACCTGTGCAAAAGTGAGCCCCGCTCCCTTACGCCGCACACCTCGCCCGAGCCGCTTGCGGAGCATACCCGTTGGTATGGACTTTCAATGCCGCAGTGCCCTCCGGAGGAATGCCGCCGTGCCTGACGCAGGCCCCTCGAATTCGCCTGACGACACCCGCCTCCTTGATGTGACGGACGCTCAACTGAGCGCCCGACTCAAGAACTGGACGGGAGCGGCCCCCGCGCTCCACCCCGTCGGGGAACTCCTGGACCGGCACTGGGAGGCCGGCTTCGCCTACGCCCGGCTGTGCACCGCGGACGCGCGGTCGGCGGGCATGCTCACCACCGCCGCCTTCACCCGGCTGTTCGGCGAGACCCTCCGCCAGACCGGCCCGACGGCCGCCTGGCGGCCCCGGCTCCTCGTCACCGTCGGCCGGATCGCCGCCGAGTGGGACGGCGACCACCGGCGGGAACTGCTCCACGCCGAACTGCGCGGCGGCGGGCAGGACGGCGAACGGGCCGCCGCCCGGCTGCTGCCGCCCGCCGACCGCAGACTGCTCTCCGGCGCCTTCCGGCGGCTGCCCCAGCCGGCCCGCTGCCTGCTGTGGCACACCGAGGTCGAGAGCGAACCGCCCTCCGCGCCCGGCGCCCTGCTCGGCCTCGACCACGCGTCGGCCCGCGTCGAACGGGAGCGCGCCGCCGACCGGCTGCGCGAGGAGTGCCTCCAGGTCCACCGCGAAACCGCCCCCGAGCACGAGTGCCGGCAGTACCTGCGGATGCTGGACGTCACCTGCCGCCGCGGCGGCGTCGATGTCGACCCCGACCTGCGCGCCCACCTGAGCCGCTGCGCCCACTGCAGCGACACCGCCCGCCAGCTCGACTTCTTCAACCACGGCCTGGGGCCCGCGCTCGCCGAGGCGGTGCTCGGCTGGGGCGCCCACGCGTACGTGGCGGCCCGCGCCCGCCGGGGGGGCGGCCCGGCCGCGGCGGGACCCGAGCCCGAGCCCGAGCCGGCGGTCGCCGGGGAGCCGTTCTTC
>NZ_AGBF01000324.1 GCF_000225525.1 Streptomyces zinciresistens K42 | reverse complement strand
GTCCTGGTCGGCGCGCAGGTGGTCGTCGTCCCCAGCGCCTTCACCGTCAGCACGCCCGGCGAGAGCGTGGACCTCCCGCTCGCGCCCGGCCGGTAGGTCCCCTTGAGATCGGGGACCTCGATCGGCTCGCCCGCCTTGACGGGCTCGGCGTTGGCCGGTCCCGCCACGGAGACCGTGCCCTTGTCGGCGCCCCCGAGGACGACCTCCATCGACGGTTTCACGGAGTCCGCGGGGATGTCGGCGGGCGAGTCCATCACCGACTTCTTGAAGCGGACCGTCAGATCGAAGTCGCCGCCGTTCTTCCTGGCGTCGATCTGCACGGGCGACGTCGCGTTCTTGTCGCCGATCGGCGTCTTGCAGGCGTAGGGGACCTGGACCTCCTCGCCGGTGAAGTCGCTCCGGCCGCCGCCCCCGCCGGTGCTCGTCCCGCCGTCGGCGCCGCCCGTGCCGCTCGCGCTCGGCTCCGGGCCGGACGGGGAGGGCCCGCCGGCCGGCGGCCCGGTCGGGTCCGCGGGCCCGCCCCCGGTGGTGCCGCCCGTGGTGCCGGCCCCGTCCGTCACCTTGATCGTCGCCGCCGGCCTCACGGCCTCCTTCGCGGCGCACCCGGTGTCCGTGGAGATCGGCTTGTCGACGTTGATGTCGTACGCGCCCGGGGTGAGCGTCACCTCGCCCGGCGCCGTCAGCTTCAGCCTGCCCTTCATGTCGGACAGCTTCATCTCGCCGCCCTTGGGGATCGCCGGGTTCTCCCGGGGGCCCGCCATCGCGACGTCGGCCGTCTGCGCGCCGGCCGCCTTCAGGGTGCCGGTCGGCAGGACCGTGTTCGCCGCCAGGTCGAGGATGTCGGGGTTCCTGGACGCCGCCCGGACGAACTTCCAGACGATCTCCACCTCGTCGCCCACCTCGGCCGCGGCGGGCGCGGTGACCTCCACCGTCGTGGTGCCCCGGACCGGCGGCAGCCCGGAGACGGCGGGCGGGACGCACTCGGTGGCGTACGACACCTCCGCCGCCTGCGCGGGCGCCGCGGCCACCGCGAGCAGGACGCCCGCGCCGCCGAGCAGCAGGGCGACGCCCGCCGCGCCGCCCCCGCGCGCTCTCGCCGGGACGACTCTCCTTCGCTCGCTCACGGGGGTCCCTTCCTGGTCGGAGTCGTAGGGCTCGGGGGGTCTGCGCCGTGCGGTGCGCAGAGCCGACCGGCCGTGCCCGGGTCGTTGTCGGGGGTGAACCACGGCAGGGTCGTGGCGGGGGAGGCAGCGTGCCGCGCCTGTTCCCGGGGCCTCAGTCCGGGCAGGCGCAGGGCCACATCGGGCAGGCGCGGGGCCAGTCCGGACAGGCGCGGGAAGCGGCGGCGGGCCGTGCGCCGGGGCCGCACCCGGTCCACCACGGCCATCCCGACACGGAACAGGGCGGCCGGCACGACCACGCCGGCCAGCACCCAGAACAGCGTCACGCCCCAGGGGCGGCCCACGCCCCAGGGCTGTTCCGCCAGCACCTTGCCGCCGTACTTCAGGGAGACCGTGTAGTCGCCGCGCGCCCCCGGGGCGAGTTCCACGGGCAGTTCGACGCGCGCCCTGCTGCCCGGCCGGATCGTGCCGCGCCACCGCTGCTCGGTCCACTCGGGGGCGAACACGCCGTACGAGGTGCCCACCTGGAAGACCGGGTCGCGCACGGACGCGGTGCCGGCGTTGCCGACCGTGAAGACCAGCGTCCGCTCCGGGGGCGCGCCGAACCAGGTGAGCAGTCCGCTGGAGCCGGACAGCGCGGTGTCCGTGAGGACCGACAGCCGGCCGCCCGCCGGCTCCGCGGGCAGCGGCTCGACCGCCTGCCCGGCGACCTGGAAGGCGGCGTTCGCCTCGGCCTTCTCGCCGGTCACCGTCGCCACGTGCACCACGCACGGGCAGGGCACCGGGGGCTCGGCGACCGGCAGTTCGCGCCGGAAGCGCCCCTCGGCGTCCGTGGTCACGGCCCTGCCGTCGGCGTTGGCGCAGGAGTTGGTGCCGCCGCGCACCCCGGTCGACGGCACGGCCTGGCCGCAGACGAGGATCATCAGCAGGGCGCGCGGGCGCCAGCCGCCGCCGGTCACGGTGAGCGAGTCGCCCGTCCCCGCCTGCGCCGCGGACAGCTTCACGGCGGGCGTGCCGTCCGCCGCCGCGCCGCCGGGCACCGGCCCCAGCAGCAGCGTCAGCACCGCCGCGAGCACCGCGATCCGCACCCTGCCTCTCACGTGCCCGCTCCCGTCGTCCCGGCCCGCTCGGGGGGTGGTGCGTCCGGTGCGCCGCGCCGCCGGCGCCGTACGAGGAGCAGGGCGGCCGGTGCCGTCAGGACGGCCGCGACGCCCGTCACCGCTCCCCACGGCACGAACCGCGCCGACACCACCGCCGTGTCCGCCGCGCCGCCGGCCGCCGTCACGCTCAGCCGGACGTCGACCGCGTCCAGCGCGGGACGGCCCGGCCACGGCTCGCTGAGTTCCGTACGGCTGCCCGGGGCGAGGCGCACCGGGAGCGTGCGCGGGGCGCGGTCGAACAGCGGGCCGAGGACGCCGTCGGCGCGGACGGCGAGGCGCGGGGTGAGCGCGGTCGTCCCGCGGTTGACCAGCACGTAGCCGATGGAGTCGGCGCGCAGGGCCACCCGCTCGACGGTCAGCGCGGACAGCCGGGGGCCGGTGACCCGCAGCCGCAGGGCGACGGCCGCGGTACGGCCGTCGGCGTCGCGGGCGAGGATCCGGGCGGACCGTGCGCCGGGGGGCGCGTCCCCCGGGACCGTCACCGTGAAGGGGATCTCGGCGCGGGTGCGGGCCGGGACGCGTACCGCGTCCCGGGCGAAGGCGAGCGGGGCGCCGGTGCCGCGCAGCCGCACGGTCAGCGCCTTCGCGCCCCGGTTGGTCACCGCCACCGTGTCCCGCAGGACCGTCCCGGGGCCGCCCTCGGCGTAGAAGGACGGGCGCCCGCCGCCCGCGGGCGCGGCGGACCAGCCCCCGGCGGCCCCGGCGGCCGGGGCGGCCTCCAGCAGCGCGAGCAGGCTGAGGCTCAGGACACGGACGGCTGACGACATCGGCGCTCCAGCTGTCGAGGGGGCGGTGCGGTCAGCGCTGCGCGGTCCGGTGCCTCCGGGTCAGCCACAGCGCGCCCGCCGCGCCCGCGAGCAGGACCGTGCCGCCGAGGGTGCCCAGGGCGATCGCCGAGTCCTCGGGGCCGGTCTGCGGGAGTTCGGCGCCCGGGGCCGAGCCGCCGCCGGGGGTGCCGCCGGTGCCGCCCGAGCCGCCGGCCGCCGTCACGTCGAGCGTGAGGGAGGGGCCGGGGCTGTTGCTCGGGGTGCACGTCGTGGTGGTGCCGAGCGCCTTGATGGTGAGCACGCCAGCGGTGAAGGTGACCTTGCCGGTCTTCCTCGGCGTGTACGTGCCCGTCAGATCGCTGATCCGGATGGGGGTGTTGGCCGGGACGGCCTGCTGGTTGGCCGGACCGGTGACGTTCAGGGTGCCGCTCTCGGCGCCGCCCAGCCTGATGGTGGCGCTCGGGTTCATGGCGCCCTTGCCCAGCTCGACGGGGCTGGAGGAGACGCCCTTCTGCCAGGACATGGTGATCTTGTAGCCGGCACCGCTCCTGACGCCCTTGATGTCGATGGGCGAGACGGCGCTCTTGTCGCCGATCGGCGTCTTGCAGGCGTAGTTGACGTCGACGACCGCGGCCCTGGCCGCCGGGGCGGCCATCAGGACCGCCGATCCGGCCAGGGCCGCGGCGGTCGCGAGCGCGGCGGTTCGCTTCTGCTTCGACACGGTCCCCTCATTCCTGACGGCACATCAGATCGGCCGTCAAGGTACGCCCGGGGCCTTGAGGAAGGAAGACACGATGCGCCCCGGAGTTGTGCCGATCCGGCACCTGCGGGGTGAGGGTGCGCCGCGGGGCCGCCGTGCGCGGGTGCCGCGGGCGGGGCCGCCGTCACGGGCGAGGCGGCCGTGCGCGGGCAGACGTGCGGCCGGGGCGCTCCGCGGGGAGGGGCGAGGGAGACGTCGCCGCGGGGAGGCGGGCCGCCTCCCCGCGCGGGGCGGGAGGGGACCGTGCGGGCGGCGGGACGGGACTACGCGGGTGCGCCCAGTTCCGCCCACACCGTCTTGCCGGAGCGGCCGGGCGTGCGGTGGACTCCCCAGTCCAGGCACAGCCGCTGCACGATGAACATGCCGTGGCCGCCGGGGCGGCCGGCGCGGTGCGGGGTGCGGGGCGCGGGCTGGCCCGCGCCCCTGTCGGAGACCTCGACCCGGATCACCTTGTTGTCGCGGGCGATCAGCAGTTCGTCCGGGCCCTCGGCGTGCAGGCAGGCGTTCGTGACCAGTTCGGAGACCACGAGGAGGACGTCCTCGGCGGCCGCCCTCTGGTCGGCGGTGGCGGCGGGCAGCCAGCCCCACGCGTACAGCGCCTGGCGGGCGAAGTCGCGGGCGAGCGGGACGACGCCGCTCTGCCCCCGGAAGTCCAGCCGGCGGGCCTGGCGCCCCCTCGCCGCCTGCGCGGCGGCCGCGGCCTCGGCGGACACCG
>NZ_AGBF01000325.1 GCF_000225525.1 Streptomyces zinciresistens K42 | reverse complement strand
AGCGGTGCCAGTTGAGGATGCCCGCCATCCAGTTCTGAAGGTCCGTCACATAGCCTCGCATGACCTCCCTCGCCTCGTCCGACAGCTCGAAGTCGTCGTACACGACGGGCAGTTCGTGCGAGGCGACATGCTGGAACTGCCGCATCCGCTGGCTCAGCAGGTCATGGACGACCTTCAGCGCGGAGGGCTGGTCGATGCCGAAGAAGTTCTGTACGACGAGGATCGCGTTGTGGATCTCGCCCTCGTACTCGATCTCCTTCTGGTACGAGAACACGTCGTTGAGGAGGCAGGCGTAGTCGACGGCGGCGTTCTCCAGGGAGCGCACGGGCCCGCTGCGGTAGACCTCGGGGGGTACGGCGGGCCCGTGGCCCATCCGGCACAGGCTGAGCGTGAGGTCGGAGCCGAAGGTCGCGCGGCGCATCTCCAGGTAGTCGACCGGGTCGGGGACGCGGTTCTGGAGCTGGTTGGACAGCTCCCACACCCAGCTCTCGGTCATGACGTTCACGGCGTCCTTGAGGAAGCACCGCTGCTCGGGCGTCATGTCCGCCGTCGTGCGGGCCCACAGGTCGATCAGACCGCGCTCCATGGCGTCGAGCGGGACGGTGGCCTCCTCGCCGTCCACGGGCATGCAGGCGGCGAGGCGCCGTGTGGTGAGCCGGGCCGCCACGAGGTCGCGGCGGTTGCCGAAGACGAGGGGGTAGTAGTCGTCGCCGTAGGTGCCCCACGCGAGCCACTGGGCGCTGAGGTCCAGGGCCTGCGCGGTGGCGTCGGGGTCCAGGCCCGCGGCGCACAGCGCGAGGTCGCAGGAGCGGAGCTTGTCCTCGTCCCAGACGCCCTCCCGGAGGATGCCCATGCGGTGCGTCCACTCGGTCAGGCGCCCGCGGGCGGCGCCCAGATGCGGGCTGAGCTCCAGCGGGAAGGGCATGGGGAAGTCGGGCAGCGGCGAGGACCCGGCCTTCTGGTACGGGACGTGGGTGTACGCGCGCAGCCGCTCCGCGCCGGCCGCCGCGAGCAGGGCGCCGACGTCGGCGGCCGAGGTGCCGGGGCCGTGGGGACCGTGCCAAGGGGCGGTGGGCCTGGCGCGCGCGTTCATGTACCTGCTGGAGCGCATGTGCCATTCGTGGCCGCCGGACTGCCAGTCCTGCAGTCCCCGGGCGTACGCGGCGACCGCGGCGACCTCGCCCGGGGTGAGCCCCTGTTCCAGGGCGACGGCGGGCACTTCGGTGAGGGCGGTGTGCTCGAACTGGTGCAGCCGCGAGGTCAGGACGTCGTTGACGGCGTCGGCGGCCTGCTGGGTGGTGCAGCCGAAGAAGGTCTCCAGCACGAGGACGCCGTTGCTGAGTTCGCCCTCGTCCTCGACCTCGCGCTGGTACGAGAAGAGGTCGTTGCGCAGGTGCACGGCGTCGGAGAAGGTCTCCATCAGCACCCTGAGCGGCCGCGATCCGGCGACGCGGGCGGGCACTTCGGCGGTCGCGTACTCGACGAGGCCCGCGGACCAGGGGGCGCCGCCGACCTTGCGGCGCATCTCGATGTACTCGACCGGGTTGGAGACCCGGCCCTCGTTGATGTTGGACAGCTCCCACAGGGACTCGTTGAGCAGATGCTCGGTGGCGACGGAGAAGCGGCGCCGCCAGTCCTCGGACATGGCGGGGACGGTGCGGGTCCACAGGTCGGCGAGGCCCGCCTCGACGGGGTTGAGCGGCTCGGGCATCGGGGTCGCCGGGTCCCTCGGCATGAACAGGGGCAGCCGGTCCAGGTACGCCTTGCCCCCCGCGCGGTCCTGGGAGCGCTTGAACGTCTCCAGGAAGTGGTCGTCGAAGAAGAAGACCCACACGTACCAGTCGGTGACCAGCGACAGCGCGGGGCCGTCGCAGTCGGGGTGGGTGTAGGCGCAGAGCAGGCCGTAGTCGTGCGCGTCGAGGTCGGCCTGCTCCCAGATCCCGGACCCCTCCAGCATGCCCATCTCGCGGGCCCACGCGGTGGTGTGGGCCCGCGCCTCGTCGACGTGCGGGTTCAGCCGTGCCGGATACGGCATGTAGAAGTGCGGGAGTTCGAAGGGCTGCTGCGTCATGGCCGGGCCCTACCCCTGCCCCCGGAACGCCATCCGCGCCGGGGGACATGATCACACCATCGCGTGAATCGGGGTGAAGTGCGGGCGGGAGAAGGTCTTTTGGGCTGGCGCCGCACCGGCCCGCGGGCGGCGGGGCGGGAAGGGGCGGTGAAAGGGGGCGGGAGGGGGCGGGACGCCGTGGTGGCGGTCAGCCGCGGACCTGGATCAGGGCGTGCGTCCCGGAGGTCCGCCACTTCTGTCCCTCCGCCGCCACCAGGGCCGCCTCGGTGGCGGCGTCCAGGCCGGTGATCACGTCGGACTTCAGGGTGCGCAGCGCGGCCACCGGCCCGGGAAAAGCGGCGGTGACGTCGGCGAACGGCGTGGTGGGGGGCCAGCGCCGGTCGCCCACCAGGCGGCGGTAGTTGAGGTCGCCCTTGAGGACGGTGAGGGTGGCGCCGGCGAGTTCCTCCCGGAGGTCGCCGGGCATGTCCGCGTACGGCAGCGGGGCGCAGGAGAAGGGGTGGGCGCGGACGACGAGGCGCCCGTCGGTCAGCGCCGACCAGAGGGTGCGGCCGTGGGCCCCGGCGGCGCCCGGCGCCGAGGTCAGCCGGCGCAGCGCGTCGAGCACGTCGGCGTGGGTGGCGTCGGAGACGTAGTACGGATACGGCTTGACGTGCAGGACGGCCCGCCCGATCCGGCGCCGGGTGAGCAGGTGGGCGACGAGGAGCAGGTCGGGGACGAGTTCGCGGCCGGCGTTGTCGGCGATGAGGCAGAGGGTGGCCGTGCCGGTGGGCGGGAGCAGTGCCCACAGGGCCTCGCTGTCGTCGGCGACCAGCGGCGGGGTGCCGGACGGCGTGTCGCCGTCGGCGGCGGACAGCCGGAAGCCGAGGTCGGCGCGGTTGCCCCACAGGGAACCGTGCAGCAGGGCCCGCTCCCGCTCGTCGGGGGAGCGCTCGGCGAGAGCGTCGAGGGCGCCCAGCTCCTGGTCGGTCCCGGGGGCGTCCAGTTCGGCCGACTTCGAGGGGCGGAAGGGGTCGATGCCCTGCCAGGGCCCGGGGGTGAAGTAGCCGACGGCGTGCAGGAGCCGGCGGTAGAACCAGCTCTCCGACCACAGCCACGGCACGTCGAACCAGGAGCGGCCGGCGAACTCCCCGGCCCCCCAGGCGGCCCAGCGGCCGGCGTCGTGGGCGTCGGCGGGGAGGGGTTCGACGACGCCCTCGGTGCAGCTCGCGAGGAGCGCGTCCAGCGCGCGGTGCCGCTCGGGGCCGTAGGGGAACGCCTCCCGCACCTGGCGGATGATCGCGGGGTGCCGCTCGGCGAGGACGCCGTGCGGGAACGAGCCGGGTTCGTTCGCGAGGAGCACGGGAGGGGTGGCGGGCATGCGGCTCACCGTACCGCGCGGGTCATACGCACCTGATCTCCCGCTCCAGCTGTGTCGCGAGGGTGAGGTAGCGGGCCCGGCGGGGTACCGGGACCAGGCCGCGGACCATGATGTGCCACATCTCGGCGACCCTGCGGGGCTGGCGTGCGACGGGTTCCAGGGAGCGGCCCACGACCCGGGTGCCGACGAAGAAGCAGACGAGGGAGTGGGCGGCGGCCTCGGCGTCGACGTCCGGGTGGATGTCGGACTCCTTGGCGGCGCCGTGGAGTTTGCGGGTGGTGATGTCCAGCAGCTCGGTGAAGGGGTGGCGCATCGGCGGGCGTATCACCACTCCCCCGGTGGCCAGCCGCAGACCGGCCCGGGGGACGGGGCCCTCGACGGAGAGCCGGGAGATGGCGAACGTCGTGCGGATGAGGGCCTCCAGGCAGGTGTAGCCGCGGCCCTCCATCTCGGCCGCCACCTGACGCGAGGCCCGGGACTGGAGTTCCATGATGGCCTGCGCCAGGTCCTCCTTGGCGGCGAAGTGGAAGTACAGGGCGCCCTTGGTGACTTGGGCCTGCTCCACGATGTCGCTGAGGCTGGTCGATTCGTAGCCGTGACGGTCGAACAGCTCGGCGGCGGCCGTGAGGATCGTGGCGCGCGTCTGTTCGGCGCGTAGCTGCCTCACCATCTGCTGGACACTCCTGGGGGCCGAAAAGAACGGGACATGCCGTTTGTTTCTTACTCCCTGCACACGATAGCTCAGCGCTCCCGTGTGCCCACCCCGCACTCGAATACCGCCGACTCCCCTTGTACGCCGGTGATACGGACGCCGCCGCCGGGCCCGTCCGCCCCTCGGGCCGCCTCGATCCAGAGGGGCAGGTGGAGTTCGGCGTACCGGTGGAAGACGGTGTGGAAGGAGACGGGGGTGTGCGCGCCGTTCTCCGGGCGGGCGCGCACGGCCTGGCAGGCGGCCTCCAGCAGCAGCATGCCCGGTACGTGGTCGAGCGGGTGGTCGAAGAAAACAGCATGGCTGGTATCGACTCGGAGCTGC
>NZ_AGBF01000326.1 GCF_000225525.1 Streptomyces zinciresistens K42 | reverse complement strand
CCGGCCGCCGAGCCGGTTGCCGACGGCCGCGAGGGCGTGCGTGGCGGTGTGCGCGGGACGGGGGACGCCGCGCCGGACGGCCCGTCCGCGGGCCGCCCGGAGCCGGCCGGGCGGCCCGAACCCGGCGGTGAGCGGCACGAGTCGGTGACGGGCGTCCGGACCCGCGCGGGCGTGCCGCTCTCCCGGCGCGAGGTCGAGGACGCGGTACGGCGGATCTGGGCGCGCGTACTGGACCTCGACCCCGCGGACATCGGGCCGAACGACCGGTTCCCCGCCCTCGGCGGCTCCTCGCTGAAGGCGATGACGGTGCTCGCCGCCCTGGAGGACGACCTGTCCGTCACCGTCGAGCCGCGCGTCCTGCGGGACCACGACACCGTGACGGCCCTGGCCGCGCAACTGCTGGGCCGCGTCGGGCGGGACGCCGGGGGCGCCGCCCGGGGCTCGGCCACCGGGCAGGATGCGGGGCTCGCCCAGGAGGGGGGCGACGGCAACGGCTCCCTCCCCGTACAGGAGTCGGCCGTGGCCGCCTCCCCCGTACCGGGTGCCGCCGTTTCCGCGGCCGGTGCCCGGGACGGGCTCGCCGCGCCCGCCGCGCCCGCAGCACCGGACGCGGCCGCCGTGCCGCACCCCCTCGCCGTCCTCGGCATGTCCTGCCGGTTCCCCGGCGCCGAAACACCCGAGGAGTTCTGGCAGTTGCTGCTCTCCGGCCGCGACGTCACGGGGGAGGCGCCGGCGGAACGGCTGCGGTGGACGCCGGACCTCGCCGGGCATGCCGGAGCCTTCCTCGCCGCCCCCGCCGACTTCGACGCCGGATTCTTCGGCATGGACGACGAGGAGGCCCGCGCCACCGACCCGCAGGCGCGGATGTTCCTCGAACTGGCCCACGAGGCCCTGGAACGCGCCGGGTACGCGGGACCGTGCCGGGCCGGGCGCCGGGTCGGCGTGTTCGCCGCGGTCGGCGACAGCGGCTACCGCGACGTCCTGGCCGGCGCCGCGGACGGCGACGTCGCGGGCCATCCCGGCGCGCTGACCGGCAACCTGCCGAGCCTGACCGCCGCCCGGCTCTCCCAGTTCCTCGACCTCGACGGCCCGGCCCTCGCCGTGGACACCGCCTGCTCCTCGGCGATCACCGCGCTGCATCTGGCCCGGCGCAGCCTGGCCGGCGGCGAGTGCGACATCGCCGTCGTCGGCGGCGTCCAACTCGCCCTCACGGCGACCGGGCACCGGCTCCTCGCCCGCGCGGGCGCCCTCTCCCCGACCGGCCGGAGCCGCCCCTTCGGCGCCGGCGCCGACGGCATCGTCCCCGGCGAGGGCGGAGCGGTCCTCGTACTCGCCCGTCTCGCCGACGCCGAACGCGAGGGCGATCCCGTCCTCGCCCTCGTGCGCGGCACCGCCGTCACCAACGACGGCCGCTCGCTCGGCCTCCTCGCCCCCAACCCCCGCACCCAGCACGAGGTCATCACCCGGGCCTACGCCGAGTGCGGCATCGACCCCGCCGAGGTCGCGTACGTCGAGGCGCACGGCACGGGCACCCCGATCGGCGACCCGGTGGAGGCGCAGTCCCTCGGGCGCGCCTTCCCGCCCCGGCCGGACGGGCGGCCCCGCCCGCTCGGCTCGGTCAAGGCGAACCTCGGGCACCTGCTCAACGCCGCCGGGCTGCCCGCCCTGGTCAAGACGGTCCTGGCGCTGCACCACCGGGAGGTGCCGCCCACCCCGCACGCCGCGTCCGCGGCACCGTACCTGGACCGCCTCGCGCCCGGCTTCGTCCTCGCCGCCGAACGGACCGAACTGACCGGCACAGGCCCGCTGATCGCGGGCGTCAACGCCTTCGGCTTCGGCGGCACCAACGCCCACGCCGTCCTCGAACAGGCCCCGCGGCGGCGGTCCGAGACCGTCCCGCCCGCCGAAGGGCCGCGCCTGCTCAGGCTGTCGGCCCGCCACGCCGACGCCCTGCGGGAGGCCGCGGGCGACCTGGCCGTGTTCGTGCGCGCGCACCCGGAACTGTCCGAACCCGGGATCGTCGCGGCCGTCGACACCGCCCGCGACGACGCCCCCCACCGGCTCGCGGTCGTCGCCGACGGTGATCTCGCGGACCGCCTGGACGCCGCGCGCGCCGCCGGTGGCGCGGTGGCCCGGTCCCGGCCGCGCACCGTGTTCCTGCTCCCCGGACAGGGAGCCCAGCGACCCGGCCAGGGGCGGGCCCTGTACCGCGCGGCACCGGCGTTCCGCGAGGTCCTGGACGAGGCGTCGTCCCTCACGGGACCGGTGCGCGGGCGCGCGCTCGCCGACTGGTGCCTCGACCCCCGCACGGATCCGCTGGACCTGGCCAGGACCGAGGTGGCCCAACCGCTGCTCGTGGCCTACGGAGTGGGCCTGGCACGGCAGTTGGCGCGGTGGGGCGCGATCCCCGACGCGGTCGCCGGGCACAGCGTGGGCGAGATCGCCGCCGCGTGCGTGAGCGGGTCGCTGACGCTCGCCGAGGCCGTGGGGTTCGCGGCGGAGCGCGGGCGCCTCATGGGCGAACTCGCCCGCCCCGGCGCCATGGCCGCCGTCCGGGCGGACGAGGACACCGTCGCCGCCCTCGTCGCGGAGTCCGGCGGCGCACTGTGGATCTCCGCCGTCAACGGGCCCGGCCACGTGGTGGTTTCGGGGACCGAGGACGCCGTCGCGCGCGCCCTCGCCGAGCTGACCGGTCGCGGCACGGCCGCGCGCCGCCTCCGGGTCTCCCACGCCTTCCACTGCCCGCTCGTCGAGCCGGTCCTCGATCCGCTGCGGGAGGCGGCGAAGGCCCTGTCGGCGGGCTCGGCCGCCGTGCCCATGCTCAGCACCCTCACCGCCGCCTGGGCGCCCGACCTCGGCCCCGCCCACTGGCGGCGCCACGCGGCCGAACCGGTCCGCTTCGGCGCGGCTGCGGCGCGGCTCCTGGACGAGGGCTACGACACCTTCGTCGAACTCGGCCCCGGCAGCACACTGGGCGGCGCCGTCCGCGCCGCGGCGGCGGCGCACGACGCCCCGGACGTGGCGGTGCTGACCACGGGAACCCCCGACGCCGCCGACGCGTCGGAGGTGCGGGCCCTGCTGGAGACGGCCGGGCGGCTGTGGACCCGGGGCGTCGCCCTGGACCGTACGGCCGGGGCCGCCGGGCGGCCGAGGGTGCCGGTGCCGACGTACCCGTTCCGGCGGACCCGGTACTGGCCGCGCCGCTCCGGCGCCGGCGGCCCGGTGCGCAGGGTCGTGTGGCAGGAGGCGCCGCCCACGAGCGCGCGGCCACCGCGCGCGGTGCGGCTCGCGGGGACCGGGGGGCCGCTGCGCCGGGCCCTGGCCGAACGGCTGACCGCCCGCGGGCTGACCGTCCTCGGGGACGACGCCCCCGGCGACGGCGGCGCGGACACCCTGGTGTGGCTGACCGGCGAGCACCCCGCGGCGGACGTGAGCGCCGCCGTCGCCACGCTGCGCGCCGTGCTCGGCGCGCTGCCCGCCGACTGCTCCCGGCTGCTGCTCGTCACCCACGACGCCCACGCCACCGGCGGTGAACGCGCGCACCCGGAGCGGGCGCTCCCGCACGGTTTCGCCCTGGCCCTCTCCGACGAGCACCCCGGGCTCACCGCGCACGGCGTCGACCTGTCCGCCCGCGACACGGTCACCGAGCGCGCCGACGCCCTGATGCGGGAGGTGCACGCGGCGCCCGACCCGGGCGGCTCGGTCGCCTGGCGCGCCGGCCGCCGCCTCGGCCGCAGGCCCCAAGCCCTCCCGGAGCCGTCCGCCGCGCCGGACGCCCTGCCCGCGGACGGGACCTACCTCATCACCGGGGGCGCGGGCGGACTCGGCTCCGCCCTCGCCCGCGACCTCGCAGGACGCGGCGCCCGCGAAGTGATCCTCACCGGACGCACCGAGGCCGCCCCCGGCGAACTCCTGGCCGAACTCTGCGACTTGGGCACGCGGGCCCGGTACGTGAGCGCCGACGCCACCGACGCGGCGGCCGTTGACGCCCTCGTCGCCGGACTCCCGCCGCTGGACGGCCTGTTCCACGCGGCCGGCACGGCCGGACCGGGCACGCTGCGCGGCAAGTCGGACGCCGAGATCGAGCGGACACTCGCCGTCAAGGTGCGCGGCACGCTCCTGCTCGCCGAGGCCCTCACCCGGCACGGCCAGGAACCCGCCGTGCGCGTCGTCTTCTCCTCGGTCTCCTCCGTGCTGCCCGGCCTCGCGGGCGCGCTCGGCGACTACGCCGCCGCCAACGCCTTCCTGGACGCCTTCGCCGCCGCCGAACACGCGGCGGGCCGCCCCTGGCGATCGATCGGCTTCGGGCCGGTCGCCGGGGCGGGCCTGGCCGCCGGGGCCCTGCCCGAGGCCCGGCTGCGCGCCCTCGGGCTGACCGCCCTGACCCCGGCGGACGCGATCGGGGCACTGCGGACCGCCGTCGCGACCGGCGCCCCGCACCTGCTGGCCGCCCCGGCCCGCC
>NZ_AGBF01000327.1 GCF_000225525.1 Streptomyces zinciresistens K42 | reverse complement strand
GCCCCTCGCGCCGGGGCGCCGGGGCGGCGGACCTCTTGCTGTCCCGGCGCAGCGTCCAGCGCCACGCGATGACCGGTGTCGCCGTGATCAGCAGGGCGAAGCCGGCCCAGACGACCATCGCGGGGTGTGCGTTGCCGTACACGAAGCCCGCGGTGATCGATGCGCCGAAGAGCGCGATGAAGTACCAGTGGTACCGGAAGGTGCCGAACCACCGGTCGGGGCTGGCGGAGTCGCCCTTCGGGGTCACCACGAACGAGCTCTTGCGCCGCAGCACCGAGTCCACCAGCGCCTTCGCGTACAGCGGCGCCGACAGCGCGGACATCACCATGCCGGCCACCCCGCCGGAGCCCTCGGGCTCGTGCGGCGAGACGTTGTGCCGGCGGTTCCAGACGTACAGGCCGATCTGGAGGGCCGAGGCGTTGCCGTAGAGCATCAGCCAGACCGCCGGGTCGATGTTGACGCCCGAGGCCCCCAGTCCCAGGAACAGCGCGCAACTCACCGCGGCCAGAATCCAGTTGAGGGCGGACATCGGGTAGAAGACGATCATCATCGTGTAGTTGAGGAGCTTGCCCGGCGGCAGCGAGTACCAGCCCTTCCAGTACTGCTTGAGGATCGTCTCGTACGTCCCGCGCGACCAGCGCATCTGCTGGGTGAAGAAGTCCGTCCAGGCGCTCGGGCCCTCACCGACGGCGAGCACGTCCGGTGTGTAGACCGAGCGCCACTTCGCGCCCGTGGCCGGGTTCCTGTGGCGGTGGATCTCGAAGCCGGTCGCCATGTCCTCGGTGATCGAGTCGTACAGTCCGCCGATCTGCCGGAGCGCCGTGATGCGCACGGCGTTGGAGGTGCCCACGAACATCGGGGCGCCGTAGCGGTTGCCGGCGCGCTGGATCAGCGCGTGGAAGAGGAACTGCTGCGACTCGGCGGCCTTGGTGACGAAGTTGTCGTAATTGCCGTACACCTGGGGGCCGATGACGAAGCCGACGTCCGGGTCGCGGAAGAAGCCGAGCATCCGCTCCAGGTAGTTCGGCAGCGGCACGTGGTCGGTGTCGACGGAGGCGAAGAAGTCGTAGTCGTCGCCGTGCGCGTCGAGCCAGGCGTTGTAGTTGCCGTGCTTGGTCCTGGCGCGGTGCGGGCCCTTGGGCCGGTTCCACTTCGCGACGCCCTTGCGGGAGAAGTGGTGCACGTCGAGCCGCCGGCAGACCTCCTTGACCTCCGCGTCGTCGCCCTCGTCCAGCAGCCACACGTGCAGCAGGCCCCGGTGGCGGAGCCGCACGGCAGCCTCCAGTGTCTTCGTCACCATCTCCAGCGGCTCCTTGCCGGGCACGAAGGAGGTGAGGAAGGCGACTCTGGTGCCGGTCTCCGGCACCACCGGCACCGGGTCGCGGGCGACGAGCGTGGCGTGCGCGTTGGACAGCACGTTCATGCAGCGGAAGAACTCGATCAGGCCGATCGACACGAGCATCACGACGTCGAGCGCCGGCAGCCAGCCGAAGGCCGGGTAGTCCCGCTCGGTCCAGTGCTCGGGCTGGAGCAGCCAGAACAGCAGCACCAGCGAGAGCACCGGGGCCGCGGCCAGCATCAGGGCGACCCGGACGCGGTGCGGCTCCTGCGAGATCAGTGAGCGGTACTGCACCCGGTACGGCCGGCCCGGGTCGGGCTGCGTGAGGGGCCCGGCCAGCCTGCTGTAGTGCTCGTAGTCGTACTTCGGAAGTGTCTTCCTGATGCTGCGGAAGGCTCCGGTCCGGTGGTTCGGGACCCTGAGCCGTGTCGTCTCGGACGGGTCGAGGTCCTGCCGGGCGCCTGACGGCGTCGACGTCATGAGTAATCCCCCCACACGCGGGTCACCGCGTGTCTGTTCGGTCTTGTACAACGGCCGTGCCGGTCCCCCTAGACCGTCACAGGCGTATCAGCGGCGAGCCGCGGTCACCACCGATTCCGGTCCATGGACACAGAAACGCGACCTTCCGGTCGCATCGGGATCTTTCGGTACGGTCCCCGCGCGGGGCCCTTGCGTCCCGGCGGCACCGGCGACCGGCTCGCCGCCCGCGACTGCCGTGTGTGCGCGGCGGCGTGGGCAGCCGGCCCCGCGTCGCGGGCCGGCGTCCGGACGTCCCGTCGGCTCGGGCTCCGCCGGCGCCGGGGCCCCGGAGGCCGGCCGGCGGTCGACGACGAGCTTTTTGATCCGCTCGTGGAGGTCACGGGCTGCCATGGAGCAGAGAGTATCCGGGTGAACACACCGGAGACATGACGATGGCGAGTCATGACCGTCTTGTTTCCGGTCGTGACTCGCCATGGTCATCGTGCGCCGCCAGGGACTCGAACCCCGGACCCGCTGATTAAGAGTCAGCTGCTCTAACCAACTGAGCTAGCGGCGCCTGCCGACGGCACAACTCTACCGGACCCGCGGCGGTGCTCCCGACCACGACCAGGGGATTCACGGGCGGGCCCGCCTCGCCGTAAACCATTCGGACCGTCAACATGCGTGTCCGGACGACAGTTGAGAAACTGGCGGGGTGCACGGCCGCAAGCCGTTCCGTCCGGAGTGTGAAGGGAATCGCATGGAAACTCGGACGCCGGTGTTCGAGGAATTCGATCCGGCGCGTGACTGCGACTGCCCGGGGTGCGCCCACTGGCGACGCGTCCTGCCGCATTCCACGGGCGGCCGCCATCCGGCGGCCCGCCGGGCGCTGGTCGTCGCCGCGGCCGCCGCCACCGGTCCCGCCGCCGGGTACACCGCGGCCGCCGCCCCACCCGCCGCCTCCGGCCGGCCGTCCGTTCTCGCAGGTGAGGTGCCTGGGGCAGGGCAGGCGGGTGCGGCCCCGACACACGGTTCCGTCGGCGGTCCGGCCCGGCCCGCCGACCGGGGCACGACCCCCGCGACCACGCGCGCCCGGATCATCGAGCGGGCCGCGAAACGGGTCGCGGCCAAAATGCCGTACAGCCTGTACGCGTTCCGGTCGGACGGATACCGGCGGGACTGCCCGGGATTCGTCTCGATGGCCTGGAACCTGCCGGGGAACGAGGGGACCGGAAGTCTCGGGAAGTACGGCGTGCGCATCGCTAAGAAGGACCTCGGGCCCGGGGACATTCTGCTGTTCCACAATCCTGCCGATCCGCGGAAGGGTCCGCACGCCGTCGTTTTCGGCGGCTGGACGGATTCCGCGCAGACCGCCTATGCCGCCTACGAGCAGACCCCGCCGCGCACCCGCCGGCAGACCACGCCGTACGCCTACTGGAGCAATTCCGAGCGCTTTGTCGCCTACCGCTACAAAGGACTCGCGTTCGGTCCGGCGGAAAAGAAACCGGTCACTTCCGGAACGGGCAAGACGGAAACCGTCACGAACGAAGCGGGAACGGAAGCGAGAACGGAAGCGGGAACGGAAGCGGGAACGGAAGCGAGAACGGAAGCGAGAACGGAAGCGGGAACGGAAGAGCCGGTCGGGAGGAAACCGGTCGCGGAGGAACCGGGGGCGGCCCGTGCGGAGCCGGACGCGCCGGGGACGGACGCGGTGGAGCCGGACGCGCCGCGGACGGCCGGGGCGCGGACCGCGCGGCCGGAGCCGTACCCGGGTCCCGCGTACTTCGGGCCGGGGGCCCACAACAGGCATGTCGCCCGGCTGGGGCGGATGCTCGTCGAGCGCGGCGCCGGGCACCACTACCTCTCCGGTCCCGGCCCGCGCTGGACGGACGCCGACCGCAGAGCCACCCGGGCGTTCCAGCTCGCCCAGGGCTGGCGCGGCCGGGACGCGGACGGCCGCCCGGGGCCCGCGACCTGGCGGCTGCTGGCCACGGGCACGGGCCGGGACGTCGTACCCGTCGGAACCCGTCCCCCGGCGCGTCCGGCGTCGCACGGCGTGCCCGGCTACCCGGGGCGCGCGCTGTTCCGGCCCGGCGCCGAGAACGCCCATGTCACCGCGCTCGGACGGCAGCTGATCAGCCGGGGCTTCGGGCGGTACCACCGCGACGGTCCGGGTCCGCGCTGGGCGGAGGCGGACCGCCGTGCCGTGGCGGCGTTCCAGCGCGCCCAGGGCTGGCGGGGCGGGGCGGCGGACGGGTCTCCTGGCCCGGAGACCTGGCGGCGGCTGTTCGCCCCGGCGCCGAGGGGGCGGTGACGACACCGGGGTGCGGGGGCTGTGACGACACCGGGTGCGGGGCCGGGGCGGCCTCGCCCGGCCGGGAGCGCCCGGCGCACCACCGGGTGAACGACCTTGCTGTGACGACCTCGCTGTGACGCATCTGGCGCGGAGGCTGGAGGCACCGCATGACCACGACCACTTCTCACACGCCCGAACCCGAGGGGCTCGCGGGACGGCCGGCCGAGGGGCCCGCCCGGCCCGGCCGGCTGATCCGGAACGAGGCGACCACGGAGATCCCCGTCCATCTGCTGTTCCGCGACGATCCCGGCCCGGGGGCGGTGCCGCTCACGCCGACCGTGGTGGCGCGCCGGCGGGGTACGG
>NZ_AGBF01000328.1 GCF_000225525.1 Streptomyces zinciresistens K42 | reverse complement strand
TCCGAATGCACCCATGAATGCGAGGCTGATGATGACCACGCCCTGGCCGCCCCAGCGCACTGCGCGCCGTGCACTCGCCCCGCGCGTTGCCGCGCCCCGGGAGCCGGTCGACCCCGCCCGCATCGGCCGCCGCGTCGTACGGCGACGGGCGAAGGGGATGGACGCCGGCGCCGTCGCGGCGGCCCTCGAGGACGCCCGGTTCGACGCCCGGCAGGACTCGCGGCACGAGGACCTGGCTGACGACGTCCGCGGCCCGGCGGAGCTCGCGGAGTGGGAGCGCATCGCGCAGCTGCTCGCCGCCGCGGCGCCGGGCACCGTCTACGACCCGGACGCCGACGACGTCGTCCAGGCCGAGCTCGCCGCCGACGCCGCGGCCGCCGCCGCCCGGGAAGCCGAACACCGCGAGGCCGCCCGGGTCGCGGCCCGCGCCGATGAGCTCCAGGCGCTGCGCGAGCTCGGCACGCTGGAGCAGACCGAGCCCCGCGACGGGGACGAAGCCGTCCGCGACGAACTCACCCGGCGAGCCGGCGGGTACGTCCAAGCCGACGTCGACGCCTGGCTCGCCCACGCCCTCGCCGCTCACCTCGGGCACTACCGAGACCCGGCCGCCCGCGAGGCAGCAGCCGGCCTTCTCACCCCGCCGGTCCTCGCGCACGCCGCGCTGCTCGCCGAACTCGCCCGCCTGGTCCCCGGCGCCGACGTCGACCAGCTGGCGTTCGCGGCCCAGCTCGCCACCGCCCAACCCGAAGCAGCCGGTGACCTCGCCATGTTCCTCGCCCGCGTCCGGCCGTAGCGCAGCATTCGCACGGCCCGCTCCGGCACTATCCGATCTCGCCCGTGATCACCGAGGGTGACTGTCACGCTGTCACGCTCACCCGTGTCACGCGCCCCGATCCGGGTGTCACGTTGGGGTGTCACGTTGGCGGTTCGGCCCGGAACCACGGGCCCGACCCCCGGATTCGGGCCACGCGTCGATCAGCGTGACACCCTTCCCGGAGCGACTACGGTCCGCATCCGGGTTGGGGTCCCTCGCCCGCCTGAACAGTCCGGCCGATCTGTGTCATCTGTGTCATCGACCCCCTGTTTCCCCAGGTGGACACGCTCACTGTGTCACTGTTCAGCTGATCTGTGTCATCGGGCAGCGGGCTGGCACCGGCGCTCCGCAGCGCCCGAAGCCGGGGTCTCTGGGCCCTGGGCCCGCGCCCTCGTACGAGTCGGTTCGTCCGGAGTGGTCCCCAGGGCCTGGGGCGGCCGATACCGTGGGAGCAGACGCCAGTTCTGCCCCCTGGAGCCCTCGATGAGCGAACAGCCGGCCCCCGCCGACCACGCCCGGCAGCAGCTGGAACCCGCGGCCGCCGACGGGTTGCGCGCGTACGCGGCTCAGACCCGCGAGCGGGCCGACCAGTTCGCCGCCGTCCTTGAGGACATCGCGGCCAACGGACTTCCGTCGGTGGAGGACTGCACGCCGTGGGAGGAGCTGCGCGAGGCCCACCTCGCCCGGCTCGCCTCGCAGCGCCCGGCCGTCGCCTGATGCCCCCGCAGCACGGCCCGCGCCGCGCCCGCATCGCCTTCTCCGACTCCGCCGCCAAGCAGCTGGAGAACATCACCAGCGAGGCGGAGATCCACGCCCTGGACCGCGCCCTGGTCGTCGTCTCCGTCGACCCCGACATCGGCGAGGCCCTGCCTGGCGACTCCGCCGGCCCCCAGCTGCGCCAGTACACCGACGAAGTCGAGCGCGTACGCCTCCTGTACTGGGTCACGGCACTTCGCACGGTGGTCGTCGTCGCGTACATCGAGGTCTGACCAGCGACTTGCAGCACCGGCCCGCTGCTCCTGGTGCTGCTCGTGCTCCTGGTCGTGCTGCTCGGCTGCTGCACGGCGGGCCCGGCGTGCAGCGCTGTCTCCCACGGTCCAGGCGGGACATGGGTGCTGCTCGTGCAGCAAGGCCGGCCTCGGGGTAGCAGTGGGCGCTGCTGCTGCTCGCTGCACCGGGCCGCGGGTTGTTCTGGAGCAGCAGAACAACCCGGTTCACCTGGTGCTACCGGCTGCTCGGCTCGGCGGTGGCCTGCTGCTGCATGGGGCGCCCGCGTTTGTTCTGCTGCTCCAGAACAACCCGGTTTAGCCAGTGCTACCGGCTTGATCGCGGGCGGGCATGAAGAAGGCGCTGCACTCGGGGTGCAGCGCCTTGGTGCTTCGCGGGGCCAGGAGGCCGCTGGAGGGCCTGTGAGGGCCCTCGGTGGGGTGTTCAGCCGGTGGCGGCGAGGTTGGCTGTCTGGGCGGCGAACCGGGCCCGTCGCTGCTCGGTGAAGCGTTCGGGCTCAGCGGCTCGGATCTCCGGGACCGGCATGACGGGGGAGGAGACCGCGCCGCCGGTGAGCAGCGGGTGGAGCTGGTAGAGGCCGTCTTCCAGGCTCCAGGCGAGGCCGCACTCGCGGAGCTCCTTGAAGCCGCGGTTCACGGTCGGCTTGCTGGCGCCCAGCTCGGAGCACATCTCGTTCTGGCTGATCGCGGCGGTTCCGGTCTCCGGGTCGCTGAGGTAGAGCAGCTGGTCCAGGACGCGGCGGCCGGCGGTGGTGATGTCGACCAGGGCCAGGAGGCGCAGGACGTCACGGGAGATCGTGAGGGGTGCCTCTGTGGGAGGGCTGGGGACGTAAGAGCTGCTCACGGAGCCTCACCACTTTCGATCAGGTCGACGCTGTAACGAGGATATGCCGCGCGAGGTCATGCGCTCGCCTTACGGACGGGCCGCCGCTGCCGGAGCGTGACGACCTTCTCCCTGCGGCGGGCGGCCTCGGCGGCCTTCTTCTCCGCCTCCCGCGCCTGGCGCCACTCGGTGGGGTAGTCGGCGTGCGGGATGATGCAGGCCGGGCCCTTGGCGTCGTTCCAGAGCTTCTGCCACTTCTCCTGCTCGCCGGAGGTGCCGGCCACCGTCAGCCACGGGTTCAGCTGGAGGACCCCGCGCTTGGCGGTGCGCATCCAGCCGATGTGCGCGAAGAACTGCGACGCCTCGTTCACCGAGGCCGCCGACAGGTTGCACCGGGCCTGGAGGTCGCGCTGGTTGGTCTTCACGAAGCCGCGGGCGGCGGCGCGGGTCTGGTCGTCAGCGCGGTTGGCGTTCTGCAGCGCCACGAGCTTGCACCAGACCTGGAACCAGGAGCCGGGCATCTTCAGGCTGCCGAGCACGTCCATCAGCAGCCGGGCGTCCAGCACGTAGCCGCTGCACTCCGCGCTCGCGGCGAACTCCCGGCCCTTGATCTTCTCCACGCCCAGGATCAAGCCGCCCTTGCCGTCCGACCGCGCGACCACGCGCTCGCCGGGGCGGACGATCGGCAGCTGTTCCATCAGCACAGTCCTCCAGAGATGATCAACGTTTCGGTGAGCACGGTAGCACTAGGTAAACCGGCTTGTTCTGGAGGGGCAGAACAAACGGTGCCTCACAGTGACCTAACGACCCGTCAGGTTCGGGGTGACTTTGTTCTAGATCTCCAGAACACCCGGGAGCCGTTTGTTCTGGAGATCTAGAACAAACGGTTTCGCATCACCGCAGGTCAACGGCGGTTTCGGTGCGGAACGCTCTTATGTGTCACTAGACACCGGCTGACTCCTGAACCCCGGCCGCCACGCCGCGCACCGCGCGGCACAAGCAGCTGGCAGCGACGGGCGTGTCGCCGCCGACCGCCACCGGTTCGAGGGGGCCGGCCTCCGTGGCTGAGCTCGCTTCGCGTGCGGCACCGTGACCCGGTGCGGGCTCGGGACAGCAGCAGCGGCTCTGAGTCTTGGGTGGTGCCGGCCGTGACGCTCAAAAGCAGCGAGGCGTGGCCGGTGCCGGTGGACGGTTCCGCCGCCCGGCCCGGGGGGCCGTTCGGCTCCGATACCTCCGGACGCCGGAATTCAGCCTTTCCGATATCCGGGGTACTGTTCTGTGGCTGAGGTTCGCAGCGTCCCAATTTCGTAATTCCTTGCCTGAGTGGGGGTGCGAAATACCGGTGCTGACCACTCATCAAATCGTGCGCTCCGCCCGGATGGTTGGGGGGTGTCCCGTGTTTCCGCCAACGGTACATGCTGCATCAACCTGATGCACGCGGTACACTGGAACCCACACGAACGAGCGACCCCCCACCCCTCGTAGCCAGCCCGGCCCGCGACAGTGGGCCCCAAGGTTCTGGAGGCGCAGCCGGAAGGACCGTCAGGCGGGGGAGCGCAGCGGACCCGCCCAGGAGTGCGGAGCACTCCCCAACTCCCTTACTGGAGGCCCCACTAGCCGCACCTGACACCCCGCCAGCCACGGCCGCGCGATGCGCGGCCAGCCGGGCGCGCAGCGGCCGGCCCCACTGCCTCCTGGAGCGCAGCGGAGGGAGGCGCCCGTGCTCCGCACGGGCCAGCGGGAGCGCAGCGACCGCCCCGCTTGCACATCGCGCAGCGATGTGGTACCCGCTCCGCGGG
>NZ_AGBF01000329.1 GCF_000225525.1 Streptomyces zinciresistens K42 | reverse complement strand
CGCGCCGGATCGCGCTGGATGCGGACGGCGGGCGCCCATGCCTGAGACCGCCCGCCTGACGCAGGCGGCCCGCGCCAGGGAGGCCACGCTCCACGGGCAGCGCACGCCCCCGGGCCGGACCCCGCCGCCCGCCCGCCGCCGCGGCCCCCGCGCGCTCCTGACGGGCCTGGTCGTCACCGCCCGGCCCCGGCAGTGGGTCAAGAACCTCCTCGTCCTGGCCGCCCCGGCCGCCGCCGGCCGGCTCCTCTCCGTGCACGCCCTGACCCAACTCGCCCTCGTCTTCGTGCTGTTCACCGCCTGCGCCGCCGCGGTCTACCTGGTCAACGACGCCCGGGACGCCGAGGCCGACCGCGCGCACCCCGTCAAACGCCACCGCCCGGTCGCGGCCGGCCAGGTCCCCGTCCCCCTCGCCCACGCCGTCGGAGGCGCCCTGGCGGTCCTCGCGCCCCTCCTCGCGGCCGTACTGGCCTCACCCGCCGTCGCGGCCCTCCTCGCGGTGTACGTCGCCATGCAACTGGCCTACTGCCTGCGCCTCAAGCACGTCCTGGTCGTCGATCTCGCCGTCGTCACCACCGGGTTCCTGATGCGGGCCATGGCCGGCGGACTCGCGCTCGGCATCCCGCTCTCCCGCTGGTTCCTGATCACCACAGGCTTCGGCGCGCTGTTCATGGTCTCCGCCAAGCGCTACTCCGAGGCCGTGCAGATGGCCGGGAAGGACGGGGCCACGCGCGCGCTGCTCACCGAGTACACCACCGGCTACCTGCGCTTCGTGTGGCAGCTGGCCGCCGGGGTCGCGGTGCTCGCCTACTGCCTGTGGGCGCTGGAGGAGGGCGGCGACGCGCGCGACGGCCTGCTGCCCTGGCGCCAGCTCTCCGTGGTCGCCTTCATCCTCGCGATCCTGCGCTACGCCGTCTTCGCCGACCGCGGCACGGCGGGCGAACCCGAGGAGGTCGTGCTGCGCGACCGCGGCCTCGCGCTCATCGGCCTGGTGTGGCTCGCCCTGTACGGGCTGGCGGTGGCCCATTGGTAGCCACGCGCGCGTGGCCGCGCCCGCGCGAGCACCGCGCGCGGGCGGCCCCCGGTGCCGCCGCGCGGGCCCGCCGCCGCGAACTCACCGGCTTCGCCGCGGCCGGACTGCTCGCCTACGCCGTCGACCTCGCCCTGTTCGCCGCCCTGCGCGGCCCCGCCGCCCTCGACCCGCTCACCGCCAAGGCCCTCGCGTTCGCCGGCGGCTGCACCGTCGCCTACGCGGGCAACGCCCTCGGCCCCTACCGCCACACCCGCCCGCGCGGCCTGCGCCCCTACGCCCTGTTCTGCGCGGTGAACGCCGCGGGGGCCGCCGTACAACTGCTGTGCCTCGCCGTCAGCCACTACGGCCTCGGCCTCACCTCCGCGCGCGCCGACCTCGTCTCCGGGGCGGGAATCGGCATGGCGCTGGCTACGGTCCTGCGGTTCTGGGGCACACGGACATGGGTCTTCCGGACCGAGGGCAGGGGCGGATCATGGACTGGCTGAAGAAACTCCCGGTCATCGGCGCCGTGGTCGCCCGGTTGATGACCACGCACGCGTGGCGCTCCTACGAGCGCATGGACCGCGTGAAGTGGACACGACTGGCGGCCGCGATGACGTTCACCAGCTTCGTCGCGCTGTTTCCGCTGCTCACGGTGGCCGCGGCGATCGCCGCCGCGGCCCTCGGCAAGGAACAGCAGGCCAAGCTGGAGGACAAGCTGGCCGACCAGGTGCCCGGCATCGCCGACCAGCTCGACATCAACGCGCTGGTCCAGAACGCCGGCACCGTCGGACTCATCGCAGGCGCCGCCCTGCTGCTGACCGGCATCGGCTGGGTCGGCTCCACGCGCGAGTGCCTGCGCGCGGTGTGGGAGCTGCCGGACCCGGCGGAGAACCCGCTCCTGCGCAAGGTCAAGGACGCGGGCGTCCTGGTCGGCCTCGGCGGCGCCGTGCTCCTGACGATCGCGATCTCCACCATCGCCTCGGCCGCCGTCGGCTGGACCACCCGCCAGCTCGGCCTCGACGAGGGCGGCTGGGGCGGCGTCCTGCTCCAGATCGCCGCCTTCGCCGTCGCCGTGCTCGCCGACTTCCTGCTCCTGCTGTACGTGCTGACCCTGCTGCCCGGCGTCGAACCGGCCCGCCGCCGCCTGATGGTGGCCGCCCTGATCGGCGCGATCGGCTTCGAGCTGCTGAAGCTGCTGCTCAGCGGCTACATGCAGGGCGTCGCCACCAAGAGCATGTACGGCGCCTTCGGGGTGCCCGTCGCCCTGCTGCTGTGGATCAACTTCACGTCCAAGCTGGTCGTGTTCTGCGCCGCCTGGACGGCGACGCAGGACAAGCGGACCGAACTGGGCGACGACAGCCCCGGCCCCGAAGGGGACGCGGCGCCCCCGGACGCGCCGGGCGGCACGGACGTCAGGAACGGCCCCGGCGCCGCACCAGGTCGGGCAGCGGCCAACGGCGGTTGACCAGGAACGCGCCCGCCCCCAGCAGCACCAGCACCCCGCCCGCCACGCCGAGCGCGATCCCCATCCCGCCGGACGCGGTGGCGGCCGAGGCGCCCACCGCCGGTGTCGGGGACGGCCCCGCGTCACCGGTGCCGCCCGCCTCCCCCGGGGCGTTGGCGCCGGGCTGGGCACTGGACTGCACGGCGCTCCTCGGCGGCACCAGCTCACCCACCGGCCGCACCTTCCCGGCCGCCCCGAAGCCCCAGTCGAACAGCCGCGCGGTCTCCTTGTAGACCTCGTTGCGCTCGCTCTTCGCCGGATTCATCACCGTCACCAGCAGCACCCTGCCGCCCCGCTCGGCCACCCCCGTGAAGGTGGCCCCCGCGTTGGTGGTGTTGCCGTTCTTCACACCCGCGATGCCCTGGTAGACCGGGACGTCGCTGTCGCCGGCCAGCAGCCGGTTGGTGTTCTGGATCTCGAAGGACCCACGGACGGACTTCTTGCCCTTCCCGCCCTTCTTCGTCGCGCCCGGGAAGGTGGCCGCGACCGTCGAGCAGTACTCCCGGAAGTCCTTCTTCTGCAGCCCGGAGCGGGCGATCAGCGTCAGGTCGTACGCCGAGGAGACCTGGCCCGGGGCGTCGTAGCCGTCCGGCGACACCACGTTCGTGTCGAGGGCCTGCAACTCCTCGGCGTGCTCGTTCATCTGCCTGACGGTGGCCGCGATGCCGCCGTTCATCTTCGACAGCACGTGCACCGCGTCGTTGCCGGACCGCAGGAAGACCCCGAGCCACAGGTCCCGCACGGTGTACGTCTCGCCCTCCTTTATCCCCACCAGGCTCGAACCCGGCCCCACGTCCGCGAGGTCGGAGGGGACCACGTCGTGCTTCAGCGAGCGCGGGAACTTCGGCAGCACCGTGTCGGCGAACAGCATCTTCAGGGTGCTCGCGGGCGCCAGCCGCCAGTGCGCGTTCCGCGCGGCGAGGACCTGGCCGGACTCGGCGTCGGCGACGACCCAGGAACGGGCCGTGACGTCCTTGGGCAGCACCGGGACCCCGCTCGCCAGGTTCACCTGGGTACCGGGCCGGCCCAGCCGCACACCGCCCACGGTCGACATGTTCGCCGGGGGAGTGGCCGACGGGCTCGTGCGCGGCGGGCTCGTGCGCGGCGAGGGGGTGGGCACCGCGTGGGCGAGCGGCGCGGTCAGCGCGAGGGACGACAGGGCTGCGGAAGTGACCAGCGCGGCTCGCCGTGCGGTCTTCTTGGGTGCGGGCACGAGCGGAAAAGTACATGCCGTACCCGGGGAAGTCGCGTTCTCGCCCCCACCCCGCCCCGAGCGCCCGACACCCGGCGGCGATACTGGACGCATGAAGCTCAGCCGCCCCGTCTCCTGGTTCCTGCTCGCCTTCGGGGTGTGGAGCTGGGTCATCTGGGTCACTTTCGTCAACAACCTGATCAAGAACGGCAGCGGGCTCGCGTTCGACGACGGCCGGCCGACGGCGTACTTCTGGGTGCACCTGACGCTCGCGGTCGTCTCCTTCGTATGGGGGACGGTCATCGGGGTCATCGGGTTGCGCGCCGTGCGCGCACTGCGCCGGACGACATAGGAACTCGGCCGCCTCCCGGGACGTTCACCCGGCACACGAGAGGAAAGGGAACGTCGGCGTGGTCATCGTCTTCGTACTGGTCGCACTGCTGGTACTGGCCGTCCTGGTCACGGGCAACTGGTATGTGTGGCGGCGGCTGTTCCGCGACACGACCCGCGGGCCCGGCCCCGTGCGCCGCGCGGGCGTGGCCGTCATCGCCGCCGGCTGGGCGCTGGCGATCGGCGCCTTCGTCTCCACGCGCGCGGGCGCTCCCCTCTGGCTCCAGCAAGTGCTGTCCTGGCCCGGCTTCCTGTGGCTCGCGCTCTCGCTGTACCTGCTGCTCTACCTGCTCGCGGGTGAACTCGTACGGCCGCTGCTGCGGCGCCT
>NZ_AGBF01000330.1 GCF_000225525.1 Streptomyces zinciresistens K42 | reverse complement strand
CAGGCGGCCCCGGCTTCCGCCGCCCCCTCGCAGCCCCCGGCGCCCCCGGCCCACGCGCCCCGACCGGCGCACGCCCCGGAGCAACCCCAGCCGCACGCTCCCGCTCCCGCGCAGTCGCAGCCTCCGGCACAGCCCTCCGCTCAGGCGCCCGCGCAGACCACGCCCGGCCAGAACCTGCCCCCGCTCCCCCAGGGCTTCGCGCCCGCGCACGCCGCGCAGGGAGCACCGCAGCCGACCGGGGGGCCGGACCCCCAGTCGGCGGCCGGCCAGGGCCCCGGCTACGGCTACCCCCGGCAGGGCCAGCCGCAGGCAGCCCCGCACCAGGCCCCGCCGCAGGGCGCCTTCGGACCGCCCCAGCCGCAGCAGCCCGCTCCCGTCGACCCGAGGCAGGCGGCGGTCCAGCCCGGTCCGCCGCAGGCCCCGCCCGGCTACGGCTACCCCCAGCAGGGCGGCCCGCAGCAGCAGCCCCCGTCGCACCACCCGCAGCCGTACCCTCAGCCCCCGCACCCCGGACAGCCGCACCCCGGACAGCAGCAGGGTCCCCCGCAGCCCCGGCCCGAGGACTACGGCTACCCGCAGCAGCCCCCGCAGCCCGGCTACGGCTACCCCTCCCAGCCGCCCGCCGGGTACGGCTACCCCCAGCAGGGCGGGCAGCCGTACCCGCAGGACCAGCGGCAGCCCGCCGCCCAGCCGCAGCCGCCGACTCCCCAGCACCAGCCGCAACCCCAGCCCCAGGCTCCGCAGCCGCAGCCGCAGCCGCCGGCCCAGCAGAACCCGGCCGTCTACGGCGGCCAGGGCGGCTGGTCGGCCCCGCCCGGCCCGCAGGCCGGACCCGGCGCGCCGCAGCAGCAGGCCGCGCCCGGTACGCCGCTCGGCTACAACGCGGCCGTGGAACTGTCCTCGGACCGTCTGCTGCGCAACCAGCCGAAGGCCCGCAGGAACAACCAGGGACCCTCGCGCTTCAAGCTCGGCGCCAAGAAGGAGCAGGCGGAGCGGGAACGGAAGCTGGGCCTGATCCGCACGCCGGTGATGTCCTGCTACCGGATCGCGGTCATCAGCCTCAAGGGCGGTGTCGGCAAGACCACGACGACCATGTCGCTGGGCGCCACCCTCGCCACCGAGCGCCAGGACAAGATCCTCGCGATCGACGCCAACCCGGACGCGGGCACGCTCGGCCGCCGGGTGCGGCGCGAGACGGGCGCCACCATCCGCGATCTGGTGCAGGCGATCCCGCAGCTCAACAGCTACATGGACATCCGGCGGTTCACCTCGCAGGCCCCCTCGGGTCTGGAGATCATCGCCAACGACGTGGACCCTGCGGTCTCCACCACGTTCAACGACCAGGACTACCGCAGCGCGCTCGACGTGCTCGGGCGGCAGTACCCGATCATCCTCACCGACTCGGGCACCGGCCTGCTCTACAGCGCCATGCGCGGGGTGCTGGACCTCGCCGACCAGCTGATCATCATCTCCACCCCCTCGGTGGACGGCGCGAGCAGCGCGTCGACGACCCTGGACTGGCTGTCGGCGAACGGCTTCGCCGACCTCGTGCAGCGGTCGGTCACCGTGATCTCGGGTGTCCGCGAGACGGGCAAGATGATCAAGGTGGACGACATCGTCGCGCACTTCGAGACCCGCTGCCGCGGTGTCGTCGTGATCCCCTTCGACGAGCATCTGGCGGCGGGCGCCGAGGTCGACCTCGACATGATGCGTCCCAAGACGCGTGAGGCGTACTTCGATCTGGCGGCCCTGATCGCGGAGGACATCGCCCGCACCCAACAGGGCTTCGGCAACCCCCAGTTGCACTACCAGCACCCGCAGCAGCCCCAGCCCCCGCAGCAGCCGTACGCCCAGCCGGGCGGCGCCCCGCAGCCGGGGCAGACCTGGCAGCAGCCGCCGCCGCAGCCCGCCCCGGGCCAGGGCTGGCAGCAGCAGCAGGCCCCGCCTCCGCAGGATCCGCAGCAGGGCGGGCAGCCGGGTGGGATGCCGCCGGGCTGGACCCAGCAGTAGCGGACCCGTCCGCACGACGCCGGAGGGCCGGCACCGTCACGGTGCCGGCCCTCCGGCGTCTCGTCGCCTCGTGCGGTCCGCCGGTCTCAGGCGGGCGGGTCCGCGGCGGTGATCAGGTCCCGGCAGCGCCGGACGTCCCGCGCCATGGCCTCCAGCAGGTCCTCCAGCGACGCGAACTTCTCCTGTCCGCGCACATAGGCGAGGAAGTCCACCGCCACGTGCAGCCCGTACAGGTCGAGCCCGACACGGTCGATCGCGTACGCCTCGACGGTCCGCTCGGTGCCGTCGAACTGCGGGTTGGTGCCGACGGAGATCGCGGCCGGCATCACCTCGCCCTGCGCGTGCAGCCAGCCGGCGTAGACCCCGTCGGCGGGGATGGCGGTGTGCGGCAGCGTCTCCACGTTGGCCGTGGGGAAGCCGAGTTCGCGGCCGCGCTGGGCGCCGCGCACGACCACGCCCTCCACCCGGTGCGGGCGCCCCAGGATCTCGGCGGCCCCCTCCACGTCGCCCCCGGCGACCAGGCGCCGGGTCAGCGTCGAGGAGAACGGCTCGCCGCCGCCCGCCTCGCCGGACACATACAGATCGACGACCTCGACGTCGTAGTCGTAGGTCTCGCCCTGCTCGGCGAGGAACGCGACATCGCCCGCGGCGCGGTGCCCGAAGCGGAAGTTGGGGCCCTCGACGACCGCCTTGGCGTGCAGCTTGTCGACCAGGACCTTGACGACGAACTCGGCCGGCGACAGCTTCGAGAACTCGGTGGTGAAGGGAAGGATCAGCACCGCGTCCACCCCCAGTTCGGCCATGAGTTCGGCGCGGCGGTGGTGCGGGGCCAGCAGGGGCGGGTGGCTGCCGGGGCGGACGACCTCGCTGGGGTGCGGGTCGAAGGTGACGACCACGGCGGGGACGCCCAGCTCACGGGCGCGGTCCACGGCATGCCGGATGATCAGCTGGTGCCCGCGGTGGACCCCGTCGTAGGAGCCGATGGTGACGACGCTGCGCCCCCAGTCCTGGGGGATGTCCTCGAGGCCACGCCAGCGCTGCACTGTGCCTGCTCCTTGTCGCCACTCGTCGAACCTGTGTCCGTCTTTGCCCATACGCACTTACGCAGGTCTAAGGGTGCCATGCCGGGGGCCCTCGGTCGGCATCGGCATGGGCGCTGTGACCGGCCGCACGCGGGGCTTCCCGGTCAGGCCGGGACGTGGACGCCGGCCAGGTCCTCGATCGTCCGCCGGGTGCGGGGGCCCATCAGCGCCGACCACGCGTGCGGGGTGGCGGTGCGCCAGTCCGCGAGGCGCGTGGCGAAGCCGGGCACCTCGCGGGCGAGGGCGGCCAGCGCCCGGTCGAAGCGGGCCGCGCCGTCCGTGGTGCGCCCGAGCAGCAGGCCGGTGTGCCGGACCAGGTCGCCCGTGCCGCCGTCCGGCCGCCGCGCGGCAGCCTCCAGGAGCGCGCCGAGGACGTCGGGTGCCCGCTCGTGGGCGAGCAGGAAGTCGAGTAGTTCCCGGCGCCGGGCGCGCGAGGCGGGCGTGCCGGGGGCGGCCAGCACCCGGGCGAGGGCGGCCCGCAGCGCTGCGGTGCCGCCGTCCAGGAGGCCGGTGACCAGCGGGAAGAGCACGGCTCGGGCGGGGCCGTGGTCCAGGCGCCGGCCGACGTGGGCGGCCAGGTCCTCGGCGGTGCCGGGCCGCTGCCGGACCGCCTCACGGGCGAGGGCGGCGACCCGGCGGGCGAGGTCCGGCGGAGCGGCGTCCGCGAGGACGGCCAGGAGGTGTCCGGCGTCCGGCCGGGACAGCCGTACGCGGAAGGCGGCCAGGACCGGGTCGGGATGGGTGGCCAGCGCGGTCGCCACGGCGGCGGGCGCCGGCCGCGGGTCCGCCGCCGTGAAGTGGGCGAGGGCGCGCGGCAGATGGCGTGCGCGGGTGCGGGGGTCGCGGACGAGGACGTCGAGGGCGGCGCCGTGCAGCGCGCTGTCGGCGGACCGGGCGAGCAGGGCGAGGGCGGCGCGGCGCAGGAGTTCGCGGTCGGCCTCGGTGCGGACGTGGGATGCGGCGAGCGGCGCGTGGGCGGCCGCGGCGGCGCGGCGGGCGGGCCGCTCGTCGTGCGCCCAGCGGTCGACGGCCCGGCAGAGCGCGGACGGTTCGTCCTCGGCGAGCGCGGCGAGCAGTTCCCCGGCCCGGGGGTGCGGGCTGTCGGCCAGGGTCTCCGCGAGGTCGTCGGGGGCGCGGTGGCGATGGGTGTGGAGCAGGGCCTGCGCGGCGTCGGCGACGGTGGCGTGCGGGGTAGTGGGCAGCGGCCGGCCGTCGTCGAACCAGCTGACGAGGAGCGGCTGTACGGCGGTGGGCTCGGCTGCGAGCAGCCCGGCCACGGCGTCCAGGTAGCGGGGCCTTGGCGG
>NZ_AGBF01000331.1 GCF_000225525.1 Streptomyces zinciresistens K42 | reverse complement strand
CCCCCACCCACCCCCCCCACCCCATCCCGGCCGCGGACCTCTCCCGCAGAACCCCCGGCGCCCCCGTACTTCCGCCCAGGTCAGCGCGCTTGCCGGGGCTCGCGCCCCGGCGTGCTGCTACCGCACTCCCCGTTCAGGTGATTTCGGCACAGGAGGGCACTTGACGGGACCTACTATCCCGTCTCGTGACAGACAGGCAGACCCGCAGAGCATCCGACGTGGTCATCCTCGGTGCCGGACCGGCCGGGCTCGTGCTGGGCAATCTTCTGCGGGACCGCGGGATCGACTGCGTCATCCTGGAGCGGGCCGAGCGCGCGCACGTCCAGACCCGGGCGCGCGCCGGGTTCCTGGCCGCCGCCACCGTACGGACCCTGGAGGCGCACGGGCTGGCCGAGGGGCTGCGCCGGGGCGGGCGGACGCACAGCACGTGCGAGTTCCGTACCGAGGACGGCCGCTTCCGGCTGGACTACAGCGGGCTCGGGCGCGGTGAGCGGCACACCGTCTATCCGCAACAGAGCCTGGTCACGGACCTGTTGACCCGCTTTCTGGCCCGCGGCGGCCGTATCGACTTCGCCACCGAGGCGATCGCCGTCCAGGACGCCGACGGCGACCGGCCTTCGGTGACGGTGCGCGAGGCGGACGGGCGGCCCGGCCGGTGGCACGCCCGGTACGTGGCCGGCTGCGACGGGCGGTACGGTGCGGCCAGGCGCTCGCTGCCGCCCGGCTCGGTGCGCCGGTACCACTGCGACCACGACGTGACCTGGCTCGGACTGCTCGCCGAGGCGCCGCCGAGCCTGGACGCCGTCGGGTACGCGGTGCACGGGCGGGGCTTCGCCGGGCACATGGCGCGGACCAGCGACGTCACCCGCTACTACCTCCAGTACGAGCGCGGCACCGCCGCCGACGCCTGGTCCGAGGAGCGGATCTGGGACGAGCTTGAGCTGCGGATGCGGGCCGCGCGGTACGGCCCGCTGCGCCGCGGCCGCATCGTCCGGCGCGCCGTGGTCGACCTGGAGTCCGACGTGCTCGAACCGCTGCGCCACGGCGCGCTGTTCCTCGTGGGCGACGCCGCCGGGCTCATCAGCCCGGCCGCGGCGAAGGGCGCCAACCTCGCGGTCCTGGAGGCGTCCATCCTCGCCCAGGCCCTCGCCGACGACCTCCGCCACGACGACCGCGCCGGACTCGACGCCTACTCCGCGCGGTGCCTCGCGTACATCTGGCGGGCCCAGGAGTTCTCGCACTGGATGATCCGGTTGCTGCACGGCCCCTCCGGAGCGGACCCCGCCGCGCCCTTCCACGAATCCCTGCGGCGCTCGCGCCTCGGCTCGCTGCGTACGTCGCGCAGCCGGCAGGACTGGTTCGCCGAGCACTACGTCGGGGTGTGAGCCCCGGTCCCGCGAGCCCACCCCGCCGGTCTCCCGCCGAGCCCCGCCTCCTGTGGGCCGCCCCCGCCTCCCGCCCCTCCCGCGAGCTCTGCCCCCTTGGGCGCCGCCCCGCCTTCCGCCCCTTCCGCCCCTCCCGCGAGCCCTGCCCCCTTGGGCGCCCCCCGCCTCCCGCCCCTCCCGCCCCTCCCGCCCCTCCCGCCCCTCCCGCGCCATCCGCACCCCCCCGAATGAGGATCCCCGCAATGATCACGACGTTGTCGGGCGACACGTCCCGCCTGCTCGCGACGGTCGACTTCGTCAAGGAGCAGAGCACCGCCGCACTGCTCCCGCTCCTGTTCCCCGGGCTCGACGGCCCCGAGCTGCGCACGCTCACCGAGCGCTGCCGCTTCTCGCACGCCGCGCTGCTCGTCTTCCCGTCCGGCGAGGCGGAGTTGCGCGCCCTGCTCGCCGACTGCGGGCTCACCGCCGCACTGCCGCCGCGGCCGAGCGTCGTCGTGCGCGAGCGCCTGGCCGTACGGCACCGGCGGCCCGCCGCCGAGCTGGACGTCGGCATCCTGCGCCCCGCGGTGGCCGGCGCGGACGGCGAGCCCCGGGCGGTCGAGGTGTTCGCGCTGACCGTGCCGCCGGGGTCCGGCCTGGAGGGGATCGCGGCGTACGAGCGGGAGCGGCAGCACGAGACGCACGTGGCGTTCGACGTCCCGGAGCCCGACCCGCTGCTGCTGCGCGGGCTGTGCGCGACCCTCGCGCGCCACGGGGCCGCCCCGGACGGCGGCGGCTACAACGCCCACGAGAACGGCACGGTCTTCTACTTCACCGCGCCGGAGGAGGCCGAGGCGGCCCACCGGCGCGTGGAGCTGTACGTCCCCGGCGATCACCGCGACCTCCTGGCCGCGCACCTCGGCGACCCTCGCGCACGGCAACCCGCCGAAACGCTCCTGCGCCTGCTGACCGGGGCCTGGACGACCCAGGCGCTGGCCGCGTTCACCGAACTCGGGGTGCCCGACGCCATGGACGCCGAGCGCGGGACGGGCGTCGCGGACCTGGCGCGCGCGGTCGGCGCGCGACCGCGTGAGCTGGAGACCCTGCTGCGGTATCTCGTGATGCTGGGCGCGGTGGCGCAGGGCCGCGACGGCTACCGGCTCACCGCGCTCGGCGCCCTGCTGCGCACCGGCGCGGCGGGGTCGATGCGGGCGCTGGCGCTGATGTACGGCGGGCCCTTCTACCGGTCGTTCGCGGAACTCGGGCACACCGTGCGCACCGGCCAGGTCGGCTTCGAGCACCTCTTCGGCGAGAACCACTTCGACCACTTCGCCCGCGACCCCCGTCTCGCGGCCCTCTTCGACGCGTCCATGGCCGCCGGGTCCGCCATGTTCGACCCGGTGCCCGCGCATCCCGTGCTCACCGCCGCCGCCGCGGCGCCGGCCGGGGCCACCGTGGTCGACGTCGCGGGCGGCAACGGCGAACTGCTCGGCCGCATCCTCACCGCGCACCCCCGGCTGAGCGGAGTCCTGCTGGAGCGCCCGCACGCCGTCGAAGCCGCCCGCGCCCGGCTGGAGCGGGCCGGCCACGGCACGCGGTGCGCCTTCCGGGCCGGTGACTTCGCGGACGTCCCCGAGGGCGGCGACGTCTACGTCCTGTCCCGCGTCCTGCACGACTGGGACGACGCGCGCTGCCGCGAGATCCTGCGCCACTGCGCCCGCGCGATGCCCGACGGCGCCGACCTGCTCGTCGTCGAACGGGTCCTGCCCCGCGACGGATCGGCCTCCCTGGCCACCGCCTGGGATCTGCACATGATGTGCAACGTCGGCGGGCGCGAGCGCCGGGCCGACCACTACGCCCGGCTGTTCGCAGACGCCGGACTCGCCCTGGTGGACCTGACGCCCCTGCCGCTGGAAGGCCATGTGCTGCACGTCAGGAGGACGGGGCCGGGGCCGGAGCCGGTGTGAGGGGCGCCCCCGCCCGGCGTACGCGGAGTACGCGGGGCGCCCCGCCCGCCGAGGGTGCCCCTCAGGCGCGGCGGAGGGCAGGCCCTACGCTGAGGCCGTGAGACGGACGGGCGGTGGGAAGGTAGGTCGGCGATGACGCCCCTGAACACCGGGGACCCGGAGTCCATCGGCGGGTACACGCTGCTCGGGCGGCTCGGCGCGGGCGGCATGGGCGTCGTCTACCTCGGGGTCTCCGACTCCGGTCGGCAGGTCGCGGTCAAGCTCGTGCGCGGCTCGTACGCGCGGGAGGAGGAGTTCCGCACCCGCTTCCGGCAGGAGATCGCGGCGGCGCGGCGGGTGAGCGGCGCCTTCACCGCGCCGGTCGTGGACGCCGATCCCGACGCCGACCTGCCCTGGATGGCGACACTCCACGTGCCGGGGCCCACGCTCGCCGAAGTCGTCGAGAAGGACGGCCCGTTGGGCGGCCGGGAACTGCGCACGCTGGGGCTGGGACTGGCCGAGGCGCTGCGGGAGATCCACCGGGCGGGCCTGGTGCACCGGGACCTCAAGCCGGGCAACGTCCTCATGACCGAGGACGGCCCCCGCGTCATCGACTTCGGCATATCGCGCGCCTCCGACCACCAGAGCCTCACCGTGACCGGCCGCATCATCGGCACCCCGCCCTTCATGTCCCCGGAGCAACTGGCCTCCCCCCGCGACGTCACCCCGTCCTCGGACGTGTTCTCGCTGGGCTCGCTGATGGTGTTCGCGGCGGTCGGCGCGGGTCCGTTCGACGCCGACAGCCCCTACATGACCGGCTACCAGGTCCTGCACGAGCCGCCGGACCTCAGCGGGGTGCCCGCCCCGCTCCGGGACGTCGTCGAGCGCTGCCTGGACAAGGACCCGGACGCCCGGCCGGACCTGGCGGACCTGCACCGCGCGCTGCGGGCGCTGCCGGAGTCCGGCACCGCGGCGGCGCGGCGGACGCCCGGCGCGGCCACTCTCCCGAGGGCCGGCGGGCCCGCGAAACCCCGTCCGCGGCCCGGCAGTTGGGGCACGGCCACCGCCGCGGGC
>NZ_AGBF01000332.1 GCF_000225525.1 Streptomyces zinciresistens K42 | reverse complement strand
GCACGCGGTCCGGCCGCCGCAAGGGTTCCGCAACACACGACGTCTAGACTCTGCCCTTTACGGCCCGCGCCCGTGGTCGAAAGCGGGCGAAATCTGCCAGACCCGAAGGGTATTCGGCGCTTTGATACGGATAGAGTCAGTCACCAAGCGGTATCCGGACGGCACGGTGGCGGTCGATCAGCTCTCGCTGGAGATACCCGACCGTGCGATCACCGTTCTCGTGGGGCCGTCGGGCTGCGGGAAGACCACCACACTGCGGATGATCAACCGGATGGTCGAGCCCAGTGAGGGAACGATCCTGCTCGACGGCGCGGACATCCAGCGGCAGCCCGTCAACACCCTGCGCCGCTCCATGGGATACGTCATCCAGAACGCCGGCCTCTTCCAGCACCGCACCATCCTGGACAACATCGCCACCGTGCCGCGCCTGCTGGGCTGGAGCAAGGACAGCTCCCGCGCCCGCGCCCGGGAGCTGATGGAACGGGTCGGACTCGACGCGGCGCTGGCCAGGCGCTACCCCTACCAGCTCTCCGGGGGCCAGCAGCAGCGCGTCGGCGTCGCGCGGGCCCTCGCCGCCGATCCGCCCGTCCTGCTGATGGACGAGCCGTTCTCCGCGGTCGACCCGGTGGTGCGCAAGGGCCTCCAGGACGAACTCCTCAGAATCCAGGACGAACTGGGCAAGACCATCGTCTTCGTCACCCATGACATCGACGAGGCCGTCAAGCTCGGCACGATGGTCGCCGTGATGCGCACCGGGGGCCGCCTCGCCCAGTTCGCCCCGCCCGCCGACCTGCTGTCGCACCCCGCCGACGCGTTCGTCGAGGACTTCCTCGGCGCCGACCGCGGCATCCGGCGCCTGTCCTTCTTCCCCGCGGCCGGCCTGGACCTGCTGACCGGCCCGATCGTCTCCGCCGGAGCCACCGCGGGCCAACTCGCCGCCGCCGGCGCGGCCGGCGCCCCCTACCTCCTGGTCACCGACGCCGACGGCAGACCCCTCGGCTGGAGCGCGCCCGGGGACCTCGCCGCCGGGGAGGGCGCGGACGGCCGACTGCTGCCGTACGGGCGCCCGTTCACGGCAGCCACCGACTCGCTGCGCGCCGCCCTCGACTGCGCGGTGCTCTCGCCCACCGGCTGGGCCGTCGCCGTGGACGCGGAGGGCCGGGCCACCGGGGTCGTCTCGCAGACGGCGATCGGCGAGGCCATCCGCGGGGCGCACGCGCGGCGTGCCGCACCGGACGGCGTCCAGCGGGTCGCGCCGTGAACCAGCTCTTCGACATGCCGAGTTACCTGGAGCACAGCTACCTCGGCCTGGTGGGACTCCATCTGCGCGAGGCCCTGCTCCCGGTGCTGGCCGGGCTGGTCGTGGCGCTGCCCGTGGCCCAGCTGTGCGTGCGCTTCCGCTGGCTGTACCCGCCGGTGCTGTGGGTGACCACCGTGCTGTACGCGATCCCGTCGCTGGCCTTCTTCGTCGTCCTCATCGACTACACCGGTCTGAGCGAGCTGACGGTGATGATCCCGCTGGCCGTCTACAGCCTCGTCGTACTGGTCCCCGCCATCGTGGACGGCGTGCGGTCCGTGCCCCAGGAGACCCTGGCCGCCGCCACCGCCATGGGCTTCGGACCCGTACGCCGCTACCTCCAGGTGCAGTTGCCCATCGCCGCGCCCGCGATCCTCGCCGGACTGCGGGTGGCGGCGGTGTCGAGCATCTCCCTGGTCAGCGTCGGCATGCTGATCGGCAACGCGGGCGCCCTCGGCAACCTGCTGGACAGCGGCCTGAAGTACGACCAGCCCCGGCTGGTGTGGCTGTCCGTCGTGGGCACGGCCGTCCTCGCCATCGCGGTGGACGCCCTGCTGATCGTCCTGCGCGTGCTCCTCACCCCGTGGATGCCCCGCGGCACCCGCAGGAGCACCAGGACGCCCCTGGCGAAGGAGACCGCCCGGTGAACATCCTGAACTTCATCGACGCCTTCTTCAGCGACAGCGCCCGCTGGCAGGGCTACGACGGCATCCCGGCCCGGCTCGGCGAGCACGTCCAGTACACGCTGACGGCCCTCGGCATCGCCGCCGCCGTCGGACTGCCCGTCGGCCTGCTCACCGGCCACACCGGCCGCGGCGGCAACGCCCTCGCCCTGATCGCCACCTCCGCGCGGGCGCTGCCCAGCTTCGGCCTGATGGTGCTGATGTTCCTCCTGCTCGGCCTCGGCATGGCCCCGGTGATGATCCCCCTCGTGGTGCTCGCCGTCCCGCCCATCCTGGTCACCACCAACGAGGCCATGCGCTCGGTGGACCCGGCGCCCGTGGACGCCGCCCGGGGCATGGGCATGGGGGAGGCCCAGATCCTCTTCCGGGTCGAACTGCCCACGGCCCTCCCGCTGATCCTCAGCGGACTGCGCTCCGCGGCCATCCAGATCGTCTCGACGGCCACCATCGCGGCGTACGTCAGCTTCGGCGGCCTCGGCCGGTACATCGTCGACGGGCTCTACCAACGCGACTACGAGAAGGTCGTGGGCGGCGCCACGCTGGTCGCGGGCCTGGCCGTGGCCACGCTCGTGCTGTTCTGGGGAGCGGGCCGGCTCTCGGTGTCGCGGGGGGTGCGCAGGGACGGCTGACGCCGGGGGACGGCCGGGCGCGAGGCCCGGCCGTCACCCCCGCGTCCGCGCGAGCGCCAGCTCCAGGACCACGAGCAGCGCGTCGCGCACCGAGCCGGTGTCGCGGGCGTCGAAGACGACCAGGGGGACGCCCTCGGCGACGTCGAGCGCCCAGCGCACCTCGTCCAGGGTGTGCTCGACGCGGCCGTCGAAGGCGTTGGCGGCCACCGCGAACGGGATGCCCTTGTGCTCGAAGTAGTCGACGGCGGCGAAGCAGTCGTCCAGCCGCCGGGTGTCGACGATGACGAGGGCGCCCACCGCGCCCTCGACCAGGTCGTCCCACATGAACCCGAACCGCTCCTGTCCGGGCGTGCCGAACAGGTACAGCTTCAGCGTCGGGTCGATCGTGAGGCAGCCGAAGTCCATGGCGACGGTGGTCGTGGTCTTCAGCGGGGTGTGCGTGAGGTCGTCGACACCGGCCGCGACCTCGGTGATGGCCGCCTCCGTGGTCAGCGGCTCGATCTCGGAGATCGCGCCCACCGCGGTGGTCTTGCCCACCCCGAAGCCGCCCGCGATCACCAGCTTCACGGGCAGCGGCGGTCGTACGGCCGCCGGCCGCGCGGCCGCGGCGCCCACGGCCGTTTCAGTCGCTGTCACTGCGTACCCCTCGTGCGTCGGGGATGGCGCGCAGGCCCTCGATGACCCTGCGCAGGACGGAGGCGTCCTGGACGACGCCGGAGTCGGGCACGTGCACCGTCAACTGGCCCGCGGCACGCAGGTCCTCGGCGAGGACCCGCACCACGTTCAGATGCAGCCGCAGCCGGGCCGCGATCTCCGCGACGGACTGCGGCAGCCGGCACACGGCGACGATGTCGTGCCGCTCGAAGGCCAGCCGGCCGAGCGCGTCGATCCCCTCGGCCGTCGCCACCACCTGGGCCTCCAGGGGCAGCGACCGGCCGTCCGAGCAGTCCGCGACCCGGCCGGCGGTGAGCAGGAACGGCCGTACGGCGGAGGCCTGGCCGACCGGTTCCGGGCCGCCGGGGCCCGGTGGTGGAGCGCCGTCCGCCATGGGTTCGTCCCTCCTCGATGGCCTCGTCGTCAGCGGACCGACGGGGCGCCGACGCTGTTCTTCAGCTCCAGCACCAGCTGCGGGCTGAGGGCGGCGCCGGCCCGGTTGGCGAACACGGTCATCTCGTAGGCGATGTTGCCCAGTTTGGCCTCCTTGTCGGTGACCACGCCGAGCACGGCGCCGCTGCCGATCGCGGAGACCAGCACATGTCCGCCCGCCAGATCGATGATGACCTTGTTGAGGCCGCCGAGGCCGTAGTTGCCGGACGCGCCCGCCGCCAGGCTCGTGATGCCGGACACGATCGCGGCCAGCCGCTCGGAGTCCGCCTGCTCACCCAGCTCGGACACCGCGATGAGCAGCCCGTCGGAGGAGACGGCGATGGCGTCCACGACACCGGCCGTCTCGGTGGCGAAGCGCTTCAGCAGCCATGTGAAGTCGGCTGCCGCGGCCCGCAGTTCGGCCTGCGAAGCGCCTCCTGCCGGGGTGCCCTCTGACGACGTGCTCACTGCTCCGCTCCTTCCGGGAGGTCGTTCTGGTGGTATGTGCGGGGGGTCGGTGGGGTGGCCGGGACGTGACGCTCACCGGTGTCGCGGTGCGCGCGTTCCACGGCCGCCTCGAACTCGTCGATCTCGCGCCGCACCGCGTCCGCGTCCGTGGTCGGC
>NZ_AGBF01000333.1 GCF_000225525.1 Streptomyces zinciresistens K42 | reverse complement strand
CCTCTCGGCCGTGCTGCCCCGCGAGCCGCTGCTGCGCAACGGCCATCTGCTGGCGCTGAGTTCGCTCGTCAACGCGGTGCTGGGGGCGGTCTTCTGGGTGCTGGCCACCCGCTGGTACGACGACCGCACGGTGGGCCTGAACTACGCCACGGTCTCGGCCGCCACGCTGCTGTCCACCATCGGCCAGCTCAACCTCGCGGACTTCCTGGTCCGCTTCGTGCCGGCCGCCGGACGGCACACCCGCTCCCTGATCCTGACCTGCTACGCCGTCAGCATCGCGTGCAGTGTGCTGGTCTCCGTCGGCTTCCTCCTCCTGGTGCCCGTCGTCACCCCCGGCCTCGGCTTCCTGCTGTCGCCGCTCACCGGCCTGTTCTTCGTGGCCTACACCGCCGCCTACGCGATCTTCGCCCTCCAGGACGGCGCCCTGACGGGCGTCCGGCACCCGGGCTGGGTCGCGGCCGAGAACGTGGTCTTCGCCGCGGTGAAGATCCTCCTGCTGGCCGCCGCGGCCGCCCTGACCCTGTTCACCGGCATCCTCGTCTCCTGGGCCGGCGCGCTGATCGTCGCGCTCCTGGTGGCCAACGTGCTCCTGATGCGGCACGCCGTGCCCCGGCACGAGAGCCGGGCCCCGCGGGCGGCGCGCCCGCCGCGCATGGTGGGCTACGCGACGGCCGACTACGCCGGATCGCTGTTCCGGATGGCCGCCTACAGCCTGGTGCCCCTGCTCGTGCTGAACACCCTGGGCCCGGAGCAGAGCGCCTACTACTCGCTCGCGTGGATCGTCGGCTACGTCCCCTACCTCCTCGCGACCAACATGGGCAGCTCCCTCATCGTCGAGGCGGCCGACGACCCGCGCCGGCTGGCCGAGCACTTCTCCCGCGTACTGCGCCACTCCGCGCTGCTGATGGCGGCGGGCACGGTGCTGATCGTCCTCGTCGCGCCGAGGCTGCTCGCCTTCTTCGGCCCCGAGTACGCCCGGCACGGCACCACGCTGCTGCGTCTGCTGGCGCTGTCCGCGCTGCCGAACCTGCTGGTGAGCCTTGCCGTGGACGTGGCACGGATGCGCCGCCGGCTGCGCATGGTCGTCGGACTGCAACTGGCGCTGTGCGTCCTGGTGCTGGTCCTGGCCCGCGTCCTGCTGCCCGCCCTGGGCCTGGCAGGCGGCGGACTCGCCTGGCTGCTGGCGCTGACCGTGCTCGCCCTCCACCTCGTGATCCGGCGCTCGCGCTGGCTGCCCCGGCGGCCCGCGCCCGCCCCCCGTACCGAGAACGTCCCGCACCAGGAGAAGTAGGGAGAAGTGACGTGCCCCGTACCGAGTTCTCCGTCGTGATCTGCGTGTACACCGAGGACCGGTGGCCGGACATCCTCGCCGCCGTGGAGTCGGTACGCGGGCAGTCGCTGCCCGCCCTGGAGACCCTGCTCGTGGTCGACCACAACCCCGCGCTGCTCGCGCGGCTGCGCGCCGCCTACGGCACGGACCCGGGCCCCGGCCCCGGGAGCGTGCGGGTGCTCGCCAACGCGGGCCCGCGGGGGCTGTCCGCCGGACGCAACACGGGCATCGCCGCCGCCCGGGGCGCGGTCCTCGCCTTCCTCGACGACGACGCCGTCGCGGAAGCCGACTGGCTGCGGCACATGGCGTCGGACTACACCGACGCGCGCGTGATGGCCGTGGGCGGCCGCACGGTACCGGCGTGGGGGTCGGGCCGCAGGCCCGCCTGGTTCCCCGAGGAGTTCGACTGGGTCGTGGGCTGCGCCTACAAGGGGATGCCGCGGGGCCGGGCGCCGGTGCGCAACGTCCTGGGCGGCAACGCCTCCTTCCGCCGCAGCGCCTTCGACGCGGCGGGCGGCTTCGCGGTGGGCATCGGCCGCGACGGCGACCGGCGCCCGCTGGGCTGCGAGGAGACGGAGCTGTGCATCCGGCTGAAGCGGGCCGTCCCCGAGGCGCTGCTCCTGCTCGACGACCGGGCGGTGATCCACCACAAGGTCCCCCTCGCCCGGGAACGCTTCGGCTACTTCCGCCGCCGCGCCTACGCCGAGGGCCTGTCCAAGGCCCGGGTCACCCGCCAGGTCGGCATGGGCAAGGGCCTGGAGTCGGAGCGCCGCTACACCACCCGGGTCCTGCCGGCCGCCGTGGCCCGCGGGCTGCGGGACGCCCTGCTGGGACGCCGTGGCGGCGCCGGGCGGGCCGGCGCGGTCGTCGCCGGGGTCGCCGGCGCCACCGCGGGCTACCTGGTCGGTGCCGTGCGGTCCCGCGCGGCGGGCCCGGACTCCTGGGCCGTGGCCGCCCCGGTCCCGGCGGGGCCGCGACAGGAAGGACGACCGTGATGGACATCAGCGTGTACCGGCCCGGGGAACTGCCCGCCGCCGACCGGCGGGCGTGGACGGCGACGCAGTCGACCGCCCACGCCGACGGCTCCCCCCAGCTGGCCAATCCCTTCCTCTCACCGGAGTTCGCGCTGGCGGTCGGCCGGTGCGGGCGCGGTGTGCGGATCGCCGTCGCGCGGGAGGACGGTCCGGGCTCCGCGCCCCTCGCGTTCTTCCCGTACCAGCGGTCCCCGGCGGGCGTGGGCCGCGCGATCGGCCTCGGCCTGTCGGACTGCCAGGGCCTCGTGCACGTGCCGGGGTTCGAGTGGGACGCCGGCGCCCTGCTGAAGGCGTGCGGGCTCGCCATCTGGGAGTTCGACCATCTCGCGGAGGGCCAGCGGCCGTTCGAGCAGTCCGTGACCGGCACCTTCGCCTCGCCCGTGATGGACGTGGCCGACGGCTGGGAGGCGTACGTCGGCCGGCTGCGCGCGCGGTCGGCCCGCGGCACCCGTGTCCGGCTGGCCCAGGAACGCAAACTGGGGCGGGCCGCGGGCGAGGTCCGCTACGTGCACGACGAACGCGATCCGGCGATGCTGCGCACCCTCGTGCGCTGGAAGTCCGCGCAGTACCGCAGGACGGGCCGCGGCGACCGCTTCGCGCACGCCTGGATCACGCGGCTGGTGGAGGAGCTGTTCGCCACCCGGTCCGCGTCGTTCACCGGCCTGCTCTCGGTGCTGTACGCGGGTGGCCGCCCGGCGGCCGCGCACTTCGGGCTGCGCTCGGAGCACCAGCTGGCCTGCTGGTTCACGGCCTACGACCCCGCCTTCGCGAAGTACTCCCCCGGCATCGTGCTGCATCTGCGCATGGCCAGGGGCGCGGCCGAGGACGGCCTGTCCTACCTCGACCTCGGGCGGGGCGGCCGCGCGCACAAGGACGCGCTGAAGACGCGGGAGGTGCAGGTCTCGGAGGGCTGGGTGACCCGGCGGCACCCGGTCGCCGTCGTCCACCGGGCCCGGCGCGCCCCGGCGCGGGCGCTGCGCAACGCGGTGGTGGCCCGGCCGGGTCTGCGCGCCCCCGCCGACCGGCTGCTGAAGGGCCTGGGCAGGGCGCGCACCTGGCACGGGACCCCGTAGCGCGGGGCGGGCGCGCGGCGCGCGTCCGCCGTGCCGCGGTGAGCAGCCGCGAGGAGCCGCGAGGAGCCTTCGATGAGTCAACCCGTACCGATCCTGATGTACCACGCGGTCGGCCACGCGCCGGCGGCCGCGATCCGCGCGCTGTCCGTCTCGCCGGAGGCGTTCGCGGCGCAGATGGCGCTGCTCGCCGAGCGGGGCTTCACCCCGGTGACCACGGCCCGGCTGGCCGCGGCCTGGCGCGGCGGCCCGCACCTGCCCGACCGCCCCGTGCTGATCACCTTCGACGACGGGTACCGGGGTGTGCACCGGCACGCGCTGCCGGTGCTGCGCCGGTACGGCTTTCGCGCGACCGTCTTCGTGACGACGGGCTGGCTGCGCGGTCCGTACGAGAGCGGCGGGGCCGCGCCCGACGCCATGCTCGACTGGCGCGAGGTGGACGAACTCGCCCTCGGGGGCAACGAGATCGGCGGCCACAGCCACACCCATCCGCAGCTGGACCAGATCCCCGACGAGGCCCTGGCGGACGAGGTGCGGCGCTGCCGGCAGATCATCGGGGACCGGCTCGGCCGCGCCCCGGAGTCGTTCGCCTACCCCTTCGGGTACTCCGACCGACGGGTGCGGCGGTCCGTGCGCGACGCCGGCTTCACCCAGGCCGTCGCGGTGCGCAACGCGCTGGCCCGCCCGCCCCAGGGTCCGTTCGCCCTGCGGCGGCTGACCGTGCGGCCCGGCACGCGGCCCGGGGAGTTCGCGCGGCTGGTGGAGGGACGGGCCGTCGCCCGGACCTACGCCGTGGACCGGACGCTGACGAAGGGCTACGCGCTGGTCCGCGGGGCGCGGCGGCTCGCCCGCCGGACGGCCCGGACGGGTGCCGGGCACGAT
>NZ_AGBF01000334.1 GCF_000225525.1 Streptomyces zinciresistens K42 | reverse complement strand
GCCGCGCCGACCCGCCGGAGCGCGCCCACCGCCGACGCGGAGCGCCTGGCCGAAAATCTCCGCGTCGCACCCGCGTCGCCCTCCCTGCCCGCCCGGTGCCGCGCGACTGTGACACTCCCGGGTCGTCGCACGCAGTAGGGAAAAGTGCGGGCTGTGTGAAAACGGGGCTCGCCAGGGGCCTGTGCGGGGGCCCCGGCCCTCACATCGGACCCGCTACGGGAGGCGTGGATGAGCCTGGTGGACCTGATCGCTCAGGCCGACGAACGCGGGCTGACCGCCGGCGGATTGGCTTGTTTGGATCGGTGTGTACCGCTCCTGGGCGGCGACGACGAGGTGCTGCGCCCGCTGTGGGCGAACCTCGCGACCGGCGGGGACCCGGCCGTCTGGGGCGACCTGCTGGACCGGGCACGGGTGAAGCTCGGTGTCGTGGACGACGCGGACGCGGAGGACGAGGCGGCCCTGCTCGCCCGGCGGATGCTGGCCGCCGCCCCCGCCGTGCGGTCCGCCGCCGAGGCGCGCGTGTGGGCCGACGCCTGCTCCGTCGCCTCGCTGCGGATCCACCGGCTGCTCGACCCGGCCGGGGACGACGCCTCCTCGGTGGGCGCCGGTCCCGGGGCGCTCGGCTCCGTCCGGGCGGGCGCGGCCCCCGCCGAGGGCCGCACCGCGGGCATGTCGCCGCTCGTCGCCGCCGAACTGCGCCGCCAGGTCAGCGTCCTGGAACTGCTCAACGGCCACGGCGCGGGCGGACTGCGCCGCGCCCTGGAGGTGTCGACCGAGGGCCGCCGGGTGCTGCGGGCGGTGGTCTCGCGCCGCGCCCGGGGCCGCGGCTGACGCCCCGCCGAGACCCGTACGCCGCCAGCCGCTTCACCACCGCGTCGCCTGAGAGGCGGTCAGCGGCAGGAACGGCGGCAGCGGCAGGAACGGCGGCAGCGCCCGTGCCGTGCCGGAAGGCGGGGCGGCCCCCAGCACGACCTGGGCGCGTCTCCTCCAGCGCCTGGCCCAGGCAGTAGAGCGACCATGCCTCGCGCGGGCCCCGTCCGGTGCCAGGTCCGGCGGCACGGCGCGGCACAGCGGCTCGCAGTCGGCGTACAGCCGCACCCGCACGGCCTCCCGGGCCGGCCGGTCCGGTCGCGCGCGGCGCTCCGGTCGCCCCCCGGACCGGCGGCGGAACCGGCGGCGGAACCGGGGCGCGCTGTTGCGCAGCGCCGGGGGGCGGCACCGCGCGGAGGTGGACGTGCGCGGAGGTGGACGTGCGCGGTCGTCAGCGGCTGGCGCGCACGGCGGGCGGCGAAGCGTCACTCCCGCCCGAATCCCGGTTCCCGGGCGGGTCCTGTGTCCGTCCTGCGGGCACGGTGCGGCGGTCCTGCGCGGGTACCGGGCAGCCGCCCGATCCGGGTGACGGATCGCGGCTCCCGGACGCTCTCCAGGATGTGACGACTCAGCAGGAGACCAGGCCCTTCGCCGCGGCCAAGCCGGCGCGGTGGGCGGCGGACGCGGTGGCGACCATGCGGGAAGGGGCGCGGCTGCGCCTCGACTACTCGGAGCAGAGTCTGTGGCGGGTCGACCGGATGATCGAGGGGCTGCGCCGCGAGGGCACGCCCAGGGCGGCCGTGGACCACGTGCTGCGCGGACTCGGCGCGTACGCCGGTGAGGTGATCGCCCGTCGGACCGGTGCCGAGTGGTGGGCGACGGGCGGCGACCACTGGCTGCGCACGCCCGACGGCCGGCTGTGGGACCCGATCGACGAGGCGCGGCGCTGCTTCGCGGGCGACGGATCGCTGCGGCTGCTGTGCCGGGACGCGCGCCGGGGGCGGTGACGGCCGGCCCGTCCGGGCCCGCGCGGGGGGCGGGGTTCCGGACGGGCGGACGGGGCGGTGCGGCGCGCAGGGGGAGCGTTCGGCGCGCGGGGGAGTGCGGCTGTCTCAGCCGGCCCAGACCTCGGCGTCGTCGGCCGGGACGGTGACGGCCAGGGCCAGTTCCTTGCGGGCGGCGACGGTCCGGCCCGGGTCGATGGCGGTGAAGGCCGGGTCGTAGGCGAGGTAGAACGCGTCGACGTTCCGGGCGTTCGCGGCCTTGCGCCAGTCGGCGGCGGCCTTCTTCAGCCGGGCGCGGAGCTTGTCGACCTCGGGCCCGTCGATGCCGTCGAGGCCCTTGACATGGGAGTCCAGGGCGGTCGCCACGGCCTTGGCCTGCGTCTTGTAGCCGGCCAGGTCGTCCTCGACGGTGTCCTTGACGGGCTGGTTCGCCCACAGGGCCGCGTAGACGCCGTTGGAGCCCCGCAGGAAGGCGGCCTGCGCCGGCTTCAGCGACTTCGCGGTACCCAGCGAGCCGCTGAACCTGCCCTTCTCGGCGGTGTAGGAGCAGCTCACGGCGCGGTCGCCGGTCGTCCAGCTCTCCTTGGTGGGCGTGTAGTAGAAGAGCGAGACGCCCTTGGGGAGGGCCCAGGTGTCCGGGGCGTACGCCTCGGCCACGGCGGGGCAGCGCTCGTCGGCTATCGCGGAGACCGCCTTCTCGCCGGGGTAGGACCCGCTCTTGTCGATCTTGAACTCGCCGACCACCTGGCCCTCGTGCGCCTCGGAGCAGGACACGACCTCGACGGCGTACGCCTCCCCCTCGGCCTTGCCGTTCGGGTTGTAGCAGTCGCCGACGTCCAGCGAGAACACCGAACGCTGGCGGGCGACCTTCTGCGCGCCGTCCTTGGCGCCGTCGACGGCGTCGGAGAGGCCCGAGCACCCCACCGCGCCGATCGCGAGCAGGGCGACGACGGCGGACATGCCGCGCGGGAAACGGTGGGGAGTACGGAGAGACACGACGTGTACGTCCTCTTATTTGATCTTTAAACGGGATGGCGCGCATCGTATGCCATTCCCGTGAGCCCGCTTGCGCGGCCCCCTCCCGTGCCGACGTCTCCGACTCCCGACGCGCCGGGATGGTTGTGCTCCGGGCCGCCGCTGTGACACTTCCGCGGGACCGGGCGCTGTTGTGCGTGGAGGGACGTGGGCAGGGGGTGGGCGTGCCGTACGGCACGGATCCGCCGCGAACCGGTACGGACGAGGACAGTTCTTGGGCCGAGGAGGGGAACCTCGCCGCGTGCACGCGCACGACGGTGATCTGGGCGCGGCGGTCGCGCGGGCCCAGGAGGGCGACGAGGCGGCGTTCGCGGTCGCCTACCGGCTGGTGCAGCCGGGCCTGCTCGGGTATCTACGGGGGCTGGTCGGGGACGACGCCGAGGACGTCGCGTCCGACGCGTGGCTGGAGATCGCCCGCGACCTCGGCCGGTTCCGCGGCGACGGTGCCGGGTTCCGGGGCTGGAGCGCGACGATCGCCCGGCACCGGGCGCTGGACCATCTGCGGCGGCAGAAGGTGCGGCCCCGCTCGTCGGCACTGGAGCAGGACGTGCTGGAACTGCCCGGCCCGCACAGCACGGCGGACCTGGCCCTGGAGTCGATCTCCACCGTGCGGGCCCTGGAACTGGTCGGCGGGCTGCCCAGGGACCAGGCCGAGGCCGTGCTCCTGCGGGTGGTCGTCGGGCTCGACGCCCCGGCGGCGGCGCGCGTGCTCGGCAAGCGGCCGGGCGCGGTGCGCACGGCCGCGTACCGGGGCCTGAAACGTCTGGCGGCGCAGCTGGCCGCCGCGGGTGTGACGGAAGAGGGCCCCAGGACGCTGGGGGAATCGACATGAACAGCGAGGGCGACGGCGGCCGGCGGGGCGCGGAACCGGCCGGAGGGCCGCGGGCGGCCGGCTGACCGGACGGGCGTGACGTACGTGACGGACGTGACGGCCGACCCGGAGCGCCGGCGGGTGTCCCGGACGGCTCGCGCGAACCGAACGGGCCACACGCCGGCGCGCGCCGGGGCGGGCGGACACGGGCGCGGTCCGCGACGGACGCGGCGCCGATGCGCCGGGTACGAGTCGTACGGCTCCCGTGTGGTTCGTACGGCTCGTACGGCTCGTGTGGGTCGTACGACTCGTACGACTCGTGGGAGTAGTACGGGCTCGTACGGGCTCGTACAAGTCGTACCGCTCGGGTGAGTCGGACGGCCGCCCGGGACGTACACGCTCTACGCCGGGCATGTACGCCCCCGCGCGCACGGCTTACACGGGCCGCCCGGCGGCGCGCGTGAGTCGGCCGGACGGGATCGGGCAGCACGGGATCGGACAGGGACGGGACACGGACATGGGTGAACGGCAGAGCGGCGGCGCGGCGCCCGGCCGCCGGCACGCGCACCCCGACGGCGCCGCCCCCGGCCGGTCCGACTCCCCGCAGGCCGCCCACGACGCCGCCCTGGAGGCGCTGCTCTCCGCCGCCGTGC
>NZ_AGBF01000335.1 GCF_000225525.1 Streptomyces zinciresistens K42 | reverse complement strand
GCTCATGGAGGGCCCCCTCCAGATCGTCGACGTCCTCCGGACCGGCCAGGGGGCTGGCCGGCAGCCGGGTACTCTCCTCGAAGATCTCTTGCGCGCGGCGGTAGGACAGCCGTGCCTGTTCGGTGATCGGGTACCAGGCCGGGTTGCGACCTCGCCGGGGCCGCTCGGTCGCACCGTCCTTGGCGCCGATCTTTCCGCGCTCGTCCGTGGTGAACTGGTCCTCCACGTGGGCAGCACCTTGTCGGCTCGGCCCGCGCTCGCGTAGAGGTAGGCTCCCAGAAAGCCTTGCCCCTCAGCGAGGCATCGAGCCGCCGTCCGGTGCCTGCCCCCGGCGGGCCCGGGGGCCGCCCGTACTATGGGCAGGTGACCGGTAACAGCCTGCGGCCGATGCGTGTGTGCCCTGCGGGGCGCCGGCCGCTGTTGCTGATCCTGGCGCTGCTTACCGGGCTGCTGGCTATGCATGGTCTGGCACCCGCTGTGGTGCCTATGGGCGGTGCAGGAATGTCCGCCCACTCCGCCACGGTCCCGGCTGATATCGCGCCCGTGCACCAGAACGGTGACGGCTGCCAGCACGCGAACAACGCCGGTGCGGGCGGAAACATGGAGCATGCGGACCCCACCTGCGCGGCCCCACGCACCGGCGTGACATACACGCCTCCTGCCCTCGCTCTCGCTTCCGCCCCGCATAGTGTCTCCGAGGTGCCGTCGCGCGCCTCGGCGGCCGGGAGCGCCGAGGGGCGGGCCCCGCCCGATCTGGCCCAGCTGCAACTCCTGCGGATTTAGAGGCACCCGCACGGCACCCGTTCACGCCCATTTTCCGGGCTGATGGCGACCGTGGCTCATGCCTTTCATCCACTGTGCACCGCACATACCAAGGAGTTGCCTCCGTCATGACCTCACACCGTTCCCTGGCCCGCCGGGCTGCCGTCGTCGCAGCCACCGTCACCGCCGCCGTGGCGCTGGCCGCCTGCGGCGACAACAGCAACGACACGTCCTCCGGCTCTGCCGGCCACGACATGAGCTCGATGACGCCCAAGACGTCCGCTCCCGCCTCCACAGGCAGCCGCAATGCCCAGGACGTGGCGTTCGCGCAGGGCATGATCGTCCATCATCGTCAGGCCGTCGCCATGGCAGACCTCGCACCCGGCCGGGCTAAGTCACAGGAGGTCAAGGACCTGGCCGCGAAGATCAAGAAGGCGCAGGACCCCGAGATCACCACGATGTCGGGCTGGCTCAAGAGCTGGGGCGAGGACGTCCCTGCCGCCGGCAAGAGCGGCATGGACCACTCCGGCGGCGACTCCATGTCGGGCATGATGAACGACGCCGACATGGCCAAGCTGGACACGCTCTCGGGCGCCGCCTTCGACACCGCGTTCCTGAAGATGATGATCGAGCATCACCAGGGCGCGATCGCGATGGCCGAGACCGAGCAGTCCAAGGGAGCCTATGGCCCCGCCAAGGACCTGGCCAAGACCATCGTCACCGCCCAGTCCGCCGAGATCAGCCAGATGAACACCATGCTCGGCAAGTAATCGGCACGCCGCGTGGTGGGGGTGCTGTGCACTCCCACCACGCGGTCTCGGACGCGCCCGCGCCAAGAGGCCGGTCAGCCCGGGCGCGGCCTAGGGCCTGTGTGACGTTGTGATCAGCCAGTTGCCTTCAGCAGGTCGTTGATCCAGATCATTGAGGCCCGGAGGTGGAGGCCGGCGAGGTAGCTCTCGGGCGACTTGTCGTATCGAGTGGCGATGCCCCGCCAGGCCTTCAGCTTGTTGATGAGCCGCTCGACCGTGTTCCGCTCCTTGTAAAGATCACGGTCGTGGCACGTGGGGCGGCCGCCTCGGCGGCCCTTCTTCTTCCGGTTGGCGGCCTGGTCCTTCTTCTCCGGAATGACTGCCTTGATGCTGCGTTTACGCAGGTAAGAGCGGTTGGCGCGGGACGAGTAGGCCTTGTCCGCGGCCACAGCACCGGGCCGGGTCCGAGGCCGGCCCACAGGCAGACGGACCCGGATCTTCTGCAGCACGGGGACGAACTGCGGGCTGTCGCCGGCCTGTCCTGCGGTCAGCACGAGAGACAGCGGACGGCACCTGCGGTCCGCGGCGAGATGAATCTTGCTCGTCAGTCCGCCGCGGGACCTGCCCAGCAGGGCTTGGTTCAGCCGGAACCTGCGCCGTCGCCTGATACGCCGTCGCTCTTCCTGCCCGGGGTCGCCCCCGCCGTCCTGCCCGTTCTGTCCCGGCTTGCCGCCCCTTTTTGCCGGGCCCGCTCCTGCTCGGCGGCGGCTTCCTCAAGGGCATCCATGACGTCCTTGCCGAGGTGCATCCCGGCCGCGTCGTGGTGAGCGCGGGCCGTAGTGGAATCCACGCTGACCAGGGATAAATCCACCCGTCCCCGGCGAGCGGCCTCGGCGATCATGCCTTCCAGAAGAGCGGAGAAGACCCCGGCGTCCCGCCAGACGCGAAAGCGCCCGTAGACCGTCGGCCATGGTCCGAACTCGGCAGGCATCTCGCGCCACTGGGCGCTCGACCGGAACCGCCAGATCACCCCCTCGAACTGCTCCCGCAGTCGCTCGGGGTACGGACCGTACTCGCCTATCGGCAGGTACGGCTCGATGAACTCCCACTGCTCGTCGGTGAGTTGCGTACGTGTCACACCCAGCGTCCTACCAGGCCCCACCCCCGCGCGGGACCAGAACCCGAGAATGATCACGACCTCACACAGGCCCTAGCGGCGGGTTTTGTCCGCCCGCGGCCCGGTTACCCATAGGGCACCCCGCGGGCCCACGCGGCGCGCCGTCCGGCGGCCGGCCTTGCGGGGGCGGTCAAGGAGAGCACCCCCGATGAGCAGTGCCGTGAACGACATGCTGGACGCCTACCCCGCCGACCTCGGATCGGTCGACCGGGACAAACCCGCCCGCTGCATCGAGGAATGCATGGCCTGCGCACAGGCATGCACCGCGTGTGCGGACGCCTGCGTGTCGGAGGAGATGGTCGCCGACCGGGGCTTCACCCCGAGTCGTGGACACCGTTTGCTATGCGGCATCGGCCAGCGTAACTGATCGTTGTTCGAAGGCGATCGGGCTGATCTGGCCGAGTGCGGAGTGCCTCCTTCTCGTGTTGTAGCGAGTAACCCACCGGAACACCGCAAGACGCGCCTCACGCGCTCCTGGCCAGCGTTTCCTTCCCTGCAGGGTCTCCCGTTTCAGGCTTGCGTTGAAGGATTCGGCGGCGGCGTTGTCCGCCGAGGTTCCGACCGCCCCGCGCGATCTGGTCACGCCGAGTTCACGGCACACGTCCGCGAACTCCTTCGATGCGTACTGGGCGCCGTTGTCGCTGTGGAATATCGCCCCATCAAGGGTTCCGCCACGGGTACGAGCCGCAGCCCGGAGCGCATCGGTGACCAACTCGGTGCGCATGTGGTCGGCGATCGACCAGCCCGCCAGCCGTTTCGAGCACAGGTCCAACACCGTTGCCAGATAAAGGAATTGACCGTCACCGACAGGCAGGTAAGTGATGTCGCCGACATACTTGGTGTTCGGCTCGCTCGCGGTGAAGTCACGCCGCAGCAGATCGGGCACCGGCGTCGCGGACGGCTCGGGGACGGTGGTCCGGACCTTCCTGCGCAGGTGCACGCCCTGAAGGCCGATCCGGGCCATCACACGCGCGACCCGCTTGTGGTTCACCTCGATCCCGGCTTCCTGCAACTCGGCCGTGATCCGCGGGACGCCGTAGGTACCGTCGGACTCCTTGTGGATCTCCCGTATCCGCCGGGCCAGGCGGGCATCGGACCGCGCCCGCTCCATGCGGGCCGGGGCGCCCTTCAGCCACCGGTAGAACCCGGACCTGGAGACCTCCAGGACCCGGCACAGCCGCTTGACGCCGAACGCGCCGCGATGATCATCAACGAACTGGAAACGGCTCACCAGTTGGTCTCGCCGGCGAAATACTTCGCGGCCCTCCGCAGGATCTCCCGCTCGGTCTCCAGCTCCCGGATCCGAGCCCTGAGCTGCTTGTTCTCTTCCTTCAGCACATCGTCGGAGGGTACATCCACGGCCTGTGCCGCCCGCGGCGAGCCACTCACGGCCGCCCCGCGGCCCTTCCGGGCCCGCTCGACCCGCACCCAGTTCCGCAGCGTCTCCCGACTGACCCCCAGGTCCTTGCTGACGCCCTCGAACGTGTTCTTCGGGTCCGACAGGTACAGCGCGACAGCGTCCGCCCTGAACTCCGCCGAGTACACCTTCATCACCATCAGTGACATCTCTTCCTCTGGACCCTCAAGGTCCAGTGTCCAAGGTGTCCACGCTCAAGGGTCAGG
>NZ_AGBF01000336.1 GCF_000225525.1 Streptomyces zinciresistens K42 | reverse complement strand
TTGCCGCGACGCGAGAACACAAGGCCTTCGTCCTCGAGCAGGCCGTAGATGTCGCGTGCCGTCTGGTACGCGATGCCGTGTTCCTTCTGGAGCTGAGGCACGCCAGGCAGGCGCGACCCAGGTGCGAGTGCGCCTCGCTCGATCTTGTCCCTGATCTCGGATGCGATCCGTTCGACCTTCCCGGGTTCCTTCTGCTTGGTGGCCACTGCTCCCCCTCCCGTGCGCATCGTGCGGTCAGCGGATCTCGCTGCCCGGTGCGCACAGCATTGCATGTCTAGTTGTTTCTCGAAAGCCGAGACTCGCGACCGTTTAACGACACCCAGAAATTAGCAGGTCAGATGGGGTGCGGAAAACAAGTTAGCTAGACAGGTTGACCGTGGGGGGATAGCAGGGTTCTAATCGAAGAGCCCCAGCGAACGGTGAGTAGCCGGATGCGGGGCGTAGCCGGTGCTGACCTGCACACCTTCGGGCGCATCGCCGGCCGCAAGACCGCAGTAGTCGTCCGCCCTCCGGGGCGGCCGGGGTAGCCCTCAGCTTGCTGAGGGCGCGAGAGCACCATCGAACTCCCCCGGAGCCTGACGGCCGCGACAACTGCGTGCACGTCGCAGCGCTGTGCGCTGTCTGTCCTGCGGGACGCCGGCCTTGTGCCGTGCGGCCCGGAGGGCGGAGAGAGCATCGCGACCCGCGCCCCCCGCCAGTCCGTCCGTGAGGAGTTCAGATGTCTGCTTCGACCCTTGAGCGCACCGCCCGCCCCCGCCGGAGCCGGACCCGCTCCCGCACCGTCAACTCCCGCCCGGCGCTGGCTCTCTCCACTCTCAAGCCTCACCAGTACGACCTGCGCCCCGCCTGCGCGTCGCTGGTCTGCCCCGACTGCGAGACTTGGGTGCCGATCACCGGCCTCGGGACCAAGACGACCAAGGTCGTGCCGCACGACACCGGCCGCGCGGGCAAGGACGCCGCTGTCCGCTGCCGCTTGGGCAGCAACCGCCTGGTCACGGTCAACGTGACGGTGAAGAAGTGGCAGGAGCGCCTGGAGGACGGCCACGCGGAGACCGGCCACCGCCGCAAGACCACTGTGCTGCGCAAGCCGAAGACCGCGGTCGCTCCGGCCGTCAGCCAGATCGCCGCGCAGAAGCAGACGCTGGTGGGTGACGAGCCCGGCGACGGCCGGCCCCTGTGGCTGCTGCGGGAGATGAAGTGGGCGTCGACCGAGTCCGCGGTCCGCGACGCCGACACCCGCCGCGCGCAGCTGCCCGCCGGTGACAGGCCGCTGGGTGCGCCGCCGGTGCCGCTCACGACGCTGCACCCCAAGCGCCGCGCGAGCTGACCCGCTCCGGACGAACGACCAAGGCCCCGGCCACCCCGCAGGGGGAGGCCGGGGCCTTGGCTGCTCGTACAAGCAGTCAGCTCCCCAAGTGGGGAGTGATCGCGACAGCCCTTGGGATTGCGGCCCGGGAGCTGTCCAGGACCTGACTCGGAGGACCTGATGCAGCACAGCATGACACGCACCACGGCGCAGCCGCGGGCCGGGATCATCGACGACATCGAGCGCGAGGACGACTCCAAGGGCTACGAGCCCGAGGACGCCGCTCGCGTCGACGTCGCCCTGGTCCTCGTGCTCAACCTCGCCCCGGTGCAGTCCGGTTGGACGGTGGCGGCATGACCGACGCCGAACGCGAGGCGCTCTCGCAGAAGAACCGGGAGCAGAACCAGCGGTCGGAGAGGCACCAGAAGTGAGCGCCCGTCCGACTGACGACCTGTTCGTCCGCTACATGAAGGCGTTCGAGGACTCCACCAAGCACACCGCCGACTGCCCGGCCTGCCAGGGCGAGACGCCGTGCGCGGAGGGGGTGCCGATCCACGATCGGTTCGCCCGCCTCCAGGACGCCTACACCGCACGCCAGAAGCAGCAGCGCTGATCCCCCGGCCCTGCCCGTCGTCCCCGTGCCTTCCCGGCCGGGGCCGGCGGAGAGCGCCGGGAGCTCCCGCCCGCTCCGGCCGTCCGGCCGTCGACACAGAACAGCCCCAGGGTGGCCGCCCCGGGGCTGTCTCTTGCACTGGACCTTCTGGGAGGCCCTGATGAATCGCACCTCCATCGTACGCACCCCGTACTACGGCGCCGTTTCCACCGCCGCCGCGCCCGAGCGTCCTCGCGCGGCCTGCGCCGATGAGGACCCGGAGCTGTTCTTCCCGATCGGCGACAGCGGCCCGGCTCTGATCCAGGAGGAAGAGGCCAAGGCTGTCTGCCGTCGCTGCCCGCTGATGGAGTCCTGCCTCCAGGGCGCCCTGGAGCGCGGCGAGGCCGCCGGGGTGTGGGGCGGGCTGTCCGAGAAGGAGCGCCGCTCCCTCAAGCGCCGCGCCGCCCGTAACCGCGCTGCCTGATCCGTTCTGGCGGCTGCCTGATCCGCCCGCACCGACCGCTGCACCACGGCGGCCGGGGCGGGCGGTGACGGGGAGCCGGACAGCCCGGACCACAGTCGAGGGAGGCCACATGGCCACGACGATGACCCCGCTCCAGCCCGGCACGGAAGCCGCCGCCCAGGCCGCCGCTTTCGCGATCTTCGGCAGCGACATCCCGCCGATCGGGCCGGAGGACTACAGCGGCAGCTGGCGCACCACCCTCCACGTCATCGCGGAGGAGTGGGTGGGCGAGGGCCGCTTCGGCGCGCAGTTCCCCGAGAGCTGATTTCGTTCCCGCCCGGCGGGAGCGGCAAGCAGTTTCGGGCCCGCCCCGCAGCGCTCCCCCGCACCGGTCGCCCGCCCCTCGGGAGGCCGGCCCTTTCGTGCGCGCGGAGCGGGTAGTGCCGGTGCCAGTTTCGTGATCAACCGCCCGCACCGGCCGCTGTTTCGGGAACGCACCCCCTGCGTTTCGGGAGCACCGGCCGCCGTTTCGACCCCGCCCTGAACGACCCCTTCCGGAGGCCCCCATGACGATCACCGACATGCCGCAGACTGCGGCTCCCGACACCCCCGTTTCGCACCCGCCGGGCCGCGTTTCGGGCGCACCCGAGAAGGTTTCGGGTACGGCCCGGGGCGTTTCGAGCCCGGACAAGCGGAAGACGATCAAGCCCACCCGCGACCGGCTGATGACCGCCCTGTCCCTCGTCGCCGCGTTCGGCGGCACGCTGGTCGGCGTCATCGGCTTCGCGATGTCCTACAGCACCCTGGCCAAGGTCGCCCTGAGCTGGGGATTCAGCAAGGAACTGGCCCCCTGGTTCCCGGTCGGCGTCGACGCCAGCATCATCGCCTTCCTCGCGCTCGACCTGTACCTGATCCGCAAGGGCACCCCGTGGCCGCTCCTGCGGATGGCCGCGCACGCTATGACGGGCGCGACGATCTGGTTCAACGCCAGCTCACAGGGCCACATCGGCACCGACCCGGTCCAGGCCGCCAGCCACGGCGTCATGCCGGTCCTGTTCGTGATCGGTGTCGAGGCCGCCCGTCGCCTGATCATCCAAAAGGCCAGGCTGGAGGCGGGAACGGTCACCGACCGGATCCCCCTGCACCGCTGGATCCTCTCCCCTGTCGCCACCCCGCGGTTCTACCGCCGGATGCGGCTGCACAACGTCACCTCCTACCCGGAGATGATCCGGCGCCAGCAGGAGCTCATCGGCTACGAGCAGTGGCTCAAGCGCAAGTACAACGGCGACCTGGGCAAGGCCACCGAGGACGAACTGCTGCCGATGAAGATGGCGGCCTACGGCTACACCGTCGCTGAGGCCCTCGCGATGCCTGAGCAGCAGGAACGTGCTGCTGAGGCCCGCGCGGAGGAGGCGGAGCGCCGGCGCCTGGACGCGGAGACGCGCCGGGAGCTCGCGCGCAAGAAGGCCGAAGCCGACCGGCTGGAGGCGGAGGGCCAGCTCGAGGCCGTCCGTGCCCGGGTGGAGGGCGAGACCGGCCAGGCCCGCGCGCACGCCCGAGCCCAGGTCAGCGCCGCAGAGCGGGCCGCTGAGCTGGAGGAGGCCGCGCTGGAGACGGCCGTCATCGCCGAAGCCCGTGCCCGCGAGGCGGAGGCGGAGCGCAAGGAGGCCCAGGAGCGCGAGGCCAAGGCCGAAGCGGATCTCCGCGCGGCGGAGCTGGAGCGCCAGGCGGCGGAGAAGCGGAGGCTCGCGGCGGAGGCCGATCGGGTCGCCGCGGCGGAGGCTCAGGCCATCGAGACGGCGGAGATCGCGGAGGCCCGGCAGCGTGCTGCCGAAGCCGACCGGGTCGCCGCCGAAACGGAGCGGGCCGCTGCCGAAACTCGCCGCCGGGCCGCCGAAGCCGACCGGCTCGCGGCGGAGGAGAACGAGCGCAAGGCGATCGCCGACGCG
>NZ_AGBF01000337.1 GCF_000225525.1 Streptomyces zinciresistens K42 | reverse complement strand
GCCCCACGTCAAGTAGAGCTCGGACAGGTCCCGCACGGTCTTGGGCACCGGGTAGCCGGCGGCCATGAGCATGGCGCCGAACTTCTCCCAGCGATGTGCCTCGTTCGCTTCACGCCCCTCCGGCGCCTCCTCGCAGTCCCATTCCTCATCGGGCCACGAGAACGTGAGCGTGCCGTCGAGATCGCCGCCGATCATGTCCCAGTGGCCTTCGAAGAGCTCCTGCAGGAGTTCGTCCAGGGAGCCCGTGAAACCGGGCTGACTCGCGGTCCCGATCAGCATCGTCAGCGGGAATCCCTGGCGGGGCAGGACGTGGTCCCAGCCCGAAGCCCACCAGTCGTTGTGCATCGCCAGGTCCCGGCGCGGTCCGGGCACAGACGGGGTGTCAGTCATCCGCAGCTCTTCCTCCAGAACGATCGGCGCTCGCAGCGTACGCACTGTGGTGCGCGAAGCGCTGCCGCGCGTGCCCACCCCAGGCTTGACCCAGGTGACGCCGAAGCGGTCGGTGAACATGCCGTACAGCGGGGACGTGGCCGCGTGCCGCGTCGGTCTGGCGCGGTTCAGCGGGCGGCTGGACGGCACCGGGTCTGGTGATGGGGCGAACGTTCTGTTGCAGACACCTGCACGGCTCGTGATCGTTGAAGGGGGCGAGGCCTTGCCTCTCCTCAGGTGGGGGCTGTACCCGCGCTCTGGTGCAGCCCCCACTGCACTGTTCGGGCGTATCCCAGCACCGGGCCGGTGCATGCCGTTGGAAGGCGGGGGCAGATATTGCGGCAGCACTTCCCCTGGAAGTCTCCGCAAGGCCGCGCCTTCTTCCCGGGGAGCGGAACCGCGTGCTCGCCGCTCCGGCCGGCCCTGCGGAGGCGGTGCTCCTATCGCCGGTCTGCCGGGTCTGCGGATGGGCCGGCGGTGATGGCCCGGTTCACAGGTCGGCCGCGAGTTTGGCGAGGAAGTCGGCGTTGGCCTGGGTGTCGTGGTTCAGCACGACCTGGTGGTGCTGGAGGGCGGCGAGCCGGTCGGCGACGCTCGCGCGTGCCATGTCGCTGCCGCCGCCGTTGATGCCGTGCGCGAGGCCGAAGTGGTCGGGGTATCGGTCCTCGGTGCTGCCGCTCATGAAGTCGTCTTCACCGAGGGCCCGGTCCCCGTCGGCCACGGCCGGGATGGAGGCGGGGTCGATGCGGGGGAACAGCAGTGTCGCCGCGTGTCCGCCCGTGGCGAGTTCCATGCCGAACCAGGTGGCGAACTGATCGGGGAAGACCTGCACCTTCATCTCCCGTTTGCCGCCCGGCTCCCACAGCGGCTCGCGGCGGCCGGCCAGGAGGGCGTCGGTGACGTCCTGGTGCTGCGTGGGGTGGAGCTGCTCGCCCGCCTGGAGCCGGTCGCGGACGACGTCGTACAGGCCCAGCGCATCGAGCAGACCCAGCCCGATGGCGGCCGCCGACGGCCAGGGCAGGACGCGCAGCTCGTCACCGACGACCTTCACGAACACCCGGTCGTTCGCGAGGAGCTGCGCGCCGCGGCTGGCCAGCAGCAGCGCGGTGGTGGTCTTGCCCGCGCCCTTGGAGCCGAAGGCGAGCAGGGCCCGGCCGTCGCGGACGACGGCGGAGGCGTGCAGGAGCGTCCAGCCGTCGCGCAGCAGGGACGCGCGGATCATCTCCCGGGCGATCCGTGCGGCGGCCAGCGCCAGCGGCTGCCCGGTGCGGCCGGAGAGGGTGACGTGGCTGCCGAGCTGTTCGGAGCGGTAGGCGATGCCTTCGTCCGGGGAGACGCCGGTGATGGTGCCTGTGCTGTCCCGGGCGAGCAGCAGCTGGGCCTTGGCGTAGGTGACTTCGTCGTGGGGGCAGGAGCGCACCAGCGCGTCGAGGTCCGTGTACGCCTTCTCGTCGAGGTCGGCCGTGACCAGCGGCCCGGCGCAGACACTGCTCGCGGGCACGTCGAAGGCGTTCCACCACGATCCGAAGTACCGGCGGGCCCAGTCAGTGACGAAGGCGGTGTTGCTGAGCACGGTCACGCTCGCGTCCGCGGCCTGCAGCCGGGTGGCGGTAGGGGTACTCACGTCGTCTCCAGAGGGGTTGAGGATGGGGCAGGACAGCCGAGCGCCCGTAGGCGCCTCGGAGTTTTGTGAGGGTCGCGGCCAGCTGCGCGTCTTCGTCCGCATTCAGGGCAGGCAAGCACGCTACGGGCCGACCAGAGGTGAAGCGCAACGGAATTCCGAGCCAGTCGCCGCGGTGCTCGGCAGTGAGTTCCTCGGTCCCGTCGACCAGGCCCAAGGCCTTGCGCAGGGCCGACAGCACGGCGCCGGCGGGCCCGGAGCGGGTCCTGCCGACCCCGGCGCTGATCCGCCCGGGGCGGGTACGCAGTTCCGCGCGTACCTCCGCAAGGGGGACTTGGGCAGGCGTGCCGTTGACGGTGGTCGACGATGCGCACACCACGGCCCCGTCGCCGTGCTCACCGATGACGTGTCCCTGTACAGCGTCCGCGGGCACGTTGAGGAGGCGGGCCAGGGTGAGCCGGAAGCGGGCGGAGTCGAGGTTGGAGCCGATGCCGTACACGCGCGGGCAGCCGGAGGCTTCGGCGAACAGCCGGGGCATCAGGTCGACGGGATTGGTGACCACCAGCACGGTGCCCTGGTAGCCGTGCAGACAGGCGGCCAGCGCCCGGATCACGGGGGCGTTCGCCGCCGCGCCGGCCATGCGCACGTCGGCGGTGTGCGTGTTAGTGAAGGCGGTTCGCACGGCGACGACGACGGCCGTGCAGTCGGCCAGGCCCTCCACATCGCAGGCTTCGGGGTGGACCGGCGAGGCTGTGGCGTGGCGCATGTCCCCGAGGTCGGCGGCGAGGGCCACCGCCTGGTCCAGGACGCGGGAGGCGATGAGCAGCCGCCCGGGCGGGGCGGAGGCCACCAGGGCGGTGGACACGGCCTGCCCGACCGCTCCGGCGCCGATCACGCCGACCGCTTCCAGCGGCGGGGGCGTCACGCGGCGACCGCCTGCGCGTAGTCCAGGGCGCCGTCCCGCACGGCACCGGGACCGCCTGCCGTGGTGAGGTCGGCGCTGATCCGGTCGAGCATCCGGGCGAGGGCCACCGCACGGCCCACGAGAGCGGTGCCCTGGGCGGGCAGCGGCAGTTCGGCGGGCGCCGGCAGGTAGGTGGTGAGGATGTTGACGCTGTCCATCAGCCACAGCACCAGCCCGTCCCGCAGCCAGGCGCGGCAGGCCTTTACGGACAGGCCCTTCATCCGGCCTGCGGCGAAGACACCGATTCCGTGCACCACCTGCTTTCCGGTCTCCATGCCCGGGCGGGACGCGGCCGGCGTGAGCACGGTCCGGCTGATCAATTTCGCGACGCCGACCGTCGTCTGGGCGAGCAGCAGCCCCGGGTCGATGAACACCGGTGGCTGGTCGACCCCGTCGGGAAAGAGGACGTGTTCGGGCTTGAGGTCGCCGTAGACCAGCACGCGGCGGTGTGGCTGCGGCAGCACCCGGCCCCGTAATCGGTGCAGCCGGACGACGACCTGGCGCAGCGCTTCGACGACTTCCTCGCGGTCATCGGCCGCGCACCGGTCGGCCCCGAGCCGCTGCACGTAGGTGGGGCCCGACAGTCCGTTGAACTTGCGCTGGAAGGTGGCGGCGATGCTGCGCTCTCCGATGGCACCGGCAGATGCGAGCCGCTCCACGGCGGCCGGGTGGTGGAGTTCGCGCAGTTCGCCGAAGATCCCGGCGAGCAGAGTGGCGCTGTCCTGCGGCTGGTCCAGCAGGAGCTGGGCCAAGCTCGGGCCGGTGACGGACTCGGTGAACAGCACACCCCGCCGCACACCGGCCACCGGACAGACCCGGGGCCCGCCGAGCTCCAACAGGAGCCGCAGCTGAGCCGCTTCCCGTCCGATCAGCGCGTCCGTGCGCTGCACGTAGTCCTGCTGCGCGGCGCGGACCTGGGGCCAGGGCCCGCAGGCGCCCCGCAGCAACGACACCAGGGACACCCCCAGCAGCGAGTACTTGGCGTGGAGCGGGCGGCCGGCGGCGGCCGTCCTTCGGAGCCCGCGGCCCGCCCGGCGCCTCCGACTCGTGCGAGCCGCCCTTCCCCGACATCGACGGCATGTCCGTGTGGCCGCCCTGCCGGGCGGGCGGCCCGTCCTCGATGACGGGGGCGACGGCCCCGCCCGCCCCGTAGGCGGCGCCGAACGTCGCGGCCAGCGCCGCGGCGAACGCGGTGATCCTCAGTCCGGCATGCATGGCGGTCTCCTGCCGTTACGTCCTCGG
>NZ_AGBF01000338.1 GCF_000225525.1 Streptomyces zinciresistens K42 | reverse complement strand
CCGCGACCCGCAGCCCGCCGCGTCGGCGCCGGCGTCCGCGTGCGAGCCGCAGCCGCCGCCGGCCGCCCGGTGCTCCGGCAGGGTCACCTGCTCGGTGCCCTCCACCTCGAACCCGGCGTCCGCGATCATCTCCAGGTCGGCCCTGCCCGCCTGGCCCTCGCTGGTCAGGTAGTCGCCGAGGAAGATCGAGTTGGCCAGGTGCAGGGCGAGCGGCTGCATGCTGCGCAAGTGCACCTCGCGCCCGCCCGCGATGCGCACCTCGACGTCCGGGCACACGAACCGCACCATCGCGAGGATCCGCAGACAGCGCTGCGGGGTGAGGTTCCACTCCTTGGCCAGCGGCGTGCCCTCGAACGGGATGAGGAAGTTCACCGGAACCGAGTCGGGGTCCAGTTCGCGCAGCGACTGGACGACGTCGACCAGGTCCTCGTCGCTCTCGCCCATCCCGGCGATCAGCCCGGAGCAGGCGGACAGTCCGGCCGCGTGCGCCTTGCGCACGGTGTCGACCCGGTCGGCGTAGGTGTGCGTGGTGGTGATCTCGCCGTAGGTGGACTCGGAGGTGTTGAGGTTGTGGTTGTAGGCGTCCGCGCCCGCCTCGCGCAGCCGCTCCGCCTGGCCGTCGGAGAGCAGACCGAGGCAGGCGCACACCTCGACGTCCTCGTTGCGGTCCTTGATGGCCTTGATGGTCCGCGAGACCCGGTCCACGTCACGGTCGGTCGGACCGCGCCCGGACGCCACCAGGCACACCCGCTTGGCGCCACCCGCCAAACCGGCTGCGGCCGCCTCGGACGCCTCGTCCGGCCTGAGCCAGGTGTACTTCAGGATGCCGGCGGTGGAGCCGAGCCGCTGGGAGCAGTAGGAGCAGTCCTCAGGACACAGTCCCGACTTGAGGTTGACGAGGTAGTTGAGTTTCACCCGCCGGCCGAACCACTTCCGGCGCACCCGGCCGGCCGCGGCCACCACATCGAGCAGGTCGTCGTCGGACGTGGCGAGGACGGCCAGCGCTTCCTCGCGGGTCGGCGGCTCGCGCCGCAGCCCCTTGTCCACCAGCGTGTTCAGGAGGTCCATGGAAGCTGATCCTGGCGTACGGAGGCCGTCCGAGCCAAGGTGACTTCGCACAACCCCGTCACTTCGATGTGTGGGTATTGCCACACCGTGGGCGGACCGGCGTGCGGCTAGTGTCTGTCCACTGCCTACAAAAGCCCGGAGGAGCCATGGCGTTCGGCTGGATCGACGAGCAGGCGGACGCGCGGCGCCGCGCCGGGCTCGTGCGCACCCTGCGTCCCCGTCCGGCCCACTCGCCGCTCCTGGACCTCGCGGGCAACGACTACCTCGGTCTCACCCGCCACCCCGAGGTCGCCGAGGGCGCGGCGCGCGCGGCGCGGACCTGGGGCGGCGGCGCCACCGGATCGCGCCTGGTGACGGGCACCACCGCACTGCACACCGAACTGGAGCGCGAACTCGCGGACTTCTGCGGCTTCGAGGCGGCCCTCGTGCTGTCCTCCGGCTACGCGGCCAACCTGGCGGCCGTCACCGCGCTGGGCCCGCACGGCTCGCTGATCGTCTCGGACGCGGGCAACCACGCCTCGCTGATCGACGGCTGCCGGCTGGCCCGCGGCACGACCCAGGTGGTGGCGCACGCCGATCCGGACGCCGTGCGCAAGGCCCTGCGCACGCACGACGGTCCGGCCGTGGCCGTCTCGGACACCGTCTTCTCGGTCGACGGCGACGCCGCGCCGCTGACGGCGCTCGCCGAGGCGTGCCGGGAGCGCGGTGCCGGGCTGGTCCTCGACGACGCCCACGGCCTCGGCGTCCTGGGCGACGGCGGCCGCGGCGCCCCGCACGCGGCCGGGCTCGCGGGCGCCGACGACGCCGTCGCGACGGTCACGCTGTCCAAGTCGCTGGGCAGCCAGGGCGGCGCCGTGCTGGGCCCGGCCAGGGTGATCGACCACCTGGTGAACACGGCGCGGACGTTCATCTTCGACACCGGTCTCGCGCCCGCCGCGGCGGGCGCGGCCCTCGCGGCCCTCTCGGTGCTGCGCCGCGAACCGGAGCGGGCGGCGCGGGCGCGGGCGGTGGCGGGCGAACTGCACGCCCGCCTGACGGCCGCGGGCCATCAGGCCGTCCGTCCGGACGCCGCGGTCGTCTCGGTGCGCGCGCCGTCCCCGGAGCGGGCCCTGCGGTGGGCGGCCGACTGCCGTGCGGCGGGCCTCGCCGTGGGCTGCTTCCGTCCTCCTTCCGTACCCGACGGCATCTCACGGCTGAGGCTGACCGCCCGTGCGGACCTCTCCGGGGGGCAGATCGAACGCGCTGTACAGATCATCGGTGCGACACGACCATGAGTCGGCGTACACGGCCGTGAACCGGAATCGGCAGAACCGATCAGAAGTTGTCAGGACTGGAACGCGGCTGTGAATCCCGCCCAGCTCTCGGGGGAGAAGAGCAGCGCGGGCCCGGCCGGGTCCTTGGAGTCGCGCACGGCGAGCAGTCCGCTCCAGGGGCCGGAGCGCGGCCGTGCCGTCTCGACGCAGTTGTTGGCTCCGGTGCTGTGACTGCTGCGCAGCCAGCGCGCGTTGGGCAGTTCGGTGCTTGACCTGACCTTCCGAGGCAGTGCGGTCATGGTGCCTCCTTATGCGCCGCCGCGGAGCGCGGCGAGGTAATCCAGCGATCCCCCGGGGGAGAGGGCGTGGATCCGAAGGGTGTTGAAGGCATCTGTGTATGCCTGGAGGTCTTCTTTCCGTTCGAGGTAGAGGCTACTCGTCAAGTGGTCGAGAACGACCACATCCAGATCAGAAGTGCTCGAAAATGAGAAGATAACGAAAGGGCCGGTGATGCCGATGTGCGCACCGGCCGCGAACGGCAGCACCTGGAGGCTGACTTGGGGCAGCCGGGCCGCCTCGATCAGCCGCTCCAGCTGTTCCGTCATCACCTCGGGCCCGCCGATCTCCCGGTGCAGTACGGCCTCGTCGAGCACCGCGTCCAGCCGCAGCGGCGGATCGGCACGCAGCACGTCCTGCCTGGCCAGCCGTACCGCGACCAGCGCGTCGAGCCGGTCGTCGGCGTCCGCGCCGACCGCCGCCCGGGTCACCGCACGGGCGTAGGCGGGCGTCTGGAGCAGCCCCGGCACCACGGAGGTCTCCAGCGTGCGCATCGCGCTCGCCTGCGACTCCAGACTGATGAAGTCCCGGTACGTGGCGGGCAGCACGCCCCGGTACGCGTGCCACCAGTGGTGCCGTCCGGCGCCCTCGTCGGAGCCCGCCAACACCACCAGCAACTCGCGCAGTTCCGCGTCCCGCACACCGTAGGCGTCCAGCAGTAACCGCACATCGGCCGGTTTCACCCCGCTGGCACCGGTCTCGATCCGGCTCACCTTGGACTGGTGCCAGCCCACCAGCCGGGCCGCCTCACCGCTGGTGAGCCCCGTACCGGTGCGGAGGGCGCGCAGTTCCGCGCCCAGTTTCCGGCGGCGCACCGCGGGACCGTACTGCATGGGAAACTCCTTACTCCGACCGAGCCGCCCAAATACGTTCTCGCGTCGCAGAGTTCACCGCTTCGAGCGACAGATATATGCAGATCTTGGCGGATCGCCACGCGTGACGGGCGCGGGAATGGCAGTCTGGCGACGAAGCACCAGTCCGGGACCGTACTCGAACCCTCCGCTCCGTGTCCGACCGCGGTCCCGCGGGAAAGGGACGACGTCGTCATGGCAGATCATCTGGAAGCATCCGTCACTCTGCCGAGCGATCCCGCCTCGGTCGCCGCCGCCCGCTCCTACGCCGTCACCACCCTCGCGGAATGGGGGCTCCCGCCGGACGCCGAGGTGGCCGACACCGTCCGCCTCATCGTCTCCGAACTCGCCACCAACGCGGTCCAGCACACCCTCGGCCAGTCACCCACCTTCACGGTGGACCTCGCGCTCGACCGCGACGAGCACCTGCGCATCGGGGTCACCGACAGCCACCCGCGCTTCCCGAGGCGGCTGCCCGCGGCCGTGCAGCAGGACAACGGCCGCGGCATGGTCATCATCCGCTGGCTGACCGCGGAGTGCGGCGGCAGGCTGAGCGTGCGCCCGACCCGCGAGGGCGGCAAGACCGTCGCCATCGAACTGCCGTGGACGGTGCCCGCAGCCCCCGTGCCGACCGGCAGGCCCCAGGACGGCTGAGGGGCACGGCCCGCCCTGCGCCGGCACCCCCCGGGCCGCGGTGCCCCGCGCCGGCGCCCCCTCCGCGCGGAGGC
>NZ_AGBF01000339.1 GCF_000225525.1 Streptomyces zinciresistens K42 | reverse complement strand
GGCCGCCGGGTCCCGCGGGCCGGTGGCGGCCGGCCCGCCGCCACCGGCCCGCGGGCGGTCGCCCGTGGGGGAGTCATACCGTCTGCGTGTCATAGACCGCGCGCTCCCCGTCCCGCTGGTGCCCGCCGGACAGTCCCGCACCGGTGCGGCCGCACCGGGCCAGTGTGATCCGGTCCACCACGTCCTGGGCGGCGACGGGCCCGAGTTCGGCCGACGCGCGCTGCCGGGCGTGGTCGCGGACCAGCGAGTTGAACGCGTAGGTCGGGCAGCCCCGGTCCTCGCCCGGGGCGACGGCCAGCAGATGCAGGTTGACCAGCGTGTCCAGCAGCCGCTGGGTGTCCTCGCCGGGCCGGTCGGAGACGACGGAGGCCATCCACTCGGGGACGCACTCCAGATCGCACAGGCTGAGCCGCAGCCACAGCCGGTACGCGGTGGGCGGCAGATGGTCGAGCGTGCCTTCGAGTCGCGCCCCCATGTCCAGCCAGCCGATGGAGAGTTCGGCGATCCGGTTCTGCCGGGTCGCCAGACGTTCGGTGAAGCTCCGCAGGGTGCACTGCGGCCTGGCCCGCAGCCGCGCCCCGGCGGCCCTGATGGCGAGCGGCAGGTGCCCGCACAGCGCGGCGATCCGCCGGGCGCTGTCGACCTCGGCGCAGACCCGTTCCCGGCCCACGAGGGAGCCGAGCAGGTCCAGCGCCTCGTCCGTGGACAGGCCGTCGACGCCGTGCTCGGTCAGACCGGAGATCTTCAGCAGCCTCGACCGGCCGGTGCACAGCACCGCGCTCTCGCCGTTGGGCAGCAGGGCCTCGTAGCGGTTCGACTCGGACACGTCGTCCAGTACGATCAGCAGCCGCTTGGGGGCGGTGACGCTGCGGAACAGCGCGGCGCGCGCGGCCAGGCCCGCCGGGATGCGGTGCTCGGGCACCCCCAGCGCGTCGAGGAAACCGTTCAGCACCTCCAGCGCGGGTACGGGTTCGGTCTGGCCGCGCAGGTCCGCGTAGAGCTGGCCGTCGGGGAAGTGCTGCCGCAGGGCGAGCCCGGCGTGGATGGCGAGGGCGGTCTTGCCGCTGCCCGCGCAGCCCGAGAGCGCCACGACGCGCGGTCCGCCGCTCGCGAGCAGATCCGACGTGACACGGTGGAGCAGCTCGCGCCGGCCGGTGAAGTCCTTGGTGTGGGGCGGCAGTTGGGCGGGCACTTTGGCCGGTGCCGGGACCGGCTGGTGCACGGCCGCCGACGGCGGGCCGATCGGACCGCCGGAAAGGATCTTCTGATGCAGCTCCTGAAGTCCGGCACTCGGCTCCAGCCCGAGGTTCTTGATCTGGGCCAGCCTGCTGTTGCGGTAGACGGTGAGGGCCTCGGCGCGGCGCTGCGAGAGATGCAGCGCTGTCATCAACTGTGCGCAGAGCCGTTCCCGCATCGGGTATTCGGCGACCAGGGGTTTGAGTTCACTGATGAGTTCCGCGTGGCGGCCGAGCGTGAGACCCACGTCGAGCCATTCCTCCAGGACCGAGAAACGGCGTTCCTCCCAGTGCGCGGCCGCCGCGTAGGTCAGCGGTCCCGAGATGTCGGCGAGCGGTTGCCCCCGGAAGAAGGCGAGCGCCCGCTGGTATTCGGCGGTGGCGGGATCCAGTTCACCCTCGGCCACCAGCGCGCGGGCCCGGCGCACCGCCTTCTCGAAGGCGTGGGCGTCGAGATCGTCCTCGCCGAGGCATATGCGGTAGCCGCCCTGCTCGGTCTCGATCAGATTGACCGGGGCGCCCGCCGCGGCGAAAGCGTTCCGCAGCCGCCAGACACACGTCTGGATCTGTTTGTCCGCCGTGGCGGGCGGAGTGGAGCGCCAGACCGCGTCGATGAGCGAATTGACGGGAACAACGCGGTTCGCGTGGAGTAATAAAGCCGCCAGGACGGTCAGTTGGCGATTGCGGCCCACGCGAATGGGTTTGCTGTGGATGATGACCTGAAGGGGCCCCAGGATGCGAAAGAAGATGTCACGTCCATTGTCGTCGCGACTTTCGCGCGAACGACCGGTATTGAAAGATGAATAACCATTTTGAATGGACAAGATCATCCTCCATGCGCCAGAGTGATTCGGGTCGGCCGAGAAGCCTGGGAGCGTCCTCTAGTCATGTTGTACCCGTGCTCCGGGGTTGTCATGGGGGCTGTGGAGAATCTCTCCCGGACCGCTGGTTCCTGCACAGTGCAAAATGCGGACTGGCGTGAACAGGCCCGGTTTCCCGGGTGTTCTTCTCGGCGTTCGCCCGTTCGGGCATCCGCTATGCCCGCCGGCCGGAGATCGCCATGGTGCGGAGTGCCGGTGTGTCCACCTTTCCACCGGGTGTTCTCGGCAGTTCCGCGAGCAGGGCGATGTGATCGGGACGCATCTGCTCCGGCAGCGATTCGGCTATCCCCCGCCGAAGTTCCCCGACGGTCGTGTCCGGTCCCGCCACCACGAAGGCGACGAGCCGTTCCACGGCGTGGTCCGCGCGCAGCAGCACCGCGCAGTCGCGCACCGCCGGATGGGTGCGCAACGCCGCCTCCACGTCGCCGAGTTCGATCCGGTGACCGCGCACCTTCACCTGGTGGTCCACCCGGCCCAGGATGCGCAGCCGGCCGTCCTGCCCCCACCGCCCGCGGTCCCCGGTCCGGTACAGCCGCTCGCCGGGCCGGTGGGGATCGGGCAGGAACCGTTCGGCCGTCAGCGCCGCCCGGCGGTGGTAGCCGCGGGCCACCCCCGCCCCGCCCAGATAGATCTCGCCGGGAATCCCGGGCGGTACCGGCCGCAGCCGCCCGTCCAGCACGTACGCCCGGTAGCCGGGCACCGGGCGCCCGATCGGGACGGCCGCGCCGGCCGCCTCGGCGGGGCCGCAGCGGTGCGTGGTGGCCCAGACGGCGCACTCGGTCGGCCCGTAGTCGTTGAACAGCGGCGCCCCCGGGCACCGTTGCAGATGCTCGGCGACGATCTGCGGGCTGAGCGGTTCGCCTCCCACGGCCACCATGGCGAAGCGGTCGAGCACCTCGGGCCCGGCGACCTGGAGCAGGACGCGGTAGTGCGAGGGCACGGCGTGGACGTGGGTGACGGCCGCCGAGCCGAGCAGGCCGCGCAGCGCCATCGGGTCGTGCGCCTCGCTCTCGGTGGGCAGCACCACCGTGCCCCCCGAGGTCAGCGCCCAGTACATGCCGCCGGCCGCGCCGTCGAAGCACAGCGGCGGCAGTACGAGGTCCCGGCCGGGCGGCGGACCGCCCGCCGCCCGCGCCGCGGTGGACGCGACGATCGCCCGGTGGTGCACGCCGATGCCCTTGGGAGTGCCGGTCGAGCCGGACGTGTAGATGACGTACGCGAGTTCGTCGGGGGTGACCGGCACGCCGGGCGGGGTGCCCGGCAGCCCGGCCGCCCCGTCGGCCGTCAGCACCGGCACCGGCACGTCGAACTCCGGCCGCCGGGCGGTGAGCAGGGCCACGGCCCCGGCGTCGGCCAGGATGCGCAAGACCCGCGCCGGGGGGTACGTCGGCTCGATCGGCACATAGGCGGCGCCGGCCTTCAGGGTGCCCAGCATCGCGGTCACCGACCAGGCGGAGCGGTCGGTCAGCAGCGCCACCAGCGTGCCGCGGCCCGCCCCGGCCGACCGCAGCAGACGGGCCACCCGGTTGGCGTCCGCGTCCAGTTGCCCGTGGGTCAGCTCGGTCTGCCCGCACCGCACGGCCGGCGCGTGCGGGGTACGCCTGGCGTGCTCCTCGATCAGCGTGTGCAGACAGCCGGTGGGCACGGCCGTCTCCGGACCCCGCGACCAGCGGTCCAGCGCCGCCCGCTCCGCCGCCCCGACCCCGTCGACCGCGTGCACGGGCAGGTCGTCCAGCAGACCGTCCAGCACGGCGAGCAGCCGCTCCGCGAACACGGCGACGGCGCTCTCGTCGTACAGGCCGGCGTCGTGGTCCACCCGCAGCGCCGTGTCCTCCAGACGGATCAGCATGCCGTGCTGGGCGACCGCGTCCGGTGGCGTCACCGCCAGCGCGCCACGGCCGCCGACCCGCTCCGCCTCCCGTGGCCCGTACGGAGCCACCGCCAGCGCGGCGTGGAATCCCGGGGCGAGCGGCACACCGGAGGCGACCGCGTCCCCGGCCGCCCGCAGCGCGACCGACCCCGTGACGTCCTCGGCCACCGGCGGCACGACCGCCAGGGGCTCGTCCCGGGCGACGACCAGTCCCGTGCCGGGCC
>NZ_AGBF01000340.1 GCF_000225525.1 Streptomyces zinciresistens K42 | reverse complement strand
CTGAGAGCCCTCCTCCTGATCCTGCTTACCGATACGGAGACCACCTTCTTGTCTGACCGCCCCGTCGTGCTCGTCGTCGCTCCCGGAGACGCGAATTACCGCGGCTACTGCCTTGAGCAAGTCGCCGACACCTACGACGTCGTGCTGCTCACCGCCGCCGAACCCTCCTGGGAGAAGCCGCACATCATCGACCACTCCGTCGCGGACCTCGACGATCCCGCCGCCCTGTTGGCAGGGGGCCGGGCCCTGGCCGCACGCCACGACCTGGCCGGAGTCATGACCTGGGACGAGTGGTGCCTCGTGCCGACCACCCGTCTCGCCCGCGCCCTCGGACTGCCCGCCAACTCCGTCGAGGTGACACGTGCGTGCCGCAACAAGGCAACCGCACGTACCCTGTTCGCCCGCCACGGTGTACCGTCCGCCGTCTCGTTGAGCGTGCGCAGCCTGCCAGAAGCCCAGGCCGCGGCCACCCAGATCGGCTACCCGGTCGTCCTCAAGCCCGCTGCCCACGCCGGCGCCATGGGTGTACAGCGCGTGGACACCCCGGATCAGCTCGCCGCCGCACATCATGTCGCGCAGCTGACGGCCGAGCCGGCGGCAGAGAACAAGCAGGTGCTCGTGGAGGAGTTCCTCGACGGTCCCGAGATCAGCGTCGAGTGCGTCACCTACCGCGGAACGACCACGGTGGTCGCGGTCAACCGCAAGACCATCAGCCCGCCGCCCCACTTCGAACAGCTCGCGCACCGTGTCGACGCTGCCGATCCACTCCTCGGTATCGTCACGCTCGCCGCGCGGGCCGCCATCCGAGCACTGGGGATCACCACCGGCGTCAGCCACATCGAGATGCGTCTCGTCGACGGCCGACCGCGTCTGATCGAGGTCAACGGGCGACTCGCCGGCGACATGATCGGCCACCTCGTCCGCCTCACCACCGGAATCGACCTGCCGCGCGCTGCCGCTGACCTGGCCTGCGGTCAAGCCCCCGACCTCACGGCCAGCCGCGTAGGCGCCGCTGCCATCGGGATGATCTACCCGCACACTTCCGGCACCCTCACCCACCTCGGCTACACAGGTCCTCGCCCGCCGTGGCTGGACCGGCTGTGCTTCCAGCGCCGTCCCGGAGACCGCCTCGTGCTCCCGCAGGACGGCGGCACGCTGTTCACCGCCCGCGCCGGGTTCTACATCGTGACCGGCAGCACTCCCGCCCAGGTCAACGAACGCCTCAGCGCCGTTGCGGATGAGATCACCGTCGCCGTGAAGGCGGACCGATGAGCCTGCAGCCCGCTACGCAGGATGACCTCGATGGCGACGTCTACGTCTTCCCCCGCCACCTGGCCCGCTCGACCACGGTCGGCGACCCGGCCCTCGTCCCGCTGCGCGACCTCGGGTGGGACCTGCATCACGACGACCTCGGCAACGCCTACCTCACGGCCCCCGACGGCCGGGTGCGCCTGGGGTACCTCCCCGAGGGCGAGGACGACGGCCTGTGGCGCATCAACGCCTACCGCGACGCCTTCGGCCCGCCGGTCTGGGGCGTCTGCTTCAACGCCGACGCACCGACGGAGTTCGCCACCGCCTTCACCACCGCCCTCGCCACCGCGTACTGCGACGGCCCGGACCGCTACCTCGCCCGCCCGGTCGTCGGCAGCCCGGAGCGCGACCCGTTCCTCGCCGTCGACCCGCTCATCGCCCGCGGCTGGCAGTTCGACCGACCCAGCCCGGACACCTTCGCCGTCACCTCACCCGACGGCCTCGCCACCCTGGAGTACGCCGTTGGCCCCCTCGACGCGAAGAGCGAGCTGGACTCACGCAGCGCCCGCTGGCACCTGTGGTCCGGCACCAACGTCGACCGGCCCTTCTGGTACGCGACCGCCAGCACCGACACCCCGGCCGCCCTCCTGCGCGCCGTCACCGAGTCCGTAGCCGACCCCGCGCCGCTGCTGCGGTGGCGGCAGGCGACCCACAGCTACGTCAAGGGCCGCGCCCAACTCACCCCCGTCCTCCCGCCCTCCCTGCCGAGCCCGACTCCGCTCGACGTCCAGCGGGCCCTCGCCGCTCGCCGCCCGACCGCGGTGCCGGCAGCCAGCGTCCCGCGCTGGAGCACCACCAGCCGACCCGCCCTGCCCGGCCCCCGCCGCTGACACGGCCCCACCCGCCGGAGTCCACCGTGTCCCTCCAGGCTCCCGAGTTCTTCGCCGAGCTCTGCCTCCCTTTCGCCGACCACGCCGTTGTCGGCAACACCTATTACGCCGCCCCGACCCCGGGGAGCCCCCTACGGCTGCGCATCGACTTCAAGGGCGCCCTCTACGCCGGCGCCTACGGCGGCCTGCGCCTGGCGGTCCTCCACCCCGACCGCGGCGAGATCGACGCCGTCGCCCTCAGCTTTCTCGACCACGGCACCTTCCACCGCCGCGACGAAGCCCACGGCACCCGGCCAGGCACCTCGCGGTACGCCACCTTCGACGGGCACCACCAACCCGGACGCCCTCCCTGGGACGGCGCCGTCACCACCGGGCTGCGCGACGCCATCGAGCAGTACACCGCCGTCTGGTTCCCCAGCGCCCGGACCGCCAGCAAGCCCCGCCGCACTGCGGGCCGCACCGCGCAGCCCACTCCGGCCGAGCCGGTTGCCCGCAACGGCTCGCGCAACCGCTGAGCCCTGCTCTTGTCCGCCGATGCCCTGGCCACATCCGAACGCCCTCATTCCCGCCCCTAGGAGCCTCTTCCTCGTGCACGCACGCCTCATCCGATCCGCTGCTGCTGTCGCCGTCGCGGCGGCTGGCACCCTGACCTGGGCACCGGCCGCCAGCGCCGAACCCGCCGAACCAACCCCCTCGGCCTCCGCAGCTCCCACCGAGACCCCGGCTCCGGACGCAGGCAGCGTCGAGATCATCGCGAAGGACGCGGCCGGAGACGCCCTGCCCGCCGCCACGTTCCTGCTGCTCGACTCCGCCGGCCAGGAAGCCGGACGCGGACAGACTGACGCTCAGGGGAAGGCGACCTTCCCCGACCTCGCACCGGGGGTCTACCGGCTCAAGCAGACGGCGACCGGCAGCCCGCTCCACGAGGTCGTCGCCGACCAGGACGTCATCGTCACCCCGGGCGCGACCACCCGGCTGACGATCACCGACCCGTTCAAGGCCGCCCAGGTCCTCCTGCAGGCCAAGGACGACAAGACCGGCAAGCTCCTGCCCGGCGCGACCGTGAACATCGGCACCGGCACCTCCACGCTGCTCACCCTGACCACGGGCGCCAAGGGCACCGCCTCCGGCGAGCTGCCGATGTCGAGCCGCAGCACGAAGTTCTGGGTCAAGGAGATCAAGGCGCCCGCCGGTTACGACCTCTACAAGCCGACGAAGACGTTCACCGCGGGCCCCGGCGCCCCGGTCACCGTGACCGTCACCAACACCAAAACCCTTATCGACCCGAAGCCCGATCCCTCAGACAAGCCGACGCACAAGCCCACCCCTTCCCCGTCCAGCCCCGGCAAGCCGAGCAGCGGCAACGGAGGGACGGCCCCCTCGGCCGCGGACAGGCCCACGCCGGAAGCCGACTCCTCGCCTGACGCCGCCTCTTCGTCCGTGGCTGCGGCCCCGGTGAAGGACTCCACGCCGAAGGCGCCGACGGGCTCCCTCGCCCGCACGGGAGCTGACGCGACCCCGTGGCTGGTCGGCGGCGCGACCGCGCTGATCGCAGCCGGTGGCGGTGCTCTCCTCCTGACACGCCGCAGCCGCACCGATAGCCACGCCGACGACTCCACCGAGAGCTGACCCCTCTCACCACTCCACAACTTCGAGCCCCCGGATTCCACTGATTGGAGTCCGGGGGCTTCGTCGTTCGCTGTGGCACTCTCGCCGCATTCTTCAGCCGGCTACCGATGAGAGGGCGCGGTCGCTTCGAGACGCGGCTAGGCGCGCGCTGCGGGTAGGTCGTATCGGCTGACAGCGACGTAGGTTTCTGGCGTCGCTGCTTCAAGGAGACTCTCGTCTCCCCGCAGGTCGATCCTCGGCTCCTGGGGGCGCCGGAGGAGATCACTCCAGTTGCTTGTCGTGCCGCGCTCGTAGGCGTCTCGAAGCAGGGGACGCAGCCGTGGGCGGGCTTCCTCCTGCTGTTCGCGGAAGATGCGCCGCTGGGCGAGGCGCTGCTCTTCCTGGGCCTCGTCGCTGAGCTCTAGGT
>NZ_AGBF01000341.1 GCF_000225525.1 Streptomyces zinciresistens K42 | reverse complement strand
GCGGGGCCGGCGGGCGCGGTCCGCGCCGCGGCCTCCGGTCCGGCCCCCGCCCCGCCGCCTACGCCCTCGGGGCCGCGGTGTGCGCGCTGGCCGCCCTCCTCGGCGCACGCGGACACACCCGCCGGGCGCTGCGGCTGCTCGTCGCCGGAGTGACGGCGATGGCACTGGGTGACCAGTACCGCTGAGAAGTTCCCGCGTCGCGCACGAGTCCGTGTGAAAGCCGTCACCTGCGACGACACATCAGCCGTTACTGTCCTGTGATCTGGCTCCCACTCGTGTGAACAACCCCACGAACCCGACAAACGATCATTTTCACCTGCAAGAGTTGCCCCACATCGCTCATGCGTTCTTTGCGGGCTGTTCACTCCATGAACGACTGTTCCCGGCCAAAGATCCCCCATCGCCCGAGGGAGCACGTCCGTGGCAGCTCTTGCACGCTGGTGTGTCCGACGCCGCCTCGTCGCCGTCCTGCTCTGGCTCCTCGCCTTCGGCGGGGTGACCGCGGCCGCCGCCGTCGCCGGCACGGCGTACTCCAACGACTACGAGGTCCCCGGCACCGAGTCGGGCCGCGCCACCCAGCTGCTCGCGGACGGCTTCCCCGGCCTCGGCGGCGACGGCGACACCGTCGTCTGGCGCACCGGGACCGGCACCGTCCGCGCCGCCGCCGTCGAGCAGACCATGACGCGCACCCTGGACGAGATGGCCGGCCTGCCCGGCGTCGCGTCGGTCGGCAGCCCCTACACCAAGCAGGGCGCCGCCCAGATCAGCGAGGACGGCCGCACCGCCTACGCCACCGTCGCCTTCGAGGGCGGCGCCCAGAACCTCAGCGAGGGCGAGGCGCGGGCCCTGGTGGACACCGCCCGCACCGCCGAGGGGGACGGACTCCAGGTCGCGCTGGGCGGCAGCGGGGTCGCGCTCACCCAGGCACCGGGCGGCAAGACCGCCGAGATCGTCGGGGTCGCCGTCGCCGCCGTCGTGCTGTTCCTCGCCTTCGGCTCGCTCGCCGCCTCGCTGCTGCCCATCGCCACCGCGCTGGTGAGCGTCGGCACCGCCTACGCCGGCATCGCCCTCCTCGGGCACGTCATGACGGTCGCCGACTTCGCGCCGATGCTCGGCATGCTGGTCGGGCTCGGCGTCGGCATCGACTACGCGCTGTTCATCGTCACCCGGCACCGGCGCGGCCTGAAACGCGGGCTTCCGGTAGCCGAGTCGATCACCCAGGCCGTCGCCACGACCGGACGGGCCGTCGTCTTCGCGGGCGCCACGGTGTGCATAGCCCTGCTCGGGATGCTGATCCTGCGGCTGAGCTTCCTCAACGGCGTCGCGATCGCCGCCTCGCTGACCGTGATCCTCACCGTCGCCGCCTCGGTGACCCTGCTGCCCGCCCTGCTGTCCTTCATCGGCATGCGCGCCCTCAGCCGCCGCGAGCGCCGCAGACTCGCCGAGCACGGCCCCGAGCCCGAGGTGCCCACCGGGTTCGCCGCGCGCTGGTCGGCGTTCGTGGAGCGCCACCCCAAGGCCCTCGGCGCCGTCGCCCTGGCCGTCATCGCCGTCCTCGCGCTGCCCACCCTCGGCCTGCGGCTGGGCACCTCCGACCAGGGCAACGACCCGCAGGGCTCCACCACCCGCCAGGCGTACGACCTCCTCGCCGACGGCTTCGGGCCCGGCGTGAACGGCCCGCTCACCCTCGTCACCGAGGTCGACGGCGGCGACGACAAGCTCGCCCTGGACGGCCTCGACGCCACCCTGCGCGCCACCGAGGGCGTGGCGGCGGCGACCCCCGTCACCTACAACGCCGGGGGCGACACCGCGTACCTCACCGTCGTACCGGAGTCCGCCCCGCAGTCGCGGCAGACCAGCGAGCTGGTCGACCGGCTGCGCGAGGACGTCCTCCCGCGCGCCGAGTCCGGCACCTCGCTCGACGTGCAGGTCGGCGGCATGACGGCCGGATACGACGACTTCGCCGACGTGATCGTCGGCAAGCTGCCCCTCTTCGTCGGCGTCGTCATCGGCCTGGGCTGCCTGCTGCTCCTGCTCGCCTTCCGGTCGGTCGGCATACCCCTGAAGGCCGCCGCGATGAACGTGGCCGCCGTCGCCGCCGCCTTCGGGGTCGTCGTCGCGGTCTTCCAGTGGGGCTGGGGGAGCGAACTGCTGGGGCTCGGCCGCGCGGGCCCGATCGAACCCTTCCTCCCCGTGATCATGGTGTCGGTCCTCTTCGGCCTCTCCATGGACTACCAGGTCTTCCTGGTCAGCCGGATGTACGAGGAGTGGCTGGAGACCGGGGACAACCGGCGGGCCGTCCGCGTCGGCCTCGCCGAGACCAGCCGGGTGATCAACTCCGCCGCGGTCATCATGATCTCCGTCTTCCTCGCCTTCGTCCTCAGCGGCGACCGGGTCATCGCCATGTTCGGCATCGCGCTCGCCGCCGCCGTCGCCCTGGACGCCTTCGTCCTGCGCACCCTGCTCGTGCCCGCCCTGATGCACCTGCTCGGCGGCGCCAACTGGTGGCTGCCGCGCTGGCTCGACCGGCGCATGCCCCGCATCAGCATCGAACCGCCCGAGTCCCGCGCCGCCCATGAGAGGCTGGCCGCCGCCACGGACGCCGAGGCGGCGGACGTACTGGCGCGGGAGGAGCGCAAGCCGGATGTACGCGATACCGCTGGGTGACGGAGCCGAACTGCGGCCCCTGGAGCCCTGGAACGCCGAGGAGTTCCTCGCCCATCTGGAGCGCGGCAGGGACTTCGTCAACCAGTACGTCCCCTTCGGCTCCCAGGCCCGCGACGTGGAGTCCGCGCGCGCCACGCTCCAGCGCTACGCCGATCTGCGCGCCGCCGACACCGGCTCCCTGCACGGGCTGTGGCTGGACGGGACCCTGGTGGGCGGGGTGCTGTTCCTGAACTTCGACGCGGAGAACGCCAATTGCGAGGTCGGCTGCTGGCTGGAGCCCGCGGGCACCGGACGCGGGCTCGTCACCCGCGCCGTGCGGGTGCTCATCGATTTCGCGGTCGAGCGCCGGGGCGTCCACCGGGTCGAATGGGTCGCCTCCGCCGGGAACACGCCGAGCCTGAACGTGGCGCGTCGCCTCGGCATGACCCGTGATGGAGTGCGCAGGGAGAGCTACCCCTATCGTGGAGTCCGGCACGACCTGGAGGTGTGGTCGATCCTGGCCCCCGAATGGCGTGAGGCACGCGCGCGTGCCGCTCACAGGGATCATTAAGAGACCTCTCAGACAGCGTCCGTACGGTGCGAGACATGGGAACGAAGACAGTGGACGAGACCGGCGCCGAGCGCGGTACCGAGGCCAAGAACGACGAGGAGAAGGTGGACGTCGTGAAGGCGACCGATGCTCCTGGCTCCGCCGACACCGATGAGGTGACGGAGCCCGACGAGACCCTGGACGAGGAGGAGGAAGCGGCGGCCGCGGAGGCCACCGGGGAGCACTCCTCCGCCGTGGGTGAGGGCGCGGGCGCGGTCGTCTCCGTCGCCCTGGGGCTCGTGTCCCTGACCGGTGGCTGGATCGGCACCGTCGCCGCCGCCCGCGAGACCCTCGTGGGCCAGCTCCAGACCGCGTCCAACGCGGGCGTGGCGACCCAGATCAAGGAGGTCTACGGCGACGCCTGGCAGGTCACCGCGCTGTGGGCCGGCATGTTCGCCGTGATCGCGCTGATCGTCGGCGTCGTCGTGCTCGCCCGTCCCGCGTTCGGCGGGCCCGGCCGGATCCAGCCCGTCTGGATCAAGTCCGTCGCCTGGGGCGGCGTCGCCCTCGGCGTCATCGGCCTGCTGCTGGCCGTCCTCAAGTACACCGACGCGCTGCTGGGCCTGCCCTCGGCGCCCTGATCTCCGCGCGGGTCCCGAGCGAGGGGTCCCGGGCGCCGTCACCCCCTCAGACGGCGCCCGGGACCCCTCGCCGCGTCTAAGGCCCCGCGCGCCGCCGGACATGCGGCACTCTCCCGATGTGGCGGACCCCCCTGGCGGGCCACGGTGGAGGCATCGCGCAAGCGACGCCGAACCCGGCTCTCACCAGGGAAGACAGGGACCGCCATGGACGCCTACGAGCTGTACCGCATACGCTCCGCCGAACTGATCCGCCAGGCCGACCACGAGCGCCTGGCCGGCGAGGCGCGGCGACTGCGCCGCGCCGCCCGCGCCGCCCCGGCACCCCCTCCC
>NZ_AGBF01000342.1 GCF_000225525.1 Streptomyces zinciresistens K42 | reverse complement strand
CCCCGGGGTCCTCCCCCGGGTCCGCCCCCGGGTCCCCGGCCCGCCTGCCCTCGGCGGCCTCGCGCGGGTCCTCCCCGGTCGCGGATAGCCCGGAATCACCACGTCCGCTCATGGCGGGCGAGCGTAGCGCGCGGCGCCCGCCGGAACGGCCGGCGGTCCGCGGCGGACGTGCCGAGGGGGCCCGCCGCGGTCGGCGGGCCCCCTCGGGGTGTACGGCTGCCGGGTCTCAGCCCTCGCCGACGCCCAGCTTCTCCAGGATCAGCTCCTTGACGCGGGCCGCGTCGGCCTGGCCCCGGGTCGCCTTCATGACGGCCCCGACCAGGGCGCCCGCCGCGGCCACCTTGCCGCCGCGGATCTTGCCGGCGACGCCCGGGTTGCCGGCGATGGCCTCCTCGACGGCGGTGGTCAGGGCTCCCTCGTCGGAGACGACCTTCAGACCGCGCCTGTCGACGACCTCGTCCGGGGTGCCCTCGCCCGCGAGGACGCCCTCGATGACCTGGCGCGCCAGCTTGTCGTTCAGGTCGCCCTTCGCGACCAGCTCGGTCACCCGGGCGACCTCGGCCGGGGTGATGGCCAGTTCGTCCGGCGACGTGCCCGACTCGTTGGCGCTGCGGGCGAGTTCACCCATCCACCACTTGCGGGCGGAGGCGGCGTCGGCACCGGCCTCGATCGTGGCGACGATCGGCTCCAGGGCACCGGCGTTGAGGATCGCCTGCATGTCGAGGGCCGTGATGCCCCACTCCGCGAGCAGCCGGGTACGGCGGGCCAGCGGCAGCTCCGGCAGGCCCGCCCGGATCTCCTCGACCCACGCGCGGGACGGGGCGACCGGGACCAGGTCCGGCTCGGGGAAGTACCGGTAGTCCTCGGCCTCCTCCTTCACGCGGCCCGAGGTCGTCGACCCGGTGTCCTCGTGGAAGTGGCGGGTCTCCTGGACGATCGTGCCGCCGGAGTCCAGCACGGCCGCGTGCCGCTGGATCTCGAAGCGGGCCGCGCGCTCCACGGACCGCAGCGAGTTGACGTTCTTCGTCTCGGAGCGGGTGCCGAACTTCTCGGTGCCGTGCGGGCGCAGCGACAGGTTCACGTCGCAGCGCATCTGGCCCATCTCCATGCGGGCCTCGGACACGCCGAGGGCCCTGATGAGCTCGCGCAGCTCGCGGACGTAGGCCCGCGCGACCTCGGGAGCGCGCTCGCCCGCGCCCTCGATCGGCTTGGTGACGATCTCGATGAGCGGGATGCCGGCGCGGTTGTAGTCCAGCAGCGAGTGCGAGGCGCCGTGGATACGGCCCGTCGCGCCGCCCACGTGCGTGGACTTGCCGGTGTCCTCCTCCATGTGGGCGCGCTCGATCTGCACGCGGAAGGTCTCGCCGTCCTCCAGCTGCACGTCGAGGTAGCCGTCGAAGGCGATCGGCTCGTCGTACTGGGAGGTCTGGAAGTTCTTCGGCATGTCCGGATAGAAGTAGTTCTTCCGGGCGAAGCGGCACCACTCGGCGATCTCGCAGTTCAGCGCGAGACCGATCTTGATCGCGGACTCGACGCCGGTCGCGTTGACGACCGGGAGCGCGCCCGGCAGGCCGAGGCAGGTGGGGCAGGTCTGCGTGTTGGCGTCCTGGCCGAGCTCGGTCGAACAGCCGCAGAACATCTTGGTCCTGGTGCCGAGTTCGACATGGACCTCAAGGCCCATGACGGGGTCGTACGACGCCAGCGCGTCCTCGTACGGCACCAGGTCGGTCGTGGTGGTCACGGTGAAACTTCCCTCTCAGCCCAGCAGGACGTCGTCGTCGCCCAGCCGCTTCAGCTCGCGGTAGAGGATGGCGAGGCCGGTGGCGATCGCGGCGGCGGACACGGCGGCGTCGACGAGGCGCAGCGTGTCGCTCTCCACGCGGGCCTTCTTGGCCTGCTTGGCGACGGTGACCGCACCGAACGCGGTGGTGGCCATGGACAGGTACAGGCCGGACTTGGACTTCTTGAAGCCCTTGGCCTTGGACAGTGCCTTACTCACAGCGACGGAGCCTCCTCGATCAGCGGGTGCCCCCACTTTTCCACGAAGGCCGCCTCGACGGCCGCCCCGACCTTGTACAGACGGTCGTCCTTCATCGCAGGGGCGATGATCTGGAGGCCGACGGGGAGGTTGTCCTCGGGAGCCAGACCGCAGGGCAGCGACATGGCCGCGTTGCCCGCCAGGTTGGTGGGGATGGTGCACAGGTCGGCCAGGTACATCGCCATCGGGTCGTCGGCGCGCTCGCCGATCGCGAAGGCGGTGGTCGGCGTCGTCGGGGAGACCATGACGTCGACCTGCTCGAAGGCCCGCTCGAAGTCGCGGGTGATGAGCGTGCGGACCTTCTGGGCGCTGCCGTAGTAGGCGTCGTAGTAGCCGCTCGACAGGGCGTACGTGCCGAGCATGACGCGGCGCTTGACCTCGGCGCCGAAGCCCGCCTCGCGGGTGAGGGAGGTGACCTCCTCGGCGGAGTGCGTGCCGTCGTCGCCGGTCCGCACGCCGTAGCGCAGGCCGTCGAAGCGGGCGAGGTTGGAGGAGCACTCGGAGGGCGCGATCAGGTAGTACGCCGACAGCGCGAGGTCGAAGGACGGGCAGTCCACCTCGACGACCTCGGCGCCGAGCTCCTTCAGCACCTCGACGGCCTCGTCGAAGCGCTGGATGACGCCGGCCTGGTAGCCCTCGCCGCGGAACTGCTTGACGACGCCGACGCGCATCCCGCGCACGCTGCCGTTGCGGGCGGCCTCGACGACCGGCGGGACCGGGGCGTCGATGGACGTGGAGTCGAGCGGGTCGTGCCCGGCGATGACCTCGTGCAGCAGCGCCGCGTCCAGGACCGTGCGGGCGCAGGGGCCGCCCTGGTCGAGGGAGCTGGAGAAGGCGACCATGCCGTAGCGCGAGACGGCGCCGTACGTCGGCTTGACGCCGACCGTGCCGGTGACGGCGGCCGGCTGGCGGATGGAGCCGCCGGTGTCGGTGCCGATGGCCAGGGGCGCCTGGAAGGAGGCGAGCGCGGCGGAGGAGCCGCCGCCGGAGCCGCCGGGGATCCTGGTGAGGTCCCAGGGGTTGCCGGTCGGGCCGTAGGCGCTGTTCTCGGTGGAGGAGCCCATGGCGAACTCATCCATGTTGGTCTTGCCGAGGATGACCACGTCGGCGGCCTTCAGCCGCTTGGTGAGCGTGGCGTCGTACGGCGGGATCCAGCCTTCGAGGATCTTCGAGCCGACGGTCGTCGGGATGCCCTCGGTGGTGAAGATGTCCTTCAGCGCGAGCGGGACGCCGGCCAGCGGGCCGAGCTTCTCGCCCCGGGCGCGCTTGTCGTCGACGGCACGGGCCTGGGCCAGCGCGCCCTCGCGGTCGACGTGCAGGAAGGCGTGCACCTTCTCGTCGACGGCCTCGATGCGGGCGAGGTGCGCCTCGGTGACCTGGACGGCCGTGAGCGCGCCGGTGGCGATCTTCTCGGCCGTCTCGGCGGCGGTGAGCTTGATGATGTCGGTCATGGCGGTCAGTCCTCCCCCAGGATCTGCGGCACCTTGAAACGACGCTGCTCCTGGGCCGGGGCGCCGGAGAGCGCCTGCTCGGGGGTGAGCGACGGACGGACCTCGTCCGCCCGCATGACGTTCGTCAGCGGGAGCGGGTGCGAGGTCGGCGGTACGTCTTGGTCGGCGACCTCGCTGACGCGGGCGACCGCGCCGATGATGTCGTCCAGCTGGCCTGCGAAGTGGTCGAGCTCTTCGGGCTTCAGCTCCAGACGCGCCAGCCGGGCGAGGTGGGCGACCTCCTCGCGCGTGATGCCAGGCATGCAGCGATCCTCTGGGTGAGTGCGTGTGTTGTGGCCGGGGCCGGCCGCACCGTCGCGGGTGCGGAACGGCGACGACCGGTGCCAATCCTATGGGGCGCGGGCGGGTGGCCGTGAAACGCGTTTCCGCACCGGCGTCCGTGTACCGGGCGCGGGCGCCCCGCCGGTACGCGCGCGTGCGGGCGGACCGTCGGTGTGTGCCCCCGTACGCGCGCGGGCGCGGGGCGGGCACGTGCAGGGACGGTACGCCGGGACAGGTGCCCCCGTACGCGCGCGGGCGCCCAGGACGCCGGCGTCTCCTCCATCAGCGGGCCCCTACGCGCGCGTGCGGGCGGCGGGGTGGCTGCCGGAGGCCGGGCGCGTCATC
>NZ_AGBF01000343.1 GCF_000225525.1 Streptomyces zinciresistens K42 | reverse complement strand
CAGCCGCGGTGCGCCCCCGCCCGCCCGCCCGCCGGCGGGACCCGACTCGGGCGGCGGCGCGGGGCGCGTCGGCCGGAGCGGCTACACCCCGCCGCCCGGCCGGCTCAGCCGTCCCCCGACGGCCGGCGTGTCAGGAGCCACGGCTCCACGACGCCGAGCCCCCGGACCGGGCGCTGCCACATCGGCTGGAGCGCGAAGCGGTAGACCGGCGCGTCCTCGCCCTCCTTCTCGGCGGCGGCCGCGGCCTCCGCCGCCTCCGCCTCCGACGCGGGCGCCTCGCCCAGCCGGATGAGCTCCTCGGCGAACGCACTGTCCACGAGGACGGCGTCACGCGGCGCTATCGACGTCAGCCGGGAGGCGAGATTCACGGTCGTACCGAAGACATCGCCCATCCGGGTGGCCACCGTGCCGAACGCGATGCCGACCCGCAGCTCCGGCATGGTCTCGTCGTTGGCCATCGTCTCGATGAGCCGCAGCGCGATCTCGGCCGCGACCCCCGAGTCGTCGGCCGCGTAGAGCACCTCGTCGCCGAGCGTCTTGACCAGCCGGCCGCCGTGCGCGGCGACCAGGTCGGCCGCCGTGGTCTCGAATGCCTCGACCAGCTCGCCGAGTTCCTCCTCCTCCATACGGCGGGTCAGCCGGGTGAAGCCGACGAGGTCGGCGAAGCCGACGGCCAGGCGCCGGTCGACCATCTCCTCGTCGTCGGCGGCCTGGACGACCCTGCCGGTCGCGGCGGCCAGCTGGCGCCGCCAGACGTAGACCAGGAACTCCTCCAGCTCGGGCAGCAGCAGCTCCACCAGCGGATAGGTGACCTCGGTCCGGGTCATCCCCGGCTCGGGAGGCTCGGTCAGACCCTCCAGGAAGGAGTCGATCTGCCACTCCGCGAGCCGCGCCGTGGTCTGCCCGGTCGACCGGGCCACCTGCACGGCCATGGCCTCGCTGAGCAGCCCCGCCTCGACCAGACCGGCGAGCCGCCGCAGCGCCAGCACGTCGGCCTCGGTCAGCGCCTTGGCCTGCCCGATGTCGGCGAAGCCCATGGCCCGCCAGAACCGGGACGCCAGCTCCATGGAGACACCCGCGCTGCGGGCCGCCTGGAACGGGGTGTAGCGCCGTTCCGCGCCGAGGATGAGCTGTTCCAGGCGCAGGGCGAGCGGATCCTCGCCGGGCTCGGCGGCAGGGGGGTCCACCCGGCCGTCCTCGCCCGCGCCGGAGCCCGTGTCGTCGACGGTCACGCCTGCTGCCCTTCCGATCTGCCGCGGTCGGTAATCGACCGGCCCTCACTTTACGGCAGGTGTGGGCCACGCCACTCCCGAGCGCCCGAGCCGTCGCCGACCTGCCCGTTCCGCGCCTCAGGCCGATCGCAGATGCACGATGTCGCCCGCACCGACGGGCTCCTGAAGACCGTCCCCGGTCGCCAGGACCAGCCGTCCGTCGCCGTCGAGGGCGACCGCCTCACCGGTGATCGAGCGGTCCCCGGGCAACTCCGCCCGCACGGTCCTCCCCAGGGTGGCGCACCCGGCCGCGTACGTCTCCTGGAGCTCGCTGACGACCGGGTCGCCGGCCGCGGCCCGCCAGCGCCCGTACCAGTCCTCCAGCGACCGCAGGATGCCGCGCAGCAGCGGGTCCCGGTCGGTGCTCACCGCCCCGGCGAGCGCCAGCGAGCCCGCCCGGGGCACCGGCAGCTCCTCCGCGCGCAGCGTGACGTTGATGCCGACCCCGATGACCACGCCCCCGCTCCCGGCCCGCTCCGCGAGGATGCCGCCCGCCTTGCGCTCCTCGCCGCCCACGGTCACCAGCAGGTCGTTCGGCCACTTGAGTGCCGTGTCGACGCCCGCCGCGCGCGCCAGTCCGGTGGCCACGGCGACGCCCGTGAGCAGCGGCAGCCAGCCCCAGCGGGTCACCGGCACCTCGGCGGGGGTGAGCAGGACGGAGAAGAAGAGCCCGGAGCGGGCGGGCGCGGACCAGGTGCGGTCCAGGCGGCCCTTGCCCGCGGTCTGCTCCTCGGCGACCAGGACCGCGCCCTCGGACGCCCTGCCCTCGGTCGCGAGGGCCACCAGGTCGGTGTTGGTGGATCCGGTGCGCCGCACCACCTGCACCTCGCGCCACAGCCCGCCCTCGCGCACCAGCCCGCGTCGCAGCGCCGCGGGGTTGAGCGGCGGGCGGTCCAGGTCGGACCAGCGGTTGTCGTCTGAGGCATCTCGCGGCGTCATGCAAGCCACCCTAGGTGTGTGAAACGCCGCACTGCTGACGCGTGAGCCCCCCACTACTCTACGGATGAGTAACCGTCCCCCCTTTTGAGCAGGCAGGGAGCCGCATCCCGATGTCCGAGCCGGAAGAGCGTCACGAGATCCAAGAGACCCGAGGGATCGACATCCACACCACCGCGGGAAAGCTCGCGGACCTCCGGCGCCGCATCGAGGAAGCGACGCACGCCGGCTCCGCACGCGCCGTCGAGAAGCAGCACGCCAAGGGCAAGCTGACGGCCCGTGAGCGGATCGGGCTGCTGCTCGACGAGGGCTCCTTCGTCGAGCTCGACGAGTTCGCGCGGCACCGCTCCACCGACTTCGGCCTGGAGCACAACCGTCCCTACGGCGACGGCGTCGTCACCGGCTACGGCACGGTCGACGGCCGCCCGGTGGCCGTGTTCTCGCAGGACTTCACCGTCTTCGGCGGCGCCCTGGGCGAGGTCTACGGCCAGAAGATCGTCAAGGTGATGGACTTCGCGCTGAAGACCGGCTGCCCCGTTGTCGGCATCAACGACTCCGGCGGCGCCCGCATCCAGGAGGGCGTGGCCTCGCTCGGCGCGTACGGCGAGATCTTCCGCCGCAACACCCATGCCTCCGGGGTGATCCCGCAGATCAGCCTGGTCGTGGGCCCGTGCGCGGGCGGCGCGGTCTACTCCCCCGCCATCACCGACTTCACGGTCATGGTCGACCGGACCTCGCACATGTTCATCACCGGCCCGGACGTCATCAAGACCGTCACCGGCGAGGACGTGGGGTTCGAGGAGCTGGGCGGCGCCCGCACCCACAACGCGACGTCCGGCGTGGCGCACCACATGGCGGGCGACGAGAAGGACGCCGTCGAGTACGTCAAGCAGCTGCTGTCGTACCTGCCGTCCAACAACCTGTCCGAGCCCCCGGCGTTCCCGGAGGAGGCGGACCTCGCCGTCAACGACGAGGACCGCGAGCTGGACACGATCGTGCCGGACAGCGCGAACCAGCCGTACGACATGCACACGGTGATCGAACACGTCCTGGACGACGCCGAGTTCTTCGAGACGCAGCCGCTGTTCGCGCCGAACGTCCTCACCGGCTTCGGCCGGGTCGAGGGCCGCCCGGTGGGCATCGTCGCCAACCAGCCGATGCAGTTCGCGGGCTGCCTCGACATCCAGGCCAGCGAGAAGGCCGCGCGCTTCGTGCGCACCTGCGACGCCTTCAACGTCCCGGTCGTCACCTTCGTCGACGTGCCCGGCTTCCTGCCGGGTGTCGACCAGGAGCACGACGGCATCATCCGGCGCGGCGCCAAGCTGATCTACGCCTACGCCGAGGCGACGGTCCCGCTGATCACCGTCATCACCCGCAAGGCGTTCGGCGGCGCCTACGACGTCATGGGCTCCAAGCACCTGGGCGCCGACCTCAACCTCGCCTGGCCGACCGCGCAGATCGCGGTGATGGGCGCCCAGGGCGCGGTGAACATCCTGCACCGCCGCACCCTCGCGGAGGCGGGCGACAAGGACACCGGGGCCGCCGAGAGCGCGGAGGCGGTGCGGGCGCGGCTGATCCAGGAGTACGAGGACGCGCTCCTCAACCCCTACGTCGCGGCCGAGCGCGGTTACGTCGACGCGGTGATCATGCCGTCCGACACCCGGCTGCACCTCGTGCGGGGCCTGCGCCAGCTGCGCAGCAAGCGGGAGTCGCTGCCCCCGAAGAAGCACGGCAACATCCCCCTCTAGGAGCCGCCATGAACATCAAGGTCCTGCGGGGCAACCCGACACCGGAGGAGCTGGCCGCCGCCCTGGCGGTGGTCCGGGCGCGCGCCGCGGCGCAGGCCGCGCTCCCGCCCCGCGCGCCGGCGCCCCGCGACTCCTGG